>NZ_JBIWNL010000003.1:288769-452995 GCF_044767225.1 Kitasatospora sp. NPDC101447
GCGTGCCGGCGCGCCCGCCGCGCGCACCCACCTCTCCCCCCTACCCACACAACTTCGCGAGCTGCCCCCCCCCCCGCCCCGCGGGGGGGGCGGGGGCGGCCCCCCCCCCCCCCACCCCTCAATCGGGACGTTAGATCAGGCTCCTCAGCCGACCGCCTCGACGCTCTCACCGGGCGGGCGTCCGCTCACCCGTTCGGACTCAAGGGCGGTCTGCAGGATCACCACCGCGGCGGCCTGGTCGACCACCGAGCGGCCCTTCTTCGCCTTGACCCCCGACGCCCGCAGCCCGTGGGTCGCGGTGACGGTCGACATCCGCTCGTCCACCAGCCGCACCGGCACCGGGTAGAGCCGGTTGGCCAGCCGCGCCGCGTACGCCCGGACCTTCTCCGCCGCCGGGCCCTCCTTGCCGCTCAGCGAGCGCGGCAGCCCGACGATCACCTCCATCGCGCCGTACTCGTCGACGATGGCGGCGATCCTGGCCTGCGACTTCACGCCGGCCGGGACGGTCTCCACGGGCGTGGCGAGCACCCCGTCGGGGTCGCAGGACGCGACCCCGATCCGGGCGTCACCGACGTCGACGGCGATCCGCCGCCCACGCCGGAAGGGCCTCTCCTCCTGCTCCATCAGCTGGCGCGCTCCGCGACCAGGCCGCGCACCGCGGCGATGGCCTCGCCGACCGCGGCCGGGTTGGAGCCGCCGCCCTGGGCCACGTCGTCCTTGCCGCCACCGCCGCCGCCGAGGGTCTTGGCGGCGGTCCGGACCAGCTCGCCGGCCTTGATGCCGCGACCGCGGGCGTCCTCGTTGGTGGCGATCACGGTCAGCGGGCGGTCGTTCGCCACGGTGAAGGCGGCGACCACGGCCGGGCGCGAGCCGAGGCGGCCGCGCACGTCCAGGACCAGCTTGCGCAGCTCGTCCGCACCCACGCCGTCGGCGACCTGCGCGGCGACCACGGCGATGCCGTGCACGTCCTCGGCCGAGTCGGCCAGGCCCGCCGCGGCGGCCAGCACCTTCTCGGCGCGGAAGCGCTCGATCTCCTTCTCGGCGTCCTTGAGCTTGGCGAGCATGCCCGAGATCTTCTCCGGCAGCTCCTCCGGACGGCCCTTGACCAGATCGGTGAGCTGGGAGACCACGGTGTGCTCACGCGCCAGGAACTTGTACGCGTCGACGCCGACCAGCGCCTCCACGCGGCGCACGCCGGAGCCGATCGAGGACTCGCCGAGCAGCTTCACCAGGCCCAGCTGGGCGGTGTTGCCGACGTGCGTGCCACCGCACAGCTCCTTGGAGAAGTCGCCGATGGTGACGACCCGGACCTCGTCGCCGTACTTCTCGCCGAACATCGCGATGGCGCCGGCCTTGCGGGCCTGGTCCATCGTCATGACCTCGGCGGTGACGTCGAGTTCGCGGCCCAGCACGTCGTTGATCTTCTGCTCGACGTCGACCAGCACGGTGCCCGGGACGGCCGCGGGCGAGCCGAAGTCGAAGCGGAAGCGGCCGGGGGCGTTCTCGGAGCCGGCCTGGGCGGCCGTCGGGCCGAGCGCGTCGCGCAGCGCCTGGTGGGTCAGGTGGGTGGCCGAGTGGGCGCGGGCGATCGCCCGGCGGCGCTCGGTGTCGATCGTGGCGTACGCCGAGGCGCCCAGCACGACCTCGCCGAACAGCACGCCGCCGGAGTGCACGATGACGCCCGGGACGGGCTGCTGCACGTCGCGGATCTCCACCACCGCGCCGGACTCCAGCCGGATCCGGCCGTGGTCGGCGAGCTGGCCGCCGCCCTCGGCGTAGAACGGGGTGCGGTCGAGGATGATCTCGATCTCGTCGCCCTCGGAGGCGGCCGGCGAGGGCACGCCGTCCACCAGCAGGCCGACCACGGTGGCCTCGCCCTCGGTGAGGGAGTAGCCGGTGAAGACGCTCGCACCGGACTTGTCGGCGACCTCGCGGTACGCGGCGACGTCGGCGTGGCCCATCTTCTTGGCCTTGGCGTCCGCCTTGGCGCGGTCCCGCTGCTCCTGCATCAGGCGGCGGAAGCCGGCCTCGTCCACCTGGAGGCCCTGCTCCTCGGCCATCTCCAGGGTGAGGTCGATCGGGAAGCCGTAGGTGTCGTGCAGCTTGAACGCCTGCTCGCCGGAGAGCACCACGCCGCCGGACTGCTTGGTGTCGGTGACCGCGGCGTCCAGCAGGTTGGTGCCGGCCTTCAGGGTCTGCAGGAAGGCCGCCTCCTCGCCGACGACGACCGTCTCGATGCGCTTGCGGTCGGCCTCCAGCTCGGGGTACTGCGGCGCCATCGCCTTGATGGCGACGTCGATGAGCTCCTTGGCCACCGGCTCGGTGGCGCCCAGCAGGCGCATGTTGCGGATGGCGCGGCGCAGGATGCGGCGCAGCACGTAGCCGCGGCCCTCGTTGCCGGGGGTGACGCCGTCGCCGACCAGCATCAGCGCGGTGCGGATGTGGTCGGTGACCACGCGCAGCGAGACGTCCGACTTGTGGTCGGCGCCGTAGGCGTGACCGGTCAGCTCGGCGGCGCGGTCGAGGATCATCCGGCTGGTGTCGATCTCGAAGAGGTTGTCGACGCCCTGCAGGATGGCGGCGAGGCGCTCCAGGCCGAGGCCGGTGTCGATGTTCTTGCTCGGCAGGTCGCCGAGGATCTCGAAGCCGTCCTTGCCGTCGCCGTGGCCGCGCTCGTACTGCATGAAGACCAGGTTCCAGATCTCCAGGTAGCGCTCGCCGTTGACGGCCGGGCCGCCCTCCTCGCCGTACGCGGGGCCGCGGTCGTAGTTGATCTCCGAGCACGGGCCGCACGGGCCGGGGACGCCCATCGACCAGAAGTTGTCCTTCATGCCGAGGCGCTGGATCCGCTCGGCGGGGACGCCGATGACGTCACGCCAGATCTGCTCGGCCTCGTCGTCGTCCTTGTAGACGGTGATCCAGAGCTTCTCCTCCTCCAGGCCGTAGCCACCGTCCGCGACGGGCGTGGTGAGCAGGTCCCACGCGAACTTGATGGCTCCTTCCTTGAAGTAGTCGCCGAAGGAGAAGTTGCCGCACATCTGGAAGAAGGAGCCGTGCCGGGTGGTCTTCCCGACCTCCTCGATGTCCAGGGTGCGCACGCACTTCTGGACGCTGGTGGCGCGCGAGAACTGCGGCTTGACCTCGCCCAGGAAGTAGGGCTTGAACGGCACCATGCCGGCGTTGACGAGCAGCAGGGTGGGGTCGTCGGCGACCAGGGACGCCGACGGAACGACGGTGTGGCCGCGCTCCTCGAAGAAGCGCAGCCAGCGGCGGCGGATCTCAGCCGACTCCATTATTGGTCCTTCCGGTTCGGGGTGCCGCCCCGCGGCGGCAGGGCGCGGCGGGGCGTTTCTTCAATGGCTTGGGGAGCGGTTCGGGAACCGCGGGCGGGGGGCAGGGCGGCGGCCCGGCTTCCGGGCGCCGCCGAGATAGCTCGGTACTGCGGCTCGCCGCGCAGGACTCTTCGGGGCTCCACCACGGCGGTGCCGTGCAGCCCGAGGTCGTCCTTCAGCTGCTCCTCGCGCTCGGCCATGCCGGCCCGCACGTCCTGGGCGAACTGCTTGGCGAGGTCGCCCAGGTGCAGCGCGCCGCGCGCGGCGGTACCGGAGAGGCTGTCCGGCGTGAGCTTCTGCACCGCGCCGTTGGCCTTCTTCATGGCCCACACCGCGGCACCGGCGCCGACCGCCATCCAGAAGATGCGTGCCATGACGTCAGCCCCTCACCGCTCGACGGACCCTGGAGAGCAGGCCGCCCCTGGGCGCGGTCGCGGCACGCACCTCGGCCCGGATCAGCCGGGCCAGCTCGTCGCGCTCGCCGGTCTGCAGCGGCACGGACGGCAGGTGGCCCTGCTGCTTGGCGACGGCCTTGCGGACGCCGTAGCTGAAGGCCGCGACCTTCACCAGCGGTCCGCCCAGGGTGGCGGCCACGGTGGAGGAGAGCGCGTTGGCGTTGGCGGCGGCGTCCTGCACGTTGGCGGTGATCTCGTCCACCCGCTCCAGCTGCTCGTTGGCGCTGCGCACCGCGGCGCCCGCGTCGGTCAGCAGCGGCACGGCCTGTTCGGTGACGGCGGAGACCAGGACGGCGGCCTCCTTCAGCACCCGCGAGAGGCGGACGAGGACCACGGCGAGCAGGGTGACCAGGACCGCCCAGAACACGGCGACGAGCAATCCGGCCAGCTCTCCCACGGACACCTTTGCGCGCTCCCTCGCCTTGCTGTTCTCCAGACGGAACCCTATCGCGCCCACGCCCGGTTTCCGGACCGGGTTGTCGACGCGGTCGGTCCGACCGGGTGTGCGATCCGCGCGCGTAACCTACCGGCCGGTCACCTCGTTCTGCCAGGCAGGCCGTCGCGCGGACGGCCCGAGCACGTCCGGGCCGCGAACGGTCCGGCCTGGGAGACGGGAGCAGCGCTTGGCCGGCGACTGGACAGCACAGCCCGGGGAGCCCCCGGCGGGGCCGCGCGAGCCGGAGCACGGCCGGCTGCCGGCCGAGGTGACCGGCTTCGTCGGGCGGCAGCGGGAACTGGCCGAACTGGCGGGTCTGCTGGCCACGGCCCGGCTGGTGACGGTGACCGGTCCGGGCGGGGTGGGCAAGAGCCGGCTGGCGCTGCGCGCGGCGGCCCGCGCGGGCGGCGGGTTCCCGGACGGCACCTGGCTGGTGGACATCGCCCCGGTGCAGGACCCGCTGCTGCTCGGCCACGCCGTCCTGGAGGCCCTGCGGCTGACCGACGGCACCGCCCGTCCGCCGCTGGACGTGCTGACCGAGCGGCTGGCCGGCCGCCGCCTGCTGCTGGTGCTGGACGGCTGCGAGCACCTGGTCGAGGCCTGCGCCGAGCTGGCGGACGCGCTGCTGCGGGCGCTGCCCGGCCTGCGCCTGCTGGCCACCAGCCGCACCGCGCTGCGCGCCTCCGGCGAGCACCTGCTGACCCTCGCGCCGCTGCCGGTCGACCCGGCGCCGGCCGGGCCCGCCGGGCCCGGCGCGCTGCCGGACGCGGTGCGGCTGTTCGCCGACCGGGCCCGGGCGGTGCTGCCCTCCTTCGCGGTGACCGAGGCCAACGCCGAGGCGGTCGGCCTGCTCTGCCGACGGCTGGACGGCATCCCGCTGGCCGTGGAGCTGGCGGCCGGGCGGCTGCGGGCGCTGTCCGTGGAGCAGATCACCGCCCGCCTGGACGACCGCTTCCGGCTGCTCACCGGCGGCTCCCGGACGGCCCTGCCGCGGCACCAGACGCTGCGGACGACGATCGGCTGGAGTCACGAGCTCTGCACGGTGCAGGAACGTTTACTCTGGGCCCGCCTGTCGATCTTCGCCGGCAGCTTCGACCTTGAGGCCGCCGAGTACGTCTGCGCCGGCGACGGCATCGAGCCCGAGGACGTGCTGGACCTGCTCGACGAGCTGGTCGCCAAGTCCGTGGTGCTGCGCGAGGACAGCGCCTTCGGCGTCCGCTTCCGGCTGCTGGACACCCTGCGCGAGTACGGCGGCCACTGGCTGCGCGCCGCCGGCGAGGAGCCGCGGCTGCGCCGCCGCCACCGGGACTGGTACCTGGGCGTCGCCACCTGGGGCGAGGTGGAGTGGTTCGGCCCCCGCCAGGCGGAGACCGCCGAACGCACCGCGCTGGCCCACACCAACCTCCGAGCGGCGCTGGAGTTCTGCCTCGGCGAGCCCGGCGAGGAGCAGATCGCCCTGCTGCTGGCCGGCACGCTCTGGTTCTACTGGGTCGGCTGCGGCCACCTCGGCGAGGGCCGGCACTGGCTGGACCGCGCACTCGCACTGGACCGCGAACCCACCGAGGCCCGGGCCAAGGCGCTCTGGGTGACCGGCTACACGGCCACGCTCCAGGGGGACCTGGCCGCCGCCCGTCCCGCCCTGGAGGAGTGCCGCCGCCAGGCCCTGGACACCGGTGACGACCGGGCCCTCGCCTACGCCGTCCACCGCCAGGGCTGCGCCGCCCTGATCGGCGACGACCCGCACCGCGCCGCCGAGCTGTTCGAGGAGGCGCTCTGGCACTACCGGACCATCGGCGAGCTCAACAGCAACGTCGCGATGGCCATGCTGGAGCTCGGCCTGGCCTACCTGTTCCAGGGCGACCTGGACAGCGGTGAGCTCTGGTTCGGCCAGGCCCGCGAACTGTGCGAGGAGCACGGCGAGCAGTGGGCGTACGCGTACGTGCTGTACGCGACGGCGTACTCGCACTGGCTGGACGGCGCGGTCCAGGCGGCCCGCGCGCTGGCCCGGGAGTGCGTGCGGCTGAACCACCTCTTCCACGACCTGCTCGGCATCGTGCTGGGGATCGACCTGCTGGCGCTGCTGGAGACCGAGCCGAACGGCCCGGACGAGGCGGGCGACCTGCGCGAGGCCCGGGTGCTGCAGGGCGCCGCGCACCGGATCTGGCGCGCGGTCGGCACGCCGTTCCTCGGCTCGCGGAACTTCTTCGGCACCCACCAGGAGTGCGCGGAGCGGGCCCGGGCCGGGCTGACCGAGCAGGAGTACCGGGAGTGCTACGAGGCCGGGGCCCGGCTGGACGTGGACGAGGCCGTCAGCCGGGCGCTCGGCGGCGGAGGCTCGGCGGAGGGCCCCGAGCGCGGTCCGGGGCCCTGCTCGGTGCCGCCCGCGCCGGCCCCCTCGCCGGTCCGGAATAGTTGAAACTTGTCCGTTGCTTGAGGAGGCAAGGATCCACCCGGAAGGAGCACCATGGCCGTCCACAACACCGCCGACGAGTACCGCATGGCGACGTTCTACTTCGACTCCAAGGCGTACACCGACGCCGCCCGCATGCTTGAGGGCGTGCTGGCCGAGGAGCCGGCCAACCTCTCCGTCCGGCTGCTGCTCGCCCGCAGCTACTACCACTCCGCCCAACTCGGCCGCGCCGAGGCCGAGTTGATCCGGATCCTGGACGCCGACCCGGCCGAGGACTACGCCCGGATGATGCTCGGCCGCACCCTGGAGCGCCAGGGCCGCACCGAGGAGGCCCGCCCGCACCTGCGGCTGGCCGCCGCGATGGCCGGCGAGAGCGTCTGACCGGCGGCGCCCGGGAAACCGGCGACGTCGGGAGAACCGGCGGCACCCGGAGAACCGGCGGCGCCCGGAAAAGGGGCAAGCCCCCGCCGCCTCGAAAGGCGACGGGGGCTCACTCGTGGTCCTGCGAAGAGCGGAACCGCTCGCGGGTCAGCGCGAGTAGTACTCGACGACGAGCTGCTCGTCACAGATCACCGGGACCTCCTTGCGCTGCGGCGCACGGTCCAGGCGGAAGGCCAGGGCCTTCAGGTTGACCTCAAGGTACTTCGGGGTCTGGCCCTCACCCGCGTAGCCACCCTCACGGGCGACCTGGAAGGGGACCTTCTCCTTGCTGCGCTCGCGGACGGTCACCACGAAGCCCGGCTTCATCTGGAACGACGGCTTGTTGACCTTGCCACCGTTGACCTCGATGTGGCCGTGGACGACCATCTGGCGGGCCTGGTAGATGGTGCGGGCGATGCCCGAACGCAGGACCAGGGAGTCCAGACGGGTCTCCAGCTCGGCGACGAGCGCCTCACCGGTCTTGCCCTCGGCCTTCTTCGCGCGGTCGAACGCACGCGACAGCTGCTTCTCGCTCAGGTCGTACTGGGCGCGAAGACGCTGCTTCTCAAGCAGACGGACCTTGTAGTCCGAGTTCTGCTTGCGACCACGGCCGTGCTGGCCGGGCGGGTACGGGCGGGCCTCGAAGTACTTGACGGACTTCGGGGTCAGCGGCACGCCGAGCGCACGCGCGATCTTGACCTTGGGACGCTTCTGGTTCGCCATGAACCAAACCTTCCTTGCTCACGAATACGGCTTCACCAGGTGTTGACGGAGGTCGCATGTCGCGACCCGGAGAAAACCCCGCCGCCTGCGCGATGGGATCAGCCGCTCTCCGGAGCCGGGCACGAAAGTGCTTGTCACACGGGCCGGCCCAGAACCTGGGCCACCCGCGACACCGAAACGGTGCGCGACGCTCCTGGTGCGGGCCCCTCGGAAGGGGCCTACCGCCGATGTCCCGCTGGTGCGGCCGGTCGGTGGGGTCTCCCCCGCCGCCGTCCCGGGACATGGCACTCCGACCGAGTATAGCCGCCGGTCACTCGCCCTTGTGCCCGGGCTCCCGCTCCGGCTCCCGCTCGGCCTTCCCGGGCTGCCGCTCCGCCTGCTGCTCGGGTTTCCCGGCCTGCCGCTCCGCCTTCTGCTCGCTGCGCCGCTCGCCGCGCAACCGCCCCCGGGTCCACTCCACGACGTCCGCGTACCGCGCCTCGCCGCCGCGCCGGGTCGGCTGGTAGTACTCCCGGCCGTGCACCGCGTCCGGGGCGTACTGCTGGGCGGCGATGCCCTCCGGCAGGTCGTGCGGGTACCGGTAGCCCTTGCCGTGGCCGAGCTTGCCCGCGCCGCCGTAGTGGGCGTCCCGCAGGTGTGCCGGCACCGCACCCGCCAGGCCCTGCCGGACGTCCGCCAGCGCCGCGTCGATCGCCAGGTACGCCGCGTTGGACTTGGGCGCCAGCGCCAGCGCGATCGCCGCCTGGGAGAGGATGATCCGCGCCTCCGGGAAGCCGATCAGCGCCACCGCCTGCGCGGCCGCCACCGCCGTCTGCAGCGCCGTCGGGTCCGCCAGGCCGACGTCCTCGCTGGCCGAGATCATCAGCCGGCGGGCGATGAACCGCGGGTCCTCCCCCGCCTCGATCATCCGGGCCAGGTAGTGCAGGGTCGCGTCCACGTCGCTGCCGCGGATCGACTTGATCAGCGCGCTCGCCACGTCGTAGTGCTGGTCGCCGTCCTTGTCGTAGCGGACCGCCGCGTGGTTGACGGCCGTCTCCGTGGTGGCCAGCGTGATGCTCGGCTCGCCCTTCTCCAGCGCCGCCCCGGCCGCCGCCTCCAGCGTGGTGAGCGCCCGCCGGGCGTCCCCGCCGGCCAGCCGGACCAGGTGGTCCTCGGCCTCCTCGGTCAGCTCCAGCGCGCCCTCCAGGCCGCGCTCGTCGGCCACCGCCCGGCGCAGCAGTGCGCGGATGTCCTCGTCGGTCAGCGACTCCAGGGTGAGCAGCAGCGAGCGGGACAGCAGCGGGGAGATCACGGAGAAGTACGGGTTCTCGGTGGTCGCCGCGATCAGCGTGACCCAGCGGTTCTCGACGGCCGGCAGCAGCGAGTCCTGCTGGGCCTTGGAGAAGCGGTGGATCTCGTCCAGGAAGAGCACCGTCTCCCGGCCGGACATCCCGACCGCGCGCCGGGCGCCGTCGATCACCGCCCGGACCTCCTTGACCCCGGCGGTGATCGCGGACAGCTCGACGAAGCGCCCCTCGACGGCCTGGCTGATCACGTGCGCCAGCGTGGTCTTCCCGGTGCCGGGCGGGCCCCAGAGGATCACCGAGCTGGTGGCCGCCGGCCCGCGCGAGCTCGTGACCAGCCGCCGCAGCGGCGAGCCGGGCTTCAGCAGCTGCCGCTGCCCGGCCACCTCGTCCAGGGTGCGCGGGCGCATCCGTACGGCCAGCGGCGCCCGGCCGGGCTCCCTGGTCTGGAGTTCCTCGGCGGCGGCGGTGAAGAGGTCCGGTTCGTCCACACCGGAAGCCTATGCGAGGCCGCCGACACGCCGGGGCGGTCCGGGGCCGGGCCCTACGAGCGACGGTGGTCGAGCAGGACGACCTCGAACTCCTCCAGCGACCACACCGTGACGCCGGCCGCCGCGACCGCCCTCGCCCGGGCGTCGGCCTGCGGACCGCGCGAGGCCACCAGCGTCTCCCGGTCCGCGAAGATCGCGCCCACCGAGGCGCGCCCGGTCGCCCGGTCGACCAGCATCGCCGCGGAGACGAACCCCGGCGACTTCTCCAGCACCGGCAGCGCGCGGTCCCGGAAGACTTCCGCCATCCGGTCCACCGCGGCCGGGTCGGCGTCGGTGCGCACCACGCGGAACCAGGCGCCCGGCCCGGCCTCGCCGGGCGGGGTCTCCACCGCGACCTCCCACAGGGCGGTGGCCGCCGTGCCCTCGAACGGCGCCAGCAGCTCGGCGCGGCGCGCCCGCAGCTCCCGGTCGCTGTCCCGCTCGGCCTGCGCGGACTCCCACCACGAACCCATGGTGATCTTGCCGAGCTCGCGGTCGGCGAACAGCCCGTAGCCCCGGTAGCCGGGCTGGGCGGTGAGCAGCCCGACGGCCTCGGCCCTGAACCCGTCGAGGGTCCGGTCGATCCGCTCCGGGTTGCCGGTGGCGTAGACGGTACGGACGAACATGAGCGCGCCTCCTGCGGACGCCCGGGCGCCACACGGGGCCGGTTCTCGACAGCAGCGCCCGGCGGGCCCCGTCTACTCCAGTCTGGCAGCGTGGTCCGGGACGTACTTCTGCAGGTCGCGCGGGGGCCGCTGGTAGCCGCGCGGGGCCGGGCGCGGCGGCAGGTCGATCCGCGGCGCCTTGATCTCGTGGTACGGCACGGTGGACAGCAGGTGGGCGATCATGTTGATCCGGGCCCGCCGCTTGTCGTCACTCTCCACCACGTGCCAGGGCGAATCCGGGATGTCGGTGTGGATGAACATCTCGTCCTTGGCCCGCGAGTAGTCCTCCCAGTGGGTGATCGACTCGACGTCCATCGGGGAGAGCTTCCAGCGCTTCATCGGGTCCCCCAGCCGGGCCCGGAAACGCTGTTCCTGCTCGGTGTCGCTCACCGAGAACCAGTACTTGCGCAGCAGGATGCCCGCCTCGATCAGCATCCGCTCGAAGTTCGGGCACTGGTGCAGGAACTGCCAGTAGTCCTCGTCGGAGCAGAAGCCCATCACCCGCTCGACCCCGGCGCGGTTGTACCAGCTGCGGTCGAAGAGCACGATCTCCCCGGCCGCGGGCAGGTACTCCACGTACCGCTGGAAGTACCACTGGGTCTTCTCCCGCTCGGTCGGCGTGGGCAGCGCCGCGACCCGGGCGATGCGCGGGTTCAGGTACTCCGTCACCCGCTTGATCGCTCCGCCCTTTCCCGCGGCGTCACGTCCTTCGAAGACCACCACCAGCCGGGCGCCCTCGACCCGCACCCACTCCTGGAGCTTCACCAGCTCCTGCTGCAGCCGCAGCAGCTCCCGCTCGTACGGCTTCCTCGCCAGTCGCTCCGGCTTCGCGGCCACCCTCTGATCCTCCGTCCGACCCGTGCTGATGCACACTCACCGTAGGCGCAGCACGGCGGGTCCGCAGGGCGGACCGGGACGGACCGGCGGCGGGACGAACCGGCGGCGGGACGGACCGAGGAGGAGCCGCGGCGGTCTAGACCGCGACGAAGGGCTCGGGGTAGCGGCAGAGCCCGCGCGGGCCGCCGTCGTACGACGCCAGCGGCAGTGCCTGGAAGTACGCGTCCGGCACCTCGAACGGGCCGACGACCTCGTGCCGCCCGGCCGGCGAGAAGCCGAACCGCGCGTAGTACGCCGGGTCGCCGAGGACGACCACGAGCTTCTCCCCCGCGTCCTCGGCCGCCGACAGCGCGGCCCGGACGACGAGTTCGCCGACTCCCCTGCGCTGCCACTCCGGTGCCACGGCGACCGGCGCGAGCGCCAGCGCCTCACCGTCCCCGACCCGCAGCCGGGTCAGCAGGGCGTGGCCGACCACCAGGCCGGTCCCGTCGACCGCGACCACGGACAGCCCGGGCAGCCAGGCGGGATCGCGGCGCAGCGCGTCCACCAGGTCCGCCTCGTCCGGACCGGGGAACGCGGCCATGTGGACGCGTCTGGTCGCCGGGGCGTCCGCCGGACGTTCCACTCTCGTTATGACCTGCATCGGTCAACTCTCCCTGTGTCACACGTCGTTGTGGACCGGCCCCGGACGGTGGGTGGACCGTCCGGGGCCGTTGCAGGTTAGCGGATGTGACGCTTCGTCAGGCCTTGGGCTCAGCCTCGGACTTGGCGTCCTCGCGGACCTTGGGCTTGGCGTCCACGCCGGCCTCGCGGCGCTGCGCCGGAGTGATCGGGGTCGGCGCGCCGGTCAGCGGGTCGCCACCGGTGGACGTCTTCGGGAAGGCGATGACGTCCCGGATGGTGTCGTACCCGCCGAGCAGCGTGACGATCCGGTCGAGGCCGAAGGCGACACCACCGTGCGGCGGCGGGCCGTAGTTGAAGGCGTCCAGCAGGAAGCCGAACTGCGAGGCCGCCTCCTCCTCGGAGAGGCCGATCGCGTCGAACGCCCGCTTCTGCACGTCGCGCTGGTGGATACGGATCGAACCGCCGCCCAGCTCCGAGCCGTTGAGGACCAGGTCGTACGCGTTGGACAGCGCCGAGCCCGGGTCGGTGTCGAAGGTGTCCAGCGACTCCTTGGTCGGGGCGGTGAACGGGTGGTGCACCGCGTGCCAGCCCTGGAAGGCGCCCTTGTCGTCCTCGATCGGCTCGAACATCGGGAAGTCGACGACCCAGAGGAAGGCCCACTTGGACTCGTCGATCAGCTCGCAGCGGCGGCCGATCTCCAGGCGGGCGGCGCCGAGCAGCTCCTGGGAGGCGCGCTCCTTGCCGGCCGCGAAGAAGACCGCGTCGCCGTTCTTGGCGCCCGCGGCGGCGGCCAGGCCGGCCAGGTGCTCCTCGGAGAGGTTCTTGGCGACGGGGCCGCGCAGCTCGCCGGTCTCGGCGTCGATCAGCACGTAGGCCAGGCCCTTGGCGCCGCGCGCCTTGGCCCAGTCCTGCCAGGCGTCCAGCTGCTTGCGCGGCTGCGAGGCGCCGCCGGGCATGACCACGGCGCCGACGTACGGGGCCTGGAAGACGCGGAACTCGGTGCCCTTGAAGTACTCGGTGAGGTCGGTGAGTTCCTGGCCGAAGCGGACGTCCGGCTTGTCGGAGCCGAAGCGGCCCATGGCGTCCGCGTAGGTCATCCGCGGCAGCGGGTTCGGGACCTCGTAGCCGTGCACCTCGCGCCAGATCGCACCGATGATCTTCTCGCCGAGGGCCAGGATGTCCTCCTGGTCGACGAACGAGGCCTCGATGTCCAGCTGGGTGAACTCCGGCTGCCGGTCGGCGCGGAAGTCCTCGTCGCGGAAGCAGCGGGCGATCTGGTAGTAGCGCTCCATGCCGGCCACCATCAGCAGCTGCTTGAACAGCTGGGGCGACTGCGGCAGCGCGTACCAGTGGCCGGGCTGCAGGCGGACCGGGACGAGGAAGTCGCGGGCGCCCTCGGGGGTGGAGCGGGTGAGGTACGGCGTCTCGATGTCGAGGTAGTCGTTCTCCTCCATCACCCGGCGGATGATGTTGTTGACCTTGGAGCGCAGGCGCAGGCCCTTGGCCGGGCCCTCACGGCGCAGGTCCAGGTAGCGGTAGCGCAGCCGGACCTCCTCGTTGACCGTGCCCGGCTCGTACTCGGCGACCGGGAAGGGCAGCGGGGCGGCCTCGGAGAGCACCTCGATCTCGCTGACGACGACCTCGACCGCGCCGGTCGGGATGTCGGGGTTCTCGTTGCCCTCGGGGCGGACGCGGACGTCGCCGACGACCTTGACGCAGTACTCGGCGCGCAGGCCGTGGACCGAGTCGAGGTCGCGGACCACGATCTGCACGGTGCCGGAGGCGTCGCGCAGGTCGATGAAGGCCACGCCGCCGTGGTCGCGGCGGCGGGCGACCCAGCCGGCCAGGGTGACGGTGGTGCCTGCGTGCTCCGGGCGGAGCGTGCCCGCGTCGTGCGTGCGGATCACAGCTGCTTCTCCTTCAGGGTGGTGACGAGTGCGTCGAGGCCGACGGGGGTCTGCTCGCCGGTGCTCAGGTCCTTGAGCTGGACGACGCCCTCGGCGAGGTCCCGGTCCCCGGCGATCAGGGCGAAGCGGGCGCCGGACCGGTCGGCGGACTTCATGGCGTTCTTGATGCTCTTGACGCCGAAGGCGAGGTCGGTGGCCACGCCGGCCCGGCGCAGCTCGATCACCTTGGCGAACAGGACGTTCTTGGCCTCCTCGCCGAGCGCGACCGCGTACACCGCGGTGGCGGCCGGCAGGTCGAGGGTGACGCCCTCGGCCTCCAGCGCCAGGAAGGTGCGGTCCACGCCGAGCGCCCAGCCGACGGACGGCAGCGCCGGGCCGCCGATCATCTCGGAGAGGCCGTCGTAGCGGCCGCCGCCGCCGATCGCGGACTGGGCGCCGAGGCCGTTGTGCACGAACTCGAAGGTGGTGCGGGTGTAGTAGTCCAGGCCGCGGACCAGCTTCGGGTCGTCCACGAAGGCGACGCCGGCCGCGGTGAGCAGCTCGCGGACCTTCTCGTCGTACGCCTTGCAGTCCTCGCACAGGTAGTCGCGCAGCATCGGGGCGCCGGTGAGCTGGGCCTGCACGGACTCGCGCTTGTCGTCCAGCACGCGCAGCGGGTTGATCTCGGCGCGGCGGCGGGTGTCCTCGTCCAGGTCCAGGCCGGAGAGGAACTCGATCAGCGCGGCGCGGTAGACCGGGCGGCACTGCTTGTCGCCGAGGCTGTTGAGCAGCAGCGAGTAGTCGCGCAGGCCCAGCGAGCGGAAGGCGTCGTCGGCCAGGATGATCAGCTCGGCGTCCAGCGCCGGGTCCTCGGCGCCGATCGCCTCGGCGCCGACCTGGGAGAACTGGCGGTAGCGGCCCTTCTGGGCGCGCTCGTAGCGGTAGTACGAGCCGGAGTACCAGAGCTTGACCGGCAGGTTGCCCTGCTTGTGCAGGTTGGCCTGGAGCGCGGCGCGCAGCACCGAGGCGGTGCCCTCGGGGCGCAGCGCGAGCTCGTCACCGCCCTTGGTGGTGAGGTTGTACATCTCCTTGGTGACGATGTCGGTGGACTCGCCGACGCCGCGGGAGAAGAGCTTCACGTCCTCGAAGACCGGGGTCTCGACGTAGCCGTAGCCGGCCCGGCGGGCGGGCGCTGCGATGCGCTCGCGGATCGCCAGGAAGGTCGCGGAGCTGGGGGGCAGCAGGTCGTAGGTGCCCTTGGGGGCGGTGAAGGTGCTCAACTTCTCTTCCGTCACATTCCTCGTCGCGGGAAAGCCGGGGCGCCTGCCGCCCCTGCTGCCTGTCGGAGGTAGGGGTTGGTGGCGCGCTCGCGGCCGATGGTGGTCTGACCGCCGTGGCCGGAGAGGACCACGGTGGAATCGTCGAGGGGCAGGCACACCCGGGCCAGCGACGTCATGATCGCCTCGCTGTCCCCGCCCGGGAGGTCGGTACGCCCGATGGAGCCGGCGAACAGCAGGTCGCCCGAGAACAGCACCGGGGGGAGGTCCTCGGCACCGGGCGTCCGGAAGGTCACCGACCCCCCGGTATGGCCCGGGGCGTGGTCCACGGTGAGCTGCAGGCCGGCGAGCTCCAGCACGCTGCCGTCGGTGAGCTCGCGCACGTCGTCGGGCTCGCCGACGGTGAGCTCGCCCATCAGCTGGGTGCCCAGGGAGCGGCCGAGCGCCTTCTCCGGGTCGGACATCATGTACCGGTCCTCGGGGTGGATCCAGGCCGGGACGCCGCGGGCGCCGCAGACCGGGACCACCGAGGCCACGTGGTCGATGTGGCCGTGCGTGAGCAGCACGGCGACCGGCTTGAGCCGGTGCTCGCGGACCATTTCCTCGACGCCGCGGGCCGCCTGGTGGCCCGGATCGACGATGACGCACTCCTCGCCCGCCGCCGGAGCGACCAGGTAGCAGTTGGTGCCCCAGGCTCCAGCGGGGAATCCGGCGATGAACACGCGCGTCCTTCGGGTGTGCGGCGGTCGGTTTGCGAGAACCACCTGTAGTGATGCTGCCTATTGGTTACTCAGGGGCAGCCTACCGGCGGTCCGGCTCCGGTTGCGAACCAGATAGGGGTGGCGGGAGGGGCCGCGTGTCAGGTTCACCTCGCCCTTACGGGCCCGGTCCCTACACTTGGCCGCCGGGGGATGCGATGATCCGCTCCGGAATCCATCCACTTTTTCCGCACATGCGTAGGAGACACGGCCGGTGGTCAGCAGCGAACAGCGGCGGCGGCAGCTCGCCCGCGAGAAGTACGAGCGCCAGATGGAGCGGCGGATCGAGGTCGCGGCCGCGCGCCGGCGCCGCAACACGGTCCTGGGCGCCTCGTTGGCCGTCGTGGTCCTGGCCGGCGGCGGGACCCTGATCGCCACCGGCGCGTTCAGCTCGGACGACAAGGACAAGACCTCGGCCGCGAGCAGCGCGCAGGCCGCGCCGACCCAGACCGGCGAGCCGACCGCCCCGACCCGCAAGCCGGTCGAGGGCTGCACGGACCCGGCGCCGGGCGCCCCCAACGGCAAGCAGTGGCAGGCCGAGCCGGCCATGTCGATCGACCCGGGCGCGTCGTACACGATGGCGCTGGACACCAACTGCGGCAAGGTGACGATCGCGCTGGACGCGGCCAAGGCCCCGCACACGGTGAACTCCTTCTCCTTCCTGGCGGGCGAGAAGTACTTCGACCACACCAAGTGCCACCGCCTCACCACGGACGGCATCTTCGTGCTCCAGTGCGGCGACCCGACCGCCAGCGCGACCGTCCCGGGCGGCACCGGCGACCCGGGCTACAAGTTCGCGGACGAGAACCTGGCCGGCGCGACGTACCCGGCGGGCACCGTGGCGATGGCCAACTCCGGCCCGGGCACCAACGGCAGCCAGTTCTTCCTGGTCTACAAGGACACCAAGCTGCCGCCGAACTACACCCCCTTCGGCAAGATCAGCGGCGGCCTGGACGTGGTACAGAAGATCGCCGCCGCCGGCACCCTGGAGGGCTCCCCGGACGGCCACCCGATGGCCGATGTCACCTTCAACTCCGTTACGGTGTCGAAGGGTTGATCGGCTCCGGGGCCGGTGGAACCCTTGTCGAGCCGGCGCACCGCCGCCGTCCTCGCCCGGCCCCGGCCCGAAATCGCCCGGCCCGGATGCGGACAGCACCGGGCCTGGTCGCCTATGTTGGCGTTGTATAGGGTGCCCGGACCCGCCTAGCCGTCACCCTCGGCAGAAAGGCACGGCGGACGGGGACGGCGGACTCATCGGTCCGCCGCACATCAACTGTGGACGACGGACGCGCGCCGCCCCGGCGCGGGCGCGACGTCATGTGGAGGACGCGCTATGAGCAGCGACCCGTGGGGCCGTGTGGACGAGCAGGGCACGGTCTACGTCAGGACGGCCGACGGCGAACGCGTCGTGGGTTCCTGGCAGGCCGGCTCGCCCGAGGAGGCCCTCGCCTACTTCGAGCGCAAGTACCAGGGCATCGAGGTGGAGATCGGCCTGCTGGAGAAGCGGGTGCGCACCACCGACCTGGCCGCCAAGGACGCCCAGACCGCGCTGGAGCACCTGCGCGCGCAGGTGGTCGAGGGGCACGCGGTCGGCGACCTGGACGCCCTGGCCAAGCGACTGGACACGCTCGCCGGCGAGATCGAGACCCGGCGGGAGGAGCGCAAGGCCGCCCGCGCCAAGGCGCAGGACGAAGCCCGCGCGGCCAAGGAGGCGCTGGTCTCCGAGGCCGAGCAGCTCGCCGAGTCCACCCAGTGGCGGGAGGCCGGGGACCGGCTGCGCGCCCTGGTGGACACCTGGAAGGGCCTGCCGCGCCTGGACCGCAAGAGCGACGACGAGCTGTGGCACCGCTTCTCGCACGCCCGCTCGGTCTTCTCCAAGCACCGCAAGGCGCACTTCGCCACCCTGGACGCCGAGCGCGACAAGGCCCGGCAGACCAAGGAGTCGCTGGTCGCCGAGGCCGAGGCGCTGTCCTCGTCCACGGACTGGGGCAGCACCGCGGCCGCCTACCGCGACCTGATGGCGCGCTGGAAGGCCGCCGGCCGGGCCCAGCGCGACATCGAGGACGAGCTGTGGGCGCGGTTCCGCGGCGCGCAGGACGTCTTCTTCCAGGCCCGCTCCGCGGTGTTCAGCGAGCGGGACGCCGAGCAGGTGGAGAACCAGAAGCTCAAGGAGGCGCTGGCCGTCGAGGCCGAGGCGATCCTGCCGATCACCGACCTGAAGGCCGCCAAGGCCGCGCTGCGCGAGGTCAACGAGCGCTGGGAGGCGATCGGGCACGTGCCGCGCGAGGTCCGTCCGAAGCTGGACGGCCGGCTGAACGCGGTCGAGCGGGCGATCCGCGAGGCCGAGGACGCCGAGTGGAAGCGCTCCAACCCGGAGGCCAAGGCCCGCGCGGCCGGCATGGTCGGGCTCTTCCAGGCCAAGGCGGACAAGATCCAGGCCGACCTGGACAAGGCTCGCGCGGCCGGCAACGCCGGCAGGATCGCCAAGCTGGAGTCCGAGCTGGCCGGCGTGCAGACCCTGCTGGACCAGGCGCACAAGAGCCAGGACGAGTTCAGCGGCTGATCCGACGGCCGTCGAACGCCGAGAGGGGCCCCGGGAAGATCCCGGGGCCCCTCTCGTGCGTCCGCTACTTGCGGGCGGAGGTGACGCGGTAGACGTCGTACACGCCCTCGACGCCGCGCACCGCCTTGAGCACGTGGCCGAGGTGCTTCGGGTCGCCCATCTCGAAGGTGAAACGGCTCATCGCCACCCGGTCCCGGGAGGTCTGCACCGCCGCCGACAGGATGTTGACGTGCTGGTCGGAGAGCACCCGGGTGACGTCGGAGAGCAGGCGGGAGCGGTCCAGCGCCTCGACCTGGATGGCCACCAGGAAGACCGAGGACTGGGTGGCCGCCCACTCGACGTCGATCATGCGCTCCGGCTGCTGGCTCAGCGACTCCACGTTGACGCAGTCGGCGCGGTGCACCGAGACGCCGTTGCCGCGGGTGATGAAGCCGACGATCGGGTCGCCCGGCACCGGGGTGCAGCAGCGGGAGAGCTTGACCCAGACGTCCTCGACGCCCTTGACGATCACGCCCGGGTCGCCCTTGGCCCGGCGGCGCACCGCGCGGCGGGTGTCGTGCGTCGGGGTGGCGGTCTCCGCCAGGTCCTCGGTCGCGCCCTCCTCGCCGCCGAGCGCCTGGACCAGCTTCTGGACGATGTTCTGCGCGGCGACGTGCCCCTCGCCGATCGCGGCGTAGAGCGAGGAGATGTCGGGGTAGCGCATCTCGTGGGCCAGCGTGACCAGCGAGTCGCCGGTCAGGATCCGCTGGATCGGCAGGCCCTGCTTGCGCATCGCCCGGACGATCGCCTCCTTGCCGTGCTCGATCGCCTCCTCGCGGCGCTCCTTGGAGAACCAGGCGCGGATCTTGTTGCGGGCGCGCGGCGACTTGACGAAGCCCAGCCAGTCCCGGGAGGGACCGGCGTTCTCCGCCTTGGAGGTGAACACCTCGACGGTGTCGCCGTTCTCCAGCGTCGACTCCAGCGGCACCAGCCGCCCGTTCACCCGGGCGCCTATCGTCCGGTAGCCGACCTCGGTGTGCACCGCGAAGGCGAAGTCGACCGGGGTCGCACCGGCCGGCAGGGCTATCACGTCGCCCTTGGGGGTGAAGACGAAGACCTCGTTGCTGGCCAGGTCGAAGCGCAGCGACTCCAGGAACTCACCCGGGTCGGCGGTCTCCTTCTGCCAGTCCAGCAGCTGCCGCAGCCAGGCCATCTCGTTGACGGCGCCGGCCTTGTCGTCCTTGCGGGTCTGGGTCGGGGTGTCGGTGCGGACCTTGGACGCCCCGGCGACCGCGCGCTGCTTGTACTTCCAGTGCGCGGCGATGCCGTACTCGGCCCGCCGGTGCATGTCGAAGGTGCGGATCTGGAGTTCGACGGGCTTGCCGCCGGGACCGATCACCGTCGTGTGCAGCGACTGGTACATGTTGAACTTGGGCATCGCGATGTAGTCCTTGAACCGCCCCGGCACCGGGTTCCACCGCGCGTGGATGGTGCCCAGTGCCGCGTAGCAGTCGCGGACGGTGTCGACCAGGACCCGGATGCCCACCAGGTCGTAGATCTCGGCGAAGTCCCGGCCCCGGACGATCATCTTCTGGTAGACCGAGTAGTAGTGCTTCGGCCGGCCGGTGACGGAGGCGGTGATCCGGGCGCCGCGCAGGTCCGCCTGGACCTGGTCGATCACGGTCGCCAGGTACTCGTCCCGCTTGGGGGCACGCTCGGCGACCAGCCGGACGATCTCGTCGTACATCTTGGGGTAGAGGATCGCGAAGGCGAGGTCCTCCAGCTCCCACTTGATGGTGTTCATGCCCAGCCGGTGCGCCAGCGGGGCGTAGATCTCCAGGGTCTCGCGGGCCTTCTTCTCCTGCTTCTCCCGCTTGAGGTAGCGCATCGTGCGCATGTTGTGCAGGCGGTCGGCGAGCTTGATCACCAGGACGCGCGGGTCCTTGGCCATCGCGACGACCATCTTGCGGACGGTCTCGGCCTGCGCGGCCTCGCCGAACTTGACCCGGTCCAGCTTGGTGACGCCGTCCACCAGCAGGGCCACCGAGTCGCCGAAGTCCTTGCGCAGGGTCTCCAGGCCGTAGTCGGTGTCCTCGACGGTGTCGTGCAGCAGCCCGGCCATCAGGGTCGGGGCGTCCATGCCGAGCTCGGCCAGGATCGTCGCCACGGCCAGCGGGTGGGTGATGTACGGGTCGCCGCTCTTGCGCTTCTGCCCGCGGTGCCACTTCTCGGCGACCGCGTACGCCTTCTCGATGTCGCGCAGCAGTGCCGGGTCGGCCTTGGGGTCGTTCGCCCGGATCGAGCGGAACAGCGGCTCCAGGACGGGGTTGAGCACGCTGGAGCGCTGGCCGCCGAGGCGGGCCAGGCGGGCGCGCATGCCGCCGGTGGAGCCGCGGCCCGAGGGAGCGAGCGATCGCGAGGAGGTCGGCGCCGGGCGTGCCGGGGTGGCCCCCGAGGGCGTGGGACGGTTTTCGGGGGTGGCCGCTGCGGCCGTGGGCACAACCTCGTCGGGCAAGGACAACTCCTCGGGGCACCGGGCCGACCCCTGCCGGGGCCCGAACGGACGGACACAACCGGGAGGGGATGAATCTTCATGGTACCGAGCCGGGCGCCCCGGTGTTCATCCGGCCGGGCCAGGAAACGGAAGGGCGGCAGTCGGATGTTCCGACTGCCGCCCTTCGCGGGGGTGCCTCAGACCGTGACCAGCGTCTCCAGCGGAGCGCCGGCCAGGTGCCCGGCCAGCCGCGCGCGGCCGTCCAGGAAGCCCAGCTCCATCAGCACCACGACGCCCACCAGCTCGGCGCCGGCCTCCTTGACCAGGTCCAGCGAGGCGCCGATGGTCCCGCCGGTGGCCAGCACGTCGTCCACCACCAGCACCCGCTCACCGGGTGCGAAGGCGTCGCACTGCACCTCCAGCGTCGCCGAGCCGTACTCCAGCTCGTACGAGCGCCGGAACACCTCGCCGGGCAGCTTGCCCTGCTTGCGGATCGGCACGAAGCCGAGCCCGGCCGAGAAGGCCGCCGGGGCGGCCAGCACGAAGCCGCGGGCCTCCAGGCCCACCACCTTGGTCGCCCCGAGCTCCTTCGCCCGGTCCGCCAGCGCCCTGGTGAGGGCGCCGAAGGCCTCGGCGTCGGCGAGCAGCGGCGCGATGTCCTTGAACAGCACACCCGGCTTCGGGTAGTCCGGGACGTCCCGGATCCGGCTGTTCAACAGCTCGGCCAGTGCGGTGTCGGCGGTGGTCACGGTGGTGTCCTCGGGGTCGTGGTTCGGGTCAGCGCTTGGTGGACGGACGGCCCTTGGCACGGGTGCCGGCCGAGCGGCCACGCTGACCGACCATACCCGCAGGCTGGCCCTCGTCCGCGAGCTCGTCCCCGGGCACCGCGTCCTCGGTCCGGCCGGCCGCGGCCCGGTGCTGCAGGACCCGCTTGCGCAGCGCCTTCATCTCCGGCTGCTCCTCCTTGAGCTGCGCCAGCAGCGGGGTGGCGACGCAGATCGAGGAGTAGGCACCGGCGGCGAGACCGATGAACAGCGCGAGCGAGATGTCGTTCAGCGTGCCGGCGCCCAGGATGCCGCCACCGATGAACAGCAGCGCGGCGACCGGCAGCAGCGCCACCACGGTGGTGTTGAGCGAGCGGACCAGGGTCTGGTTGAGGCCCGCGTTGGCCGCCTCGCTGTAGGTGAGCTTGTTCTGCTTGGCGATCCCCTTGGTGTTCTCCTTCACGGTGTCGAAGACGACGACCGTGTCGTAGAGCGAGTACCCGAGGATCGTCAGGAAGCCGATCACCGTACCGGGGGTGACCTCGAAGCCCACCAGGGCGTAGACGCCGATGGTGATCAGGAGGTCGTGGATGAGGGCGACCAGGGCGGCCACCGCCATCCGCCACTCGAAGGCGATCGCCAGGTAGACCGTCACCAGGATCATGAAGATGATCAGACCCGTCATGGCCTTGTTGGAGATCTGCTTGCCCCAGCTGGGGCCGATCACCTGGGCCTCGACGGTGTCCAGCGGAACGCCGATCTTCTCGGCGAGCTGCGAGCGCACCTCGTCGGAGCTCTTCGGCTCCTCGGTGCTGACCTGGATGCGGATCTTGCCGTTGTCGGTGGACTGCACCAGCGGGTGCGAGGAGACGACCTGGTCGGCCTTGTCCTGCGCCTGCGAGACGGTCAGGCCGGGCTTGGACACGGTGTAGACCGAGCCGCCCTTGAACTCGATGCCCAGGTGCAGGCCCATGGCCAGACCGATCGCCGCGACCAGCACGATCACGCCGGAGATGGAGTACCAGAGCTTGCGGCGCCCGACGAAGTCGAAGCTGACCTCGCCCTGGTAGAGCCGGTGGCCCAGGTTGGAGAAGCGCGACACGGTGTCAGGCCTCCTTCACGGCGGCAGAGGAGGGGCTACGGCGACGGCTGCTGCGCAGCGGCGGGCGGGCGCCCAGCCGCTTCGGGTCCAGACCGGACCACGGGTGGCCGTCGAGGAAGAACTTGCGGCGGGCCAGCAGCGTGATCAGCGGCTTGGTGAACAGGAAGATCACCACGACGTCGAGCGCGGTGGTCAGACCGAGGGTGAACGCGAAGCCCTGGACCTTGCCGACCGAGACCACGTAGAGCACGGCGGCACAGAGGAAGGACACGAAGTCCGAGACCAGGATCGTGCGCCGGGCGCGCGGCCAGGCCCGCTGGACCGCCGGGCGCAGCGGGGCGCCCTCGCGGACCTCGTCGCGGATGCGCTCGAAGTACACGATGAAGGAGTCGGCGGTGATACCGATCGCGACGATCGCACCGCAGACCGCGGGCAGGTTCAGCGCGAAGCCGATCCCGCCGCCGAGCAGGCTCATGATCGAGTAGGTCAGGGCCGCCGAGACGAGCAGACCGGCGATCGAGACCAGGCCGAGGCCGCGGTAGTAGACCAGCGAGTAGGCGACCACCAGCAGCATGCCGATCGCACCGGCGACCAGGCCGGCCTTGAGCTGGTCGCTGCCGAGCGCCGGGGAGACGGTGGTGATGTCGCTCTTGGCGAACTCCAGCGGCAGGGCGCCGTAGCCCAGCACGTTGGACAGGTCCTGCGCCTCGGTCTGGGTGAAGCGACCGGTGATGACCGCGCTGCCGCCCGAGATCGGGCCGTTGACCTGCGGGTGCGAGACGACCTGGTTGTCCAGCACGATCGCGAACTGGCTGGTCGGCGGGGCCTGGGTGGCCAGCTGGCCGGTGATCTTGGCGAAGGCGTCGGTGCCGGTGCCGTTGAACTGCAGCTGGACCTGCCATCCGGCGCCGGTCTGGGTGTCGAGCGAGGGCTGGGCCTTGGAGACGTCCGAGCCCTTCACGGCCACGGGGCCGAGCGCCAGCTTCTCGTAGTAGCCGTTCTCGGCCTTCTGGGAGCAGGCGACGACGGCCTTGTCCTCGGGGCCGGTCTGGGCGCTGCGGACCTCGGGCTTGGAGCAGTCGAGGGTGGCGAACGCGGTGGACAGCTCCGGCGGAACGGTGCCCTGCGTCATCGCGGCGCTCAGGTCGGCGGCGCTCGGCGGGGTCGCGGCGGCACTCGGGGTCGCGGCGGCGCTGGGAGCGGCGCTGCCGGTGGCGGCGGCGGACGGGGCCGCGCTCGCGCCGGTGGCGGCGGGCGACGGGGTGGTGCCCTCGGCGGCCAGTGCCTCACCGACGGTGCGGCCCTGCTTCGTGGCGCTCGCGCCCGCGGACGGCGTGCCGGTCGCGGCGGGCGCGGTGGCCGACGGGGTCGCGGCCGGGGTGCCGGTGGCGGGGGCGGACGGGGTGCCGGTGGGGGCCGGAGCGGTGACGCCGCTGGGGGCCACGGCCAGGACCGGGCGGAAGAACAGCTTGGCGGTGGTACCGACCTGGTCCGCCGCGTTCTGCCGGTCGCCGCCCTTGGGGATGTTCACGATGATCGTGTTGTCGCCCTGGGTCTGGACCTCCGCCTCGGAGACACCCATACCGTTGACACGGCGCTCGATGATCCCGGTGGCGATGTCCATGTTGGACTTGCTGATCGCCTTGGGGTCGGTCGACTTCGCGGTCAGCGTGATGCTGGTGCCACCTGCGAGGTCGATCCCGAGCCGGGGCTTCGTGTTGCCCGTCCCGAACATGAGGGCGACCAGTCCGACGGTGACGACCAGGATGAGGGCCAGCGCCCGCCCTGGGTAGCCGTCGCGCGGGCGCGACTTGGGTGTTGCCACCTTGCTCGTTTCTCCCTGTCCATGCCACCTCCCCGACCGGACCCCCGTCCGGCTCGTGGCTGGACAGGGGTCCGGGTGGTTCTGCGGCCCTGAGGTCCTGTGGGCTCGCGGCACTGCGCCGCGCGACCGGGCGGGTTGCCCGGCCGTACTACTTGCTCGCGGGAGCCCCGCCCTCGACGTCGCTCTTCTCGTCGCCGTCCTTGGTGAGCGACAGCGGCTTGTCCTCGACCGGCTCGGCGTCGGCGTCCTCGGCCTCCGGCTCGGCGAGCTCGTCGTCGGCGGGGCGGCCGTTGATGATCGCGTCGTACTCCTGGGGGTCCAGGACGGCCGCGATCGCGCTCTTGGTGAAGTAGGTGAACACGCCGGGCGCGATCTCCAGCTCGACGGTCTCCTCGTTGACCGCCTTCACCTGGGCGTACAGACCGCCGATGGTGCGAACACCCGCCCCGGGCTCCAGAGCGGTCTGCATCTGCTGCTGCTGCTGCTGGCGCTTCTTCTGCGACCGGAACATGAGCACGATCGCGATGATCGGGAGGAGAAGGATGATGAGGTTCACTGCAGCCAGGGTCCTTTACGGGCCGCCGGCCGGCGGCCTGTGTGGTAATGGATCGGCCCGTCGGGTGAGAGGGGCGGTCCGGCGGAGTCTATGCAACCCCGAATCGATCGGACAACGCCAAGCATCGCATCCTGCTGCCGAAAGTGGCGACCCTCCGCCTGCACAGTTTCCGCGGACCCCGTTCCGGGCTCCCCCTTGCCGCGCCCCGGCCGCACCCGGCGGGAACGCACCGCCCCGGCTCACCCGTTCAGCCGATGACGGTCAACTCCCGTCGGCCAGGAACAGCTCCGACTGGGGCGGGACACCGCCGCGAGTGGTCTGAACCGGCGGGGTCAGACCGAGGTGCTGCCAGGCCGCGGCGGTGGCGATCCGCCCGCGCGGGGTCCGGGCGAGCAGGCCCTCGCGGACCAGGAACGGCTCGGCGACCTCCTCGACCGTCTCCGACTCCTCGCCCACCGCGACCGCGAGTGTCGACAAACCGACCGGACCGCCGCCGAACAGCCGCAGCAGCGCGTCCAGCACCGCGCGGTCCAGCCGGTCCAGGCCGCGGGCGTCCACCTCGTAGACGTCCAGCGCCTGAGCGGCGATCCCCGCGGTGACCACCCCGTCGTGCCGGACCTGCGCATAGTCGCGCACCCGGCGCAGCAGCCGGTTGGCGATGCGCGGGGTGCCGCGCGAGCGCCCGGCGATCTCGGCGGCGCCGGCCGGGTCTATCTCCACGTCCAGCAGCGTGGCCGAGCGGTGCACCACCCGCTGCAGCTCGGCCGGGGCGTAGAACTCCATGTGGCCGGTGAAGCCGAAGCGGTCGCGCAGCGGCGGCGGCAGCAGCCCGGCCCGGGTGGTGGCACCGACCAGCGTGAAGGGCGGCAGCTCCAGCGGGATGGCAGTGGCGCCCGGGCCCTTGCCGACGATCACGTCGACCCGGTAGTCCTCCATCGCCATGTACAGCATCTCCTCGGCCGGCCGGGACATCCGGTGGATCTCGTCGAGGAAGAGCACCTCCCCCTCGGTGAGCGAGGAGAGGATCGCCGCGAGGTCCCCCGCGTGCTGGATGGCCGGGCCGGAGGTGATCCGGATCGGGGCGCCCAGCTCGGCCGCGATGATCATGGACAGGGTGGTCTTGCCCAGCCCGGGCGGACCGCTCAGCAGCACGTGGTCGGGCGCGCTGCCGCGCTTGCGGGCGGCCTGGAGCACCAGGGACAGCTGCTCGCGCACCCGCTCCTGGCCGATGAACTCGTCCAGCAGCTTGGGGCGCAGCGCCGCCTCCACCGCCTGGTCCTCACCGTCGGCGGCGGCCGTGACCAGCCGGTCGGCGGGTTCCGAGTCGTACATCGTCACGGGCTCCAGGTATTCCGAGGTCGACAAAGGGACAGATCGTCAGACGGGCTCAGCGGGCGCGGTTGAGGCCGCGCAGCGCGAGCCGGAGCAGGGCACCGACGTCCGGCGTCTGCTGCGCCTCGGCCTCCGGGGCGACGGCCGCGACCGCCTCGTCCGCCTCGCGCGGGGCGTAGCCGAGGCCGGTCAGCGCGGAGTGCAGCTGCTCGCTCCACGGCGCCGGGCCGGCCGCGATCGGCTTCTGCGCGGGCACCGCGCCGTGCGGGGCGCCCAGTTTGTCCTTGTACTCCAGCAGCAGCTTGGCGGCCTTCGCCTTACCGATGCCCGGGACGGCGACCAGCGCCTTCTCGTCGCCGTTCGCGATCGCGACCCGCAGCGCGTCGGGGCTGTGCACGCCGAGGATCGCCTGCGCCAGCTTGGGGCCGACGCCCGGCGCGGCCTGCAGGATCTCGAAGACCGCGCGCTCGTCGTCGTCCGCGAAGCCGAACAGGGTCAGCGAGTCCTCCCGGACCACCAGCGAGGTCGCCAGCCGGGCCGGCTCGCCCAGTCGCAGGCCGGCCAGGGTGTTCGGCGTGCACTGCACCGCCATGCCCACCCCGCCGACCTCGACCACCGCGAGCCCGGAGGAGATGGCCGCCACGGGCCCTTGCACGAAGGCGATCACCGGATGCTGCCTTTCAGAGGAGTGGAGCGGGTCGTGGCGCGGGCGGCCCGGACGGCGGCCTCCAGGCGGTTGGTCGCGCCGCCGCGCCAGATGTGGCAGATGGCGAGCGCCAGCGCGTCGGCGGCGTCCGCGGGCTTGGGCGGGGCGTCCAGCCGCAGCAGGCGCTGCACCATGGCCGTGACCTGGGCCTTGTCGGCCCGGCCGGAGCCGGTGACGGCCGCCTTGACCTCGCTGGGGGTGTGCAGGGTGACGGGTATGCCGCGGCGCGTCGCGCAGAGCATGGCGACCGCGCTGGCCTGGGCCGTTCCCATCACGGTGCGCACGTTGTGCTGGGCGAAGACCCGCTCGACGGCGACCAGGTCTGGCCGGTGCTCGTCCAGCCAGGCCTCGATGCCCTCCTCGACCAGGAGCAGCCGCTGCCCGATCTCGGCCTCGGCGGGGGTGCGCACCACCCCGACCCCGGCCATCCGCAGCGGCCGGCCCGGCGCACCCTCGACCACGCCGACCCCGCACCTGGTCAGCCCCGGGTCCACACCCAGTACCCGCACCACCGGCCCCGCCTCCCGTCCTCGACCTGCGAAGGCTACCGTCCGGGTCCGACAACCCCGCCGACGACACCGGCCCGGCGGTCCTGGGACCACCGGGCCGGGCAGTGAGAACGATCACTCGCCGTCGATCGGGCGACGCCGTGTCACTCGGCGTCGAGCTCCGCACCGACCTCGTCGGAGATGTCGAAGTTGGCGAAGACGTTCTGCACGTCGTCGCTGTCCTCCAGCGCGTCGATCAGCTTGAGGATCTTGCGGGCGCCGTCGACGTCCAGCTCGACCTGCATGCTCGGGAGGAAGTTGGCCTCGGCCGAGTCGTAGTCGACGCCGGCGTCCACCAGCGCGGTGCGCACGGCGACCATCTTGGAGGCCTCGGAGACGATCTCGAACGAGTCGCCGAGGTCGTTGATCTCCTCGGGCTCCTGGTCGAGGACGACCTCGAAGAGCTTGTCCTCGTCCACGCCGTCGGCCTTGGGGACGATGACGACACCCTTGCGGGTGAACAGGTACGACACCGAGCCCGGGTCGGCCATCGAGCCGCCGTTGCGGGTCATCGCCACGCGCACGTCGGAGGCGGCGCGGTTGCGGTTGTCGGTGAGGCACTCGATCAGGACGGCGACACCGTTCGGGCCGTAGCCCTCGTACATGATGGTCTGGTAGTCGGCGCCGCCGGCCTCCAGACCGCCACCGCGCTTGACGGCGCGGTTGATGTTGTCGATCGGGACCGAGCTCTTCTTCGCCTTCTGGATGGCGTCGTAGAGGGTCGGGTTGCCCGCCGGGTCGGGACCGCCGGTGCGCGCCGCCACCTCGATGTTCTTGATCATCTTGGCGAAGAGCTTGCCGCGCTTGGCGTCGATCACGGCCTTCTTGTGCTTGGTGGTAGCCCACTTAGAGTGGCCGGACATCGCCAGCTCCTTTACGTCGCCAAATGGAAATGAAACAGATGAGATCTTACCGGTGTCGTCACCGGTGAGGCGCACACGGTCCGTGCGCGGCCGAGACGCTCCCGGTGAGCGCTCAGCCCGCGGCGGCCGCGAGGTGCTCCTCGACCATCTTCACGAAGTACGCGTGCACCCGGTGGTCGCCGGTCAGCTCCGGGTGGAACGACGTGGCCAGCAGGTTGCCCTGGCGCACGGCCACGATCCGGCTGTCCGGGCCGTCCGCGGCGGGCAGTTCGGCCAGCACCTCGACGCCCGCGCCGACCGCCTCGACCCAGGGGGCGCGGATGAAGACGCCGTGCACCGGCGCGTCGTCCAGGCCCTTGAAGGCGATCCCGGACTCGAAGGACTCGTTCTGGCGGCCGAAGGCGTTGCGGCGCACCGTCATGTCGATGCCGCCGACGGTCTCCTGGTCCTCGCGGCCGTCCAGGATCTTGTCCGCCAGCATGATCATGCCCGCGCAGGTGCCGTACACCGGCATCCCGGCGGCCACCCGCTCGCGCACCGGGTCCATCACGCCGAACAGCAGCGCCAGCTTGGACATGGTGGTGGACTCCCCGCCGGGGATCACCAGCGCGTCGACCTCGGCCAGCTCCTCGGCACGGCGCACCGGGCGGGCGAGCGCGTCGGCCTCGGCCAGCGCGACCAGGTGCTCGCGGACGTCGCCCTGCAGGGCGAGGACGCCGATGACTGGAGTGCTCACGGTCTTCAACCTCAATCGATCGTTGCTACGGAATGACGTGGCGCGGCCCGCCGCGGCGCCGAAGCGCTGCGGCGGGCCCGGGCCCTCGGAACCTGCGGGGCGACTACCAGCCGCGGTTGGCGTAGCGCTCGGTCTCCGGCAGGGTGTCGCAGTTGATGCCGACCATGGCCTCGCCCAGGTTGCGGGAGGCGTCCGCGATGATCTTCGGGTCGTCGAAGAAGGTGGTGGCCTTCACGATGGCGGCGGCGCGCTTGGCCGGGTCGCCCGACTTGAAGATGCCGGAGCCGACGAAGACGCCCTCGGCGCCCAGCTGGCGCATCAGCGCGGCGTCGGCCGGGGTGGCCACGCCACCGGCGGAGAACAGCACGACCGGCAGCTTGCCGAGCTCGGCGACCTCCTTGACCAGCTCGTACGGGGCGCGCAGCTCCTTGGCGGCGGCGTACAGCTCGTTGTGGTCCAGGGCGCGCAGCTGGCCGATCTCGTTCTTGATCTGGCGCAGGTGGCGGACGGCCTCGACGACGTTGCCGGTGCCGGCCTCACCCTTCGAGCGGATCATGGCCGCGCCCTCGGCGATGCGGCGCAGGGCCTCGCCCAGGTTGGTCGCACCGCAGACGAAGGGGGTGGTGAACGCCCACTTGTCCGAGTGGTTGATCTCGTCGGCCGGGGTCAGGACCTCGGACTCGTCGATGTAGTCGACACCCAGGGACTGCAGGACCTGGGCCTCGACGAAGTGCCCGATGCGGGACTTGGCCATCACCGGGATGGAGACCGCCTCGATGATCTCCTCGATCATGTTCGGGTCGGACATGCGGGCCACGCCGCCGTCCTTGCGGATGTCCGCCGGAACCCGCTCCAGCGCCATGACGGCCACCGCGCCGGCGTCCTCGGCGATCTTGGCCTGCTCGGCGTTGACCACGTCCATGATCACACCGCCCTTGAGCTGCTCGGCCATGCCCCGCTTGACCCGGGCGGTGCCGATCTGCGGCTGGTCTGCGGTGGTGGGGGTGGTGGACACGTGAGACCTCACTCGAAGATGAACCAGTGCTATCGCCCTATGGTAGGCGGACCGGGTGACGCCTCCATGTGCCACCCAGTCCAGCCGGGACGACGGGATACGACAATCGGGCCGTATCCGAGGACACCCTAAGCAGGCGCCCCCTCGGGCGTGAGGGCGGGCGGCGGAGCGTCGTCCATCTCGAAGGCCATCGGGAAGGGCGCCTTGCCCGCCAGCCGGAAGTACCGCACCAACCGGTGCTCACGCACCGCACGCGCCGCCCGCACCGCGTCGTTGTGGAATCGACGGGCCATCGGCACCCGCCGCACCGCGGCCGTCAGATCACGAACGGCGTCCTCGCCGCCCGGCTCGGCCACCAGCGCCGCCACCTGCTCCGGCTCGTCCAGCACCGCCCGCAGCGCCAGGCTCAGCTGACTCTCCGCCACCTCGCGCTGCTCGTCGTCGGCCTGCCGGGCCGCGTGCGCCGCGTCCAGCAGCAGCAGCGAGGCCGCCGGGTCCAGCAGCGAGGACGTCGCCAGCTCCATCGCCACCGAGGCCCGGCGGACCAGCTGCGCGTCCAGCGCCGCCCGCGCGGCGTCGATCCGGGCGTGCAGCCGGTCCAACCGGCCGGCCGTCCAACTCAGGTACATGCCGAAGAGCACCACGGCCACGCCGGCCCAGATCCAGGTAGTCACGGGCCGCTACGTTACCGGGTGTCACCGGCCGGCCAGACCGGCGTCAGCCGACCGCGACGGCGTTGCGGTAGCACTCCCGATCGATGTCGGCGATGTTCACCGCGGTGAACAGCCGGCTCCCGGGCCGCGGCCGCACGAACCGGGCCACCAGCTCCAGCACGCCCTCGCTCAGCGCCGCCTTCGCCTCCGGCGTCCGCCCCGGGAAGATCTGGAACTCCACGAACACCTGGACGTCCCCCGTCACCCCACTGGTGCCGACCACCAGCTCCTCGCTCTGCCGGAACACCGTCTTGCAGGACTCCGGCTTGGCGTCGATCGTCCGCTCCGTCAGCCGGTTGATCGCCAGGCCCAGCCCACGGCGGTCGAAGGTGCCGGCCAGGCCGGCCGAGTAGTCCACGGAAATCTGCGGCATCGGTTTCCCCCATGCGGTGAAGCGGTACGGTCGCCCGACCCTAACCCCACCAACGGCCGGGCCGACCACGGCCCCGCCGCAGCGCCCGGCCGGCCCCCGATCAGTCCCTGGCCAGCCCGAACCGGCCGCGCCGCCCGCTGCGCTCGTCCTCCTCGACCACCGCCGCGGCCCCCGCCGTCACCGTCTCGTACACCGCCAGGATGTCCGCGCCCACGGTCGACCAGTCGAAGCGCCGCACGTGCCGCGAGGCGGCCTTCCGCAGCTCCTCCAGCCGGGCCGGATCGCCCAGCAGCCGCAGCGCCGTACGGGCCAGCGCGTCCGCGTCCTCCACCGGGAACAGCTCGCCGGCGTCCCCGCCGTCCAGCACCTGCTTGAACGCGTCCAGGTCGCTCGCCAGCACCGGCGCACCCGCCGACATCGCCTCGACCAGGATGATCCCGAAGCTCTCGCCACCGGTGTTCGGCGCCACGTACAGGTCGACGCTGCGCAGCAGCCGGGCCTTCTCCTCGTCGCTCACCATGCCGAGGAACTCCACCTGCCGGCGCACCTCGGGCGCCAGGCCGGCGACGGCCTCCTCCTCGTCGCCCTTGCCCGCCACCAGCAGCCGCACCCCCGGCCGCTCCGCCAGGATCCGCGGCAGCGCCGCCAGCAGCGTCGGCAGGCCCTTGCGCGGCTCGTTGATCCGGCCGATGAAGCCGATCGTGCCCGGCTCCCCCTTCGCCGCGTGGCCCATCCAGCGCTCGTCCGCCTCGGCGTCCGCGAAGAAGCCCACGTCCACGCCGTTCGGGATCACCACCGCGTCCCCGCCCAGGTGCTCCACCAGGGTCCGCCGGGCGTACTCCGACACCGCGATCCGGGCCCGCATCTTCTCCAGGCCCGGCTGCAGGATCGGCGAGGCCGCGATCATCGCCCGCGAGCGCGGGTTCGAGGTGTGGAAGGTCCCGACCATCGGCCCGGTCGCCGACCAGGCCGCCAGCATCGACAGGCTCGGCGAGGCCGGCTCGTGCACGTGCAGGATGTCGAAGCGACCGTCGTGCAGCCACCGCCGCACCCGCGCCGCCGACAGGATGCCGAAGCTCAGCCGCGCCACCGACCCGTTGTACGGCACCGCCACCGCCCGCCCGGCCGAGACCACGTACGGCGGCAGCGCCTCGTCGTCCTCGGCCGGCGCCAGCACCGAGACCTCGTGCCCCAGACGGATCAGGTGCTCGGCCAGGTCCCGGATGTGGAACTGCACCCCGCCGGGGACGTCCCAGTCGTACGGGCAGACGATGCCGATCTTCACGGGTTCCTCAAGCTCCTTCGGACAGTCGTACGGGCCGGGCTCAGGACCCGGAGGCCTCGGCCGCGGGCTCGGGGGCCTCGGCCGCGGGTGCCGCCTCCGCGCGCACCGCGGAGGACTCCTTCACCGTCTCACGGACCGGCAGGTCGGCCAGCCAGAACTTCTGCAGCATGTGCCAGTCCTGCGGGTACTCGCGGACGCCCCGCTCCCACACGGCCGCCATCGCCTGGGTCATCGCCCGCGTCCGCTCCTTGCGGTCGTCCCCCTCGGGGACCGTCACCTCGGGGTGGATCCGCGCCCGCAGCAGCGGGCCGTCGTACCAGAGCGTCACCGGCAGCAGCGCCGCCCCGGTCCGCTGGCAGAGCGCCGCCGGACCGGCCGGCATCCGGGTCGCCTCGCCGAAGAACGACACCTCGATGCCCGCCTCCGACAGGTCCCGGTCCCCCACCAGGCACACCAGCCGGCCCTCGCGCAGCCGCCGCGCCAGCGTGCCGATCACGTTCACCGAACCGCCGGTCAGCGCCAGGACCTCCATGCCCTGGCCCTCCCGGAACTCGACGAACCGGTCGAACAGCCGCTCCGGCTTCAACCGCTCCGCGACCGTCGTGAACGGGTAGCCCCGCTGCGCGACCCAGGTGCCCGCCAGGTCCCAGTTGCCCATGTGCGGCAGCGCTATCACCGCGCCCCGACCGGACTCCATCGCCTCCCGCAGGTGCTCGAAGCCCTCGACCTGCACGTCCCGGGCCACCCGCTCCGGGCTCCACACCGGAAGCCGGAACGACTCCATCCAGTACCGCAGGTACGAACGCATCCCGGCCCGCGACAGCGACCGCACCGCGGCCTCGTCCAGCTCCGGACGGACCCGCCGGAGGTTCGCCTCCAGCTGCAGCACCCGCTTGCCGCGCTTGCGCCAGGCGTAGTCCGCCAGCCGCTCGAACAACCCGCGCGCCACCCGCTCCGGCAGGTGCTTCAGCAGCCCCCAGCCCAGCGCGTACGCCCAGTACACCAGTCGGTCCGTCACCGCAGGACGCCCCCCATCAGCTCCCGGCCGCCGCTCGGTCGGCCTCGAACGCCTCCCGGCGCACGGTCAGCATCCGCTGGAACACCGTCACCAGACTGCCCGCCGCCACCAGCCACAGCGCCACCGGCAGCAGCCACTCCACGTACGGCACACCGAACTCGTGCAGGCCCGCGATGCCGGCCGCCACCAGGCTGGCCACCAGCCGCTCGGCCCGCTCCACCAGCCCCGACACGTCACACGGCAGGCCCTGGCTCTCCGCCCGCGCCTTCGTGTACGACACCACCAGGCCGCTCGCCAGGCAGAAGATCGCCACCGCGCACAGCAGGTTGTTGTCACCCTTGCCCGCGTACCACATCGCCAGGCCGCCGAAGATCGCCGCGTCCGCGACCCGGTCCAGCGTGGAGTCGAGGAACGCCCCCCACTTCGTGCTCCGACCCAGCTGACGGGCCATGTTGCCGTCCACCAGGTCCGAGAAGATGAACAGCGTGATCGTGATGGTGCCCCAGAAGAACTCCCCACGCGGGAAGAACACCAGCGCACCGGTCACCGAACCGGCCGTACCGACCAGCGTCACGGTGTCCGGGCTCACGCCCAGCCGGATCAGGAACGCGGCGAACGGGGTCAGAACACGTGTGAAGAAGGCACGCGCGTATTTGTTGAGCATGGCCTTCCCAGCCGCTCCGATCTCCCAGATACCCGCCTGGCGCAACACGACACGGCAGACGGCCCGACGGATAAGCCCGTCCGGCGCACCCATCGTAGCCACGCCGGAGACGCGCTCCACCGCACGCACCGCCGCGCGACGCACCCACCACGGCACGCACACGCACGGTCACCGAGCGGCCGTACGACACGCGCCGCCGCGACACCCGGTCCTAGACTGCGATGGACAGCCTCGGCGCCACGGGAGGAGACCCCGATGCCCGACCGCAGCACGGCACGAGCCGGCCAGGCACCCGCCGTCACCGGCCCCCGGGACCTGCGCAACGTCGTCCTCATCGGCTCCAGCGGTGTGGGGAAGACCACCCTCGCCGAATCCCTCGCCCACGCCGCCGGCGCCACCGGCCGCGCCGGCCGCGTCACCGACGGCACGACCGTCTCCGACCACGAGGACATCGAGCACCAGCAGCAACGCTCCGTCCAGCTCTCGCTGCTGCCCCTCGAATGGAAGGGCGTCAAGATCAACCTGATCGACCCGCCCGGCCACCCCGACTTCGCCGCCGACCTGCGCGCCGCGCTGCACGCCGCCGACGCAGCCGTCTTCGTCGTCTCCGCCACCGACCCCGTCACCGCACCCACCCGCGCCCTGTGGCGCGAGTGCGCCGCCGAGGGGATCCCCCGGGCCATCGCCGTCGCCAAGCTCGACCTCGCCCGCACCGGCTTCGACGAGATCCTCACGGCCTGCCACGACGCCTTCGGGCTGGGCCCGGACACCCTGCGGCCGCTCTTCCTCCCCGTCCTCCACGACGGCCGGCCCGACGGCAGCGTCGACCTCCTCACCGGCGACACCTACGGCGACGCCACCCCGCTCCCCGACACCGGCCCCGCCCACGACAGCCTCGTCGAGGCCATCTCCGGCCAGGACGACACCCTCATGGAGCGCTACCTCTCCGGCGACACCCTCGACACCGACTCCCTCGAAGCCGGGCTGCGCCGCGAGGTCCTCGACTGCACCCTCCACCCCGCCGTCCCCACCAGCGACAACGGCCTCGGTGCCGCCGAACTCCTCGACCTCGTCGTCCACGCCTTCCCGAACCCCACCGAACGCACCCGCCCCGGCCCGGACTGCGACCCCGACGCCCCCCTCGCCGCCCAGGTCGTCCGCGTCACCGGCGACGCCTACGTCGGCCGGATCAGCCTGCTGCGCCTGTACGCCGGCACCCTGCGCCCCGACACCAAGATCCACCTCGTCGGCCCGGCCCACACCGCCGACCAGAACGGCGACGAACGCGTCACCGCCCTCACCAGCCCGTTCGGCAAGCTCCAGCGCCCCGTCCCGCACGCCGTCGCCGGAGACCTCGTCTGCGCCGCCAAGCTCACCAGCGCCCGCGCGGGCGACACCGTCCACGACCCCGGCCACCCCGTCGACCTCGACGGCTGGACCCTCCCCGAGCCCCTGCTGCCGATCGCCGTCGAAGCCCACAGCAAGGCCGACGACGACAAGCTCTCCCAGGCCCTCACCCGGCTCACCGCCGAGGACCCGGCCCTACGCCTCGAACAGAACCCCGACACCCACCAGCTCGTCCTCTGGTGCACCGGCGAGGCCCACGCCGACGTCGTCCTCGACCGCCTGCGCACCCGCCACGGCGTCCACGTCGACACCGTCGCCCCCAAGGTCGCCCTCCGCGAGACCTTCGGCACCGCGGCCGCCGGCCACGGCCGCCTGGTCAAACAGTCCGGCGGCCACGGCCAGTACGCCATCTGCGACCTCGAAGTCGAGCCCCTCCCGGCCGGATCCGGCTTCGAGTTCCAGGAACACGTCGTCGGCGGCGCCGTCCCCAAGCACTTCATCCCCTCCGTCGAGAAGGGCATCCGCGCCCAACTCGCCAAGGGCGTCTCCACCGGGTACCCGCTCGTCGACGTCCGGGTCACCCTCACCGACGGCAAGGCCCACTCGGTCGACTCCTCCGACGCGTCCTTCCAGAACGCCGCCGCCCTCGCCCTGCGCGACGCCGCCGAGCACGCCGTCATCCGCCTGCTCGAACCCGTCGCCGCCGTCAGCATCCTGCTGCCCGACGACTACCTCGGCGCCGTCCTCGGCGACCTCTCCGCCCGCCGCGGCCGCGTCCTCGGCACCGAGACCGGCGGCACCGGCCTCACCCTGCTGCGCGCCGAGGTCCCCGAACTCGAACTCGTCCGCTACCCCGTCGACCTGCGCTCCCTCACCCACGGCACCGCCGAGTTCTCCCGCGCCTACCTGCGCCACGAACCCATGCCCACCGCCCTGGCCGAGCGCTACACGGACTGACCACCGACCGGCGCACCGGCCGAACGGCCCCACCAGCGGGCGGACTTGCCGCCGGGCCGACTCACCACCAGCAGGCTCGCGACCGACAGGCTCGCGACCGGCTGACTCGCGACCGGACGGGCCCGCCGGACGGGCTCACGGCCGGACGGCCCCGCGGTTCGGCAGCGCACACGCCGCCGTACCCCCCGGCATCCGGTGCCGGTTCCGCGCCACCCACCGGTACACCACACCCGCCACCGGCCGCACCGGCGCCGCCGTCAACACCGCGCCCAGGTACGCCCACGCGCCGCCGGAGCGCATCAGAAGCCGCGCAACCGCCTGTGCGCCCCCGTACACCCGCCCGCTCGGCGTCACCCACAGCACCTCGCGCTCCGCCCGCTCGGCCGACACCTCGCCCCGACCGCCCGCGAGCGCGTCCAGCGCCGCCAGGTCCGCGAACTGGAACGCCACCGCCTCCCAGCCCCCCGAGGCCAGCGTCTGCCGCAGGTACCGCTCCGCCCACCGCACGCACGACGAGCAGAACGCGCAGTCCCCGTCGAAGACCAGCACCGGATCCTTCACAACGGCTCCCCTTTTCCTCGTCTCCACCACCATCCTCCTCCACCCCACACCCGACCGCTCCGGCGGGTATCGATGCACCCGAACCCGGGCATCATGCCTCTCAGCCCCGGTACGGCTCGATCGTGACGGTACTTCAGACGATCATCCGCGCCCGGGGGCCGCGGCACGGTAACCTGCCGCTGACAAGGGGAGGAGGGGACGCCACCGTGACCACACTCGACATGACCCCGGGCGCGCAGATACCCCGGACCGACGCCGGCCCGCAGACCGCCGTCACCCAGGCGCTCTCCTCGGCCGCCTACCGCGACGGCGAGATCGGCGGCTTCGTCACAGCCGTCACCGACGCCAAGGAGAAGAAGGGCCGCTTCGCCCTCTTCCGCCCCAACCTCGGCGAGGCCTTCAGCAAGGCGCTGGTCTCCCGCGCCCTCGGCGGCGACCGCAAGCCCATCGTCCCGGCCTTCGGCGTCGACACCCGCCAGGTCGTCGAGCACTGCCTGGCCGCCGAGGAACTGCGCAACACCCGCGACCGCCACCTCACCACCGTCACCCTGGTCACCGGCGGACTCTTCCTCCCCGGCACCCTGGTCTGGCTCGCCGCCTTCCAGGTGCGCGCCTGGCTCAAACGGGACAACCCGAAGAACGCCGGCGTCTACGGCGGCATCACCCTCGCGCTGGCCGCCGCCCTCGCCGTCTTCCTCGTGCTGCGCCCGCCGGCCGCCGGCGTCCTCGGCATCTACCTGCGCATCACGATGCTCGCCCCGGTCATCGGCTGGTACCTCGCCCGCCGGATCGTCGAGCGTTCCGCCAAGGACCTGCGCGCCCGCTGGCAGTCCCTGGTCGAGGGCTCCGCCGTCGCCGCGACCGTCGCCAAGGCCGTCCCCCGCGACGACCTCGACAAGAAGGCCGTCGACCTGCGCGACAAGCTCGGCCGCCTGGACGCCGAGCAGGAGACCAACGTCCACCACTACGCCGGCCCCAAGGGCATCCTCGGCGCCGGCCGCCGCTGGGGCGAGTGGCGCCTCGCCGACACCCTCCACCCCGCCGAGGGCCACGTCGACTTCCGCGCCTTCCACCCCTGGGACCTGGTCCGCCGGATCTCCACCCACCTCAAGGGCCTCGGCATCAGCCACGTCGCCAACAGCGGCATGCCCAACGTCACCATCAAGCAGTGGGTGGTCTTCGACATCGGCGAGGGCGCCGACGAGATCAGCCGCCCCGGCAACGCCGACATGGACGGCGACCGGATGCGCGACTTCGCCGTGCAGAGCATCGCCGACAAGCAGACCTTCTCCGGCGGCCCCCGGCACTACCTCGCCACCCAGTTCATCACCCACGACGGCAAGCTCGTCCTCACCTTCACCATCACGGTGACCCTGCTCGCCAACGTGCTGACCATCTCGGTGGCCGGCTACGCGCTCGGCCCGGTCAAGGGCGTCTTCTTCGACAAGCCCAAGGACAAGGAGAAGACGGTCTCCAAGACGGTGAAGTTCTGGGAGGACCGCACCGTCAAGCTCCCCCTGATCGACAACGACGAGGTCGTCCGCCAGGCCGTCCGCGCCCCCTTCTACCGGATTCCCGGCCTGCTCGGCTGGCTCGGCGGCGGGCTGGGCCTGCCCGAACCGTTCGGCCTGCGGCACGTCTGGGCCGGCCGCGCCTGGGACAACCGCTCCATGGTCGACAACGCCATGAACGCCTCCGTCCCGGTGCTCAACGCGGTCCACACCGCCACGCTGGAGTTCCTGGAGGAGCACGACCTCGACGCCGACCGGTTCTTCAAGACCCGCACCTCGATCATCAAGTCCGAGGCGCAGAGCCCCCGGCCGTACGACGTCGACACCTTCAACGCCGGCTGAGCCCGGTCCACGACGGACGGAAGGGGCCCGCCACCGATCTCCTCGGTGGCGGGCCCCTTCCGCGTTCTCCGGATCAGCCCTGCGGCCAGACCTCGGCCAGCATCTTCCGGGTGTCCGCCAGCAGTTGCGGCAGCACCTTGGTGTGGCCGACCACCGGCATGAAGTTGGTGTCCCCGCCCCAGCGCGGCACCACGTGCTGGTGCAGGTGCGCCGCGATCCCGGCACCGGCCGCCGCGCCCTGGTTCATCCCGATGTTGAACCCGTGCGCCCCGGAGGCCGCCCGCAGCGCGGTCATCGCCTTCTTGGTGAAGTCCGCCAGCTCGGCCGTCTCCGCCTCGTCCAGGTCGGTGTAGTCGGCCACGTGCCGGTACGGGACCACCATCAGGTGCCCGCCGTTGTACGGGTACAGGTTCAGCACCGCGAACACGGCGCTGCCCCGGGCGATGACCAGCCCGTCCTCGTCGCTCAGCGACGGGATCGAGCAGAACGGACAACCGTCGTCCGGAGCCGGGCCGGTGGGCTTGTTCTCACCCTGGATGTACGCCATCCGATGGGGGGTCCACAAGCGGCGGAAGCCGTCCGGCTCACCGACGCCCCGCTGCAGTTCCGGCTCAGTCGTCATGCTGATCAGCATATTCGCCCGACGGTGGATGCAAAGCCGCGCGGGGCAGACTCATCGAGAGCCTGCCCCGCGCGTGACGGTCGTGCTACCGGATCACACCTGGATGCGGTTCTTCACCGCATCCACGATCTCGGCGACCGCGTCCGCGACCGGGACGCCGTTCTTCTGCTCGCCGTTGCGGTAGCGGAAGGAGACGGCACCCGCCTCGACGTCGTCGTTGCCGGCGATCAGCATGAACGGCACCTTGCTGCGCTGCGCGTTGCGGATCTTCTTCTGCATGCGGTCGTCCGAGGTGTCCACCTCGACCCGGATCCCGTGCTTCTTGAGCTCGGCCGCGACCTCCAGCAGGTACGGAACGTGCTCGTCGGTGATCGGGATGCCGGTCACGGTGACCGGGGCCAGCCACGGCGGCATGGCGCCGGCGTAGTGCTCCAGCAGCACCGCGAAGAACCGCTCGATCGAGCCGAACAGCGCACGGTGGATCATGACCGGGCGCTGGCGCGAGCCGTCCGCCGCGGTGTATTCGAGGTCGAAGCGCTCCGGCAGGTTGAAGTCGAGCTGGATGGTCGACATCTGCCAGGTACGGCCGATGGCATCCTTCGCCTGCACCGAGATCTTCGGGCCGTAGAAGGCCGCGCCGCCCGGGTCCGGCACCAGCGGCAGGCCCTGCTTCTCGGCCACGCTCGCGAGGACGGCCGTGGCCTCCTCCCAGGTCTCGTCGCTGCCGACGTACTTCACCGGGTCCTTGGTCGACAGCTCCAGGTAGAAGTCGGTCAGACCGTAGTCGCGAAGGAGGTTGAGCACGAAGGTCAGCGTGGAGTCGAGCTCCTCGGCCATCTGCTCGCGGGTGCAGTAGATGTGCGCGTCGTCCTGCGTGAAGCCGCGGGCACGGGTGAGGCCGTGGACCACGCCGGACTTCTCGTAGCGGTACACCGTCCCGAACTCGAAGAGGCGCAGCGGCAGTTCACGGTACGAGCGACCGCGCGCGTCGAAGATCAGGTTGTGCATCGGGCAGTTCATCGGCTTGAGGTAGTAGTCCACGCCCTCGTCGAGCTGCATGGGCGGGTACATGCCGTCCGCGTACCAGTCGAGGTGGCCGCTCTTCTCGAAGAGCTTCCCCTTGGTGGCGTGCGGGGTGTAGACGAACTCGTAGCCCTCTTCCTCGTGCCGCTTGCGCGAGTAGTCCTCCATCGCCCGGCGGATGATGCCGCCCTTGGGGTGGAAGACGGCGAGGCCGGAGCCGATCTCCTCCGGGATGGAGAAGAGGTCGAGCTCGTTGCCGAGCTTGCGGTGGTCGCGCTTCTCGGCCTCGACCAGGAAGTCGAGGTGCGCCTTCAGCTCGTCCTTGGTCGGCCAGGCGGTGCCGTAGATGCGCTGCAGCATCGGGTTCTTCTCGCTGCCGCGCCAGTAGGCGGCCGCGTTGCGCATCAGCTTGAACGCCGGGATGTGCCGGGTGCTGGGCAGGTGCGGGCCGCGGCAGAGGTCGCCCCAGCACTGCTCGCCGCTCTTGGCGTCCAGGTTGTCGTAGATGGTGAGCTCGCCGGCGCCGACCTCGACGTCGGCGCCCTCGCCGGCGGTGGCGGCGGAGCCCTTGAGGCCGATCAGCTCCAGCTTGTACGGCTCGGCGGCCAGCTCCTCGCGGGCGGACTCGTCGGTGACCACGCGGCGGGAGAACTTCTGCCCGCGCTTGATGATCTCCTGCATCTTCTTCTCGATGGCCTTGAGGTCATCGGGGTGGAAGGGCTTCTCGACGTCGAAGTCGTAGTAGAAGCCGTCCTTGACCGGCGGGCCGATGCCGAGCTTGGCCTCGGGGTAGAGCTGCTGCACGGCCTGGGCCATCACGTGCGCGGTGGAGTGGCGCAGGATGTCGAGGCCGTCCTTGCTGCCGATCTCGACCGGCTCGACCTCGTCGCCGTCCTGGACGGCGTAGGCGAGGTCCTTGAGCTGGCCGGCGACGCGGGCGGCGATGATCGAGCGGTCGTCGGCGAAGAGCTCGGCGGCCGTGGTGCCCGTCGTCACCACGCGCTCTTCCCGATCGGGTTCGCGGCTGATGATTACCCGGACGTCCGTCACCGGTCTCTCCTGACGTACTGGATTTCAGAGGACGCAGCACAGCGCTGCGCGTGACGATGGTACCGAGAGCGCCGCCCCCGCCGTCCACCTACGCCCCTTCTCCCCCTCCGTCCGCCTTCTCCCCGAGCGACTTCAGCAGGCGCTCGCGGTCCCCTTCCTCCCAGCCGCACGGTTCCAGTCCGTGCGGGCGGGTCAGTCGGCGGAAACCGCCGTGCCGCTCCAGCCGGCCGGAGACCCGGACGGGCAGGCCCGCGAGGTGGGCCTCGGCGGCGAGCCGGTAGTCGGGGTCGGGCAGCCGGAGCCTGAGTTCGCGGACCTCGGCGCCGGTGAGGACGCGCAGCCGTACCGAGCCGGGGCCGGCCGGGTCGGCGCGCTTGAGCCGGGTGACGACGCCGACGACGGTGACGGCGACGGCGGGCTCGATCCGTTCCAGCAGGTCGGCGGCCTCGGTCAGGGCGGGCAGGTCTCCGGGTGAGAAGTCGAGGTCGATCCGGCGGTCGCCGAAGCCGCCCGGCGTTCCGGCGGCGGGTGACCAGGCGACGGTGAGCCGAGCCGCCGTCGTGCCGCGGATGAGTTCCCCGACGGACTGGACGAGCTCCCGGCTGACGCCGGCCCGGACGGCGTTCTCGAAGGCCTCGGGCCCGCCGCTGACCCGGCGGTAGTCGACGGCGTCGCGCAGTGCCTCCAGGGCGCGCACCAGCGTGGTGACGGCGGCGCGGCCCTCGGGGGCGGGGGTGTACGCGGTGAGCGCGGCACCGTGTTCGACCACTAGGACGCGGTCCAGGAAGTCCGCGGCGGGGCCGTCCAGCCGGGCGCCGAAGTAGGCGGCCCTGGCGCGGGCGGCCTTGGCCCCGGCGGCGAGCATCCCGCGGGCCGCCCGGCGGAGCCGCTCGGCGTCGTCCCAGGGGGTGGCCCCGGCGGGGCCGGGCGCTTCGCGGCGCCAGCGCAGTTCATCGCCGGGGACGGCGAGGGCGAGCAGGATCGAGCGGGCCGAGGGCGCGCGGGAGCGGGAGAGTGCGGTGACGGCGTCGGTGAGGAGTTCGACGGCGTCGTCGAAGCCGTCCGCGGCCGGGACGAGGAGGCTGGTGCCGGGCTCGCCGTCGGGCGGGGTCCAGCGGCCGTACCGGGCGGCCGGGCCACCGCGGCGGATCCAGCCGTGCCGGGCGAGCAGGGTGGTCAGCACCGCGGGGTCGACGGTGGCCGGGTCGGGCAGGGGCGGCTCGCCCGGTCCGTGCGGCGGTGTCATGGGGTCGGCTCCTCGCTGCCGGGGCCGGGCGGTCACGGGCTGCCGCCCGCGCCGACCCGGGCCATGATGTCGCAGAGCGCGCGGTCGTCGAAGACCTTGTCGGTGGGCACCCGGACGTTGGTGCGCCGCTGTCCGGTGACGGGGTGGCCGGCCAGGTTGACCCAGTAGCAGCAGTGCCGCAGCTCCAGGGCGTCCGGGCGGGCCCGCAGCCAGTGGTCGACCCGGCTCGGCAGCAGCATCACGACCAGGATCCGGGGGACGGCGACCCGGGACCGGGCGAGCTTGCGCAGGTGGTCGTTGTCCAGGGTGAAGCTGAAGAAGCGCCCGGCCGGGTCGGGCGCGATCTGCTGGGTGGCCTTGAGCTGGATCTTGATGGTGACCTCGTCGTCCACCTGGTGCGCCCGGGAGCCGTGGTTGACCTGCCAGTCGATGCCGTTGTCCGGGAATGGCTGGGAGAGCGAGCAGCCGGCCGCGGCGGCGACCGCGTGCAGGTAGCCGACCTGCAGCGTCTCCATGCAGGCGGTGACCGCGAGGTTCCCCCGCAGGACGGCCGCCGCCTCCTCGGGCTGCGGCTGTGTCAGTGCCATCGCCCCGTGGCCTCCCCCGGCTGCGGGCCCGTCCGGCATTCGAACGGGCCGGTCGATTCGAACGGGACAGTCATGGGCAGGATCCCCGGTCCGGCCTGGGCCAAACGGGTTGAAGGTCCGTCAGAACCGGGTATCAACCGGGCGCGGAACGCACGCCTGAGGGGCAGTCATGCAGCAGCACTGGTACACCGGCCCACTCGCCTCCTTCGACACCGAGACCACCGGCGTGGACGTGGAGAACGACCGGATCGTCTCGGCCGCCCTGGTCGTCCAACTCGCCCCGGGCGCACCGGTGCGGACCACCACGTGGCTCGCCGACCCGGGCGTCCCGATCCCGGACGGCGCCCGCGCGGTGCACGGCATCACCGACGAGCACGTCCGGCTGCACGGCCGCCCGGCCCGCGCGGTGGTGGCGGAGGTCACCCGCGCGCTGGCGGCCGAGGCCCGGGCCGGGCACCCGGTGGTGGTGATGAACGCGCCGTACGACCTGACGCTGCTGGACCGCGAGTTGCGCCGCCATCACGGGCTGACGCTGGTCGGCGGCCTGGCGGCGGCCGGGCTGCTGGTGCTGGATCCACGGGTGCTGGACAAGCACGTGGACCGCTATCGCAAGGGCCGCCGGACGCTGACCGACCTGTGCGCGCACTACGGCGTGGAGCTGGCCGGGGCGCACGACGCGGCGGCGGACGCGACGGCGGCGCTGGGCCTGACCCGGTGCATAGGTGCCCGCTACCCGGCGGCGGTCGGCGGGCTGACGGCGGCGGAGCTGCACCTGCGGCAGGCGGTCTGGCACGCGGCGCAGGCGCGCGGGCTGCAGGGCTGGTTCGACCGCTCGGGGGTCGCGGAGCGGGTGGACCCGTCCTGGCCGTTGCGGCCGGCCCGGTGCGGCTGCGGGCGGCGGCTGGAGCCGGAGCACGGCTGCGAGGCGGCGGCGTAGCGGGCGGCCCGGCGCACCGGAGCCGGAACGCGCCGCAGGCCCTGACCGGTTTCCTGGTCAGGGCCTGCGTGCTGTCCGGTGGGCGATACTGGGATCGAACCAGTGACCCCTTCGGTGTGAACGAAGTGCTCTCCCGCTGAGCTAATCGCCCGGGCAACGAGATGAACTGTAGCACCATTCGGAGGTCGTCGTACAACTCGCCCTTCCGAGGTGCGCCGACGCATCCGCAGAACTCGCGCTCCGCGCGGAAGGTGACTGTGCCTCAGTCGATTACCGGACTCCTCGAAGGGATTCCGGAAAAACATGTGAGGCCCAGCCGATAATCGGCTGGGCCTCACATATCACAATGCATTCCGGTGGGCGATACTGGGATCGAACCAGTGACCCCTTCGGTGTGAACGAAGTGCTCTCCCGCTGAGCTAATCGCCCGGGTGCAGAGAAAACATTACCGCATCCCGGGGGGTGGTCCGAACACCCTCCCTGCACCCCGCCCCGGACCCGGGCAGCTCACCTCCCGTCCAGCTGCCAGGGGACGACCAGGCCGTACCGGGCGAGGTACCAGCCGCCCGCCCCGACGACGGCGGCCAGCACGACGGCGGTGATCGTCAGGTTGCGCCGGCGCACCCGCGGGTCCATGGCCCGGTGGGCCGCCTCGGCGACCTTGCGGCGGGTCCAGCGCAGGACCAGCCGGGCCCAGACGAACTCGGTGGCCCAGATCCCCATGCCCAGGAAGATCACCACCCAGCCCGGCCCGGGCAGCGGCAGCAGCACCACGCCCAGCCCGACCACGGCCAGGCCGGCCAGGAAGATCGCCACCTGCCAGGCCCGGTGCAGCGCGCGGGAGCGGCGCACGAAGGCCGGGGCCCGGGAGCCGACCGCCCGGCCCCCGTCGGGGGGTCCGTCATCCGGCGTGATCGCTTCACCCGTTCTCGTGTTCCCGGCCGTCTTGTCGTTTCGCACAGTCATGCCAGGAAACTAACCAAGAAGTGCCTCGGTAATGCCGGGCCCGGCCGCTCCGGGGCGATTCCGCAATGCGCCGTCAGGGGTACGACTCGCGCCCGAATCGGGACAGAGGGGTTTACATCGGTCTTGGGGGTGGGATGGTCCGTTCGCCGACGTGCGATTCCCCGAGCGCACACTGAGCGAAAGGCCATGGCGCTTATGAACACCACGGTCAGCTGCGAGCTGCACCTGCGCCTCATCGTGTCCAGCGAGTCCTCACTGCCCGTCCCCGCGGGCCTGCGCTACGACACCGCCGACCCCTACGCCGTGCACGCCACGTTCCACACGGGCGCCGACGAGACCGTGGAGTGGGTGTTCGCCCGAGATCTCCTCGCGGAGGGGCTGCACCGACCCACCGGTACCGGCGACGTCCGGGTGTGGCCGTCGCGCAGTCACGGGCAAGGGGTGGTCTGCATCGCGCTGAGCTCTCCGGAAGGAGAAGCCCTGCTGGAGGCCCCGGCCCGGGCGCTTGAGTCGTTCCTCAAGCGGACGGACGCCGCGGTGCCGCCCGGCACCGAACACCGTCACTTCGACCTCGACCGGGAGCTGTCCCACATCCTCGCCGAAAGCTGACCCCGACCGGAGGAGGTCACGCCCCGCCGTCGGCGGGGTCGATCCCCCTGCCGTCATCGCAGCCGTCCTACTCGGGGGCACGGCAGCGCACTCAGCCGCGCACGACGCGGTCTCGGGGCCGGTGGACGGCCCGTTCCCACCGGAGCGGGCCCGCAGCACCGCAGGCGCCCGGCACCGAGGCCGGCCACCCCGTTCGGGTGGCCGGCCTCGGTGCCGGGCGTCGACGTCTTCCCGGGGTCGCACACGGAGACGGGCTTCGAACGTCCACCCGGGGTCCGGATCGGCGGGCGACGCCCGGTTTCGGACGCTCTGACGGGATCCGTACACGCCTTCGAAAGAAGGCGCCGCCCTTCTGGCACAAGGCCCGGTATGGTCTGGGGTAACCGTGGACGCGGGGTATCGGAGTCCCCTGCGCGAGGAGCCCCCAACGTGCTGATCACCCATGACACCGAGTGCGCGCTGAGCATCCTCGTGGAGCTGCTCAACACCGCACCCGAGGTGTGCGGCGCCGAGCGGCTGCCGGACGTCGCCGCGCTCGACGCCTTCGTGGTCCGCCAGGAGATCAGCGAGATCGACTCGCTGACCGAGGACGACCTGCGCCGGGTGCACGAGCTGCGGACCCGACTGCGCGAGGTGTTCGGGACGGAGTCCACCGCGGAGGCCGCCGAACTGGTCAACGCCATCGTCGCGGCCGCCGGGACGACGCCCCGGCTGACCGACCACGACGGCCACGACTGGCACATCCACTACTTCGCGCCGCACGCCGCGCTCGGCGACCACCTGGCGGCCGAGCTGGGCATGGCGCTGGCCTTCATCCTCATGGCCGGCGAGCGCGAGCGGCTGCGCCGGTGCGAGGCGCCGGACTGCGCCCGGGTCTTCGTGGACCTCTCCCGGAACCGCTCCCGGCGCTACTGCGACAGCCGCACCTGCGGCAACCGGCTGCACGTCGCCGCCTACCGGGCCCGGCAGCGCTCGGCCGAGGCCGTCCCCTCGTCCTGATCCACGGGCCCGTGCGGCGCCGCGGGACTCCCCCGTACGGGCCCCGTGTCCGGCTCCGGCGGTCAGATGCCGCGCTTGCGGAGGATCTCCTCGATGTCGGCGAAGTCGCCGAGGCCGTCGTCGCGCTTGCCCCCGGCCGGCTTCTTCGGCGCCTTGGGGGCCGGTGCCACCGCCGGACGCTCGGGCGCCGGTCCGGCGGCCGCGGGGCGCTCCTGCGGCGCCTCGACGGCGCCCCGGCGGCCCACCCAGCGGGTGGTGACCAGCAGGACCACGGAGACGGCGAGCAGTACGACGCCGGTCCACACCCGGGGGTCGAAGACCAGCTTCGCCGCCCAGTCGGTGAACGCCCGGCCGATCGTGCTCGCCAGCGGGAACAGCCCGGTCAGGTACAGCCCGGCGGGCACCAGGGCGACCGCGAACCAGCGGGTCGCGGACAGGAAGCGCCGCTTGTAGGCCCGCAGGCCCGCGACGGCCACGCCGCCCGCCGTGAGCATGAAGCTGATCGCCGCGCTCAGCACGGGGCCACCCCTTCGCGTCCGATCGTCCTGGTCATCGGTGCCTCCCTGTCGGTCCGCCCTCGGGCGCACCACCGGCCGGGGCGGGCGCCCACTAGTGGAACACTGGGGGAATGATCGATGGTTCCCTCCCCCGCCTTGAGTTCTGGTGCGACCTCCAGTGCCCGGACTGCCGCACCGCGCTGGACGACGTACGGGCGCTGCGCGCGCAGTACGGCGACGCCCTGCCCGTGGAGCTGCGGCACTTCCCGCTGGAGAAGCACAAGCACGCCTACGCGGCCGCCGAGGCGGCCGAGGAGGCGTTCGCGCAGGGGCTGGGCTGGCCGTTCGTGGAGGCGCTGCTGGCCCGGGTCGAGGAGCTGGACGCGCGGGGGCAGCAGGTGCTGCTGGACGTCGCCCGCGAGGTCGGGGCGGACGTCGAGGAGGTCGACACCGCGCTGGTCGACGGTCGGCACATGCTGACCGTCGACGCCGACCAGGCCGAGGGGAAGGCGATCGGGGTCACGGGCACGCCGACGTACGTGATCGGCGGCCTGCGCCTGGACGGCGGGCAGAGCCAGGACGGGCTGCGCGAGCGGATCGTGGCCGTCATCGAGGCGGCGCACGCTTCCTGACGGCACGTCAGAGCGCTTTGCCGTAGAGGCGTTCGGTGACGCCGTAGCCGAGCGAGTCGTAGAGCCGGACGGCGACCTCGTTGTCGGCGAAGACGTTGAGCCCGAGGTTGCGCACCCCGGCGGCCAGGCACTCCCGCTCGGCGAGCAGCATCAGGGTGCGGCCGTGACCGCGGCCCCGGTGGGCCGGGGACACCTCGACGACCATCACCCAGGCCAGCGGTTCGCCGTCCGGCAGGTCGCGCAGGTGGAGCGCCACCCAGATCGAGCCGTACGGCTCCGGGCCGCCGTCGGCGCCGTGGAGGCTGCGCAGGACGGCGCCCGGGGTCTCGACGCCCTGCGGGAGCAGGTTCGGCCGGGCGTCGCCGGACTTGGCTCGGGCCTGCTCCTCGGTGAGGCCGGAGGCCACGAGTGCGCGGGCGAAGCGCTCCGCTCCCCCGTCGAGCCAGCCCGGGAGCACCGCGGCCTCGATCGGGCGCACGGTCAGTCCGGTGGGCAGGGCGGGGGCTGCGTCGAGGTGCTTGGTCAGGGTCCGCATCCGCTCGGTGTAGCCGAGGGTGGCGGCGAGGGCCCGCGCCACGGGCGCCGGTTCGGGGATCCTGACGTCCACCCGGACGCAGTCCCAGTGGCGCAGCACCTCCTCGGCGGCCAGCCCGCCGAACGTCCCACGGCCCCGGCCGCGCCCTTCGGTGACCTCCAACTCCGATATCTCGCCCCAGAGTCGGCCGCCGTGCGGAGTGGCGGTGGTGCGCAGCGCGCCGACCGGGTGGCCGTTCGCCAGGATCCGCCAGCGTCTGGTGCGGCCGCCGGCCGCGGTGGGTGTCTCCGGGCCCTCGGGGCGCAGCGTGGTGGTCATGTGGTGGTCCCTTCCCCTTGCTCGGGAGGTTATCCACGGGGGCCGTCCACGCGGCCGGGTTCCGCGGCCCGGAGGCGGGATCAGGGGTCGAGGTCGTCGCCGCTGCGCTCGGCGAAGACGGACATGGCCTTGGCGGTGACGGGGCCGATGCCGGACAGTTCGCGGTCGTCGACGCGGGTGACGGCCTGGACGTCGCGGGTGGTGGAGGTCAGGAAGACCTCCTCGGCGTCCTGGAGGGCGTCGAGCGGGAGGTCCGCCTCCTCCGCGCCGCACCAGTCGACGACGAGCCGCCGGGTGATGCCGGCCAGGCAGCCGGAGGCGAGGGCGGGCGTGAGCAGGCGGCCGCCGATGACCACGAAGACGTTGGAGCCGGTGCCCTCGCAGAGCCGGCCGGCGGTGTTGGCGAACAGGGCCTCGGAGGCGCCGACGCGGTGGGCGGCGGCCAGGGCGACGACGTTCTCCGCGTACGAGGTGGTCTTGAGGCCGGCGACGGCGCTGTGCTCGTTGCGGCGCCAGGGGACGACGGCGACGGCGGTCTCGTCGGGGCGGCGGTTGATGGCACCGAGGGCGACGACGAGGCTCGGGCCGGTGGTGCCGCGCTCGGAGCCGAGCGGGGCCTGGCCGCCGGTGTAGGTCACGCGCAGGCGGCCGAGCGGCGCGGGGTTGGCGGCGAGCACCTGGGCGCAGGCCTCGCGGACCAGGTCGTGGTCGGGGTCGGGCAGGCCTAGGCCGCGGGCGGAGCGGGTGAGCCGGTCGAGGTGGCGGGTGACCGCGAAGGCCCTGCCGTCGACGGTCTTCAGGGTCTCGAAGACGCCGTCGCCGGTGGTGAGGCCGTGGTCGAAGACGGAGACGGTGGCGTCGGCGGAGTCGACGAGGGTGCCGTTGACCCAGCTCGTGGTGCGGTTGTGCATCGAGGGCTGCTCCTCAGCGGTGGGCGGTGTGGCTCATGCCCCGGTCGGATCGGGTTCGCTTCCCGACGCTATCGCGACCAGGCGGGCGGCCTTGAGTTCGGTTTCCGCCCACTCGCGGTCGGGGTCGGAGCCCCAGGTGATGCCGGCGCCGGTGCCGAAGTGCAGGACCGGGGTGCCGGGGTCGGTCCGGTCGAGCCAGAAGGTGCGGATGCCGACGGCGAGTTCGCCCTCGCCGCGGTCGGCGTCGACCCAGCCGACGGCGCCGCAGTACGGGCCGCGCGGAGCGGTCTCCAGGGACTCGATGATCCGCAGGGCGCTGGACTTGGGGGCCCCGGTGACGGAGCCGGGCGGGAAGGTGGCGGCGAGGAGTCCGGGCCAGCCGGCGTCCTCGCGCAGGGTGCCCTCGACGGTCGAGACCAGGTGGACCAGACCGGGGTGCTTCTCGACGGCGCAGAGGTCGGGGACGGTGACGCTGCCGGTGTCGCAGACGCGGCCGAGGTCGTTGCGGACCAGGTCCACGATCATCACGTTCTCGGCGTGGTCCTTGTCGAGGAGGTCGTCCTCGGTGCGGCCGGTGCCCTTGATCGGGCCGGAGGAGACGGTGCGGCCGGTGCGGCGCAGGTAGAGCTCGGGCGAGGCCGTGGCGATCTCGACCCCGTGCTCGGGCAGCCGGATGGTGCCGGCGTAGGGGGCGGGGTTGCCGTGGGCGAGGAGGCCGGTGAGGGCGTCGATGTCGCTGAGGTCCGGGTCGGGCAGTGGCGCGGACATCACCCGGCAGAGGTTGGCCTGGTAGACCTCGCCGGCGGCGATGTGCTCGCGGATGCGGCGCACGCCCGCGGTGTAGGCGGTGCGGTCCAGGGAGCTGTGCCAGCTGCCGGCGTCCGGGCCGCGCCAGCCGGCGCCGGAGGGCGGGGCGGGGGCGGGCAGGACCCGGTCGAAGCGGGCGCAGGTGAGCCGCCCCTCGAAGTCGTAGGCGACGGCCCAGTAGCCGGCGGAGTCGAGGGCGGCCGGGTCCGAGGTGACGTCGCGCAGTCCGGTGGCCAGGCGGCCGCCGAAGCGGGCGAGCGGGGTGCTGGGGTCGGGGTGGCCGGACACGGTTCTCCTGCGCGGTGTGCTGGGCGGCGGTGTCTGAAGTGTAGGTCGGGGGGCGCGCAGCCGACCCTGGTGCGCCCCCTGTGCGACGGGGCGCGCGAGCCGGGGCTCGTGCTGCTTTCGAGCAGCTCCGGGCGTCGCGCGGGTGTGCGTCGGATGGCCTGCGGATGATCGTCCGGGAGCGCCGCAGGTGGCGGCCGGTGGGCGCCGGCACAGGCTGACGGGACGGCACTCGGCGGGCACGCCCTCGGCACGCTGCGAGAACGGATTTTTAGCTGGCCCGGGAATCCGCTAGAGTTCAACACGTCGCCAGGGAGCGCAGCCGGGAAGAACGGCGAAGGTCCTGGGAGACAGGCGGACGTGGCTCAGTTGGTAGAGCATCACCTTGCCAAGGTGAGGGTCGCGAGTTCGAATCTCGTCGTCCGCTCGATGGAGAACAGTGTAAGATCGTTCTTCATGTGTTGCCTGGTGGAGTGGCCGAGAGGCGAGGCAACGGCCTGCAAAGCCGTGTACACGGGTTCAAATCCCGTCTCCACCTCCAAGAGGATCTCCCGGTTCCACCGGGAGCCCTCCCCGCGCGATTAGCTCAGCGGGAGAGCACTACCTTGACACGGTAGGGGTCACTGGTTCAATCCCAGTATCGCGCACAGTAACGGGCCCTTCGAGGCCTGCTGCACCACTGCCTCACCAGGCGCGATTAGCTCAGCGGGAGAGCACTACCTTGACACGGTAGGGGTCACTGGTTCAATCCCAGTATCGCGCACGTCGGATCCTCCGGGGTCTGCTGCAGGACCGCCTCACCAGGCGCGATTAGCTCAGCGGGAGAGCACTACCTTGACACGGTAGGGGTCACTGGTTCAATCCCAGTATCGCGCACAGTAACGGCCGGAGCCGCGATCCACCAGGGTCGCGGCTCCGGCCTTCTGCGTTGTCCATCTGCTCTGCGGTTGCTCCGCAGCACTTCGGTTGCTCCGCAGCACTTCGACGGTGGCCGGACAAGAGAAGAGCCGCGTACGGACGCCCTCACCGACGTCCGTACGCGGCATCTCCGCCTGCCGGGGCGCTCTGCGCACCGCTCTCGCCCGTCCGCGAGTCACAGCGGCCGCGGCCTCCCCGGCGGCACCGCTCCCCGTCCCCAGGGGACCGGTGCCCGTTCTGTGTCCGCCCCTCAGGGGGCGGCGTCCTTCTCAGCGGCCGATCAGATCGGCGACGGCCTGGGCCTGGTTCGCCATCTGGTCCCACCCGCCGAAGAGCAGCACCAGGAGCACGGCGCACGGCAGGGCCATGGCCAGTGCCACCGCAGGGTGCCGGGTGGGCTGCTCGGTGGCGGACCGGGACTGGACGAAGGCCGGCCGACGGCGGCGGGGGTTTCCCGTGAGCTGCGGTGCCATGCCCTTGCTCCTGATCCGGTCGAGTTGGCGCGGTGAACGGCTTACCTCGGGGGACGAGCTTCCCGTCCACCGCTGGGCTCAACGCTATTGGTCGGGGGCCCCTCCGGACGTCATGCCGTCGTACTGTTCCTCGGACGTCCCGGAGGATGACGCTCGGACTTGAGGCCTACTACCGCAGGGGGAGGGAAGGTTGACCCGACCCCCGGGGGAACCCTGAGGGGCAACCCCGAGAGGCGATCCGGCACCCCTGTGACCTGCACGTCCACGCAAGATCAGACAATCGCACGGCGGCTTGAGGTGTTGCGTATCAGCACACCGCAGCAGGCAGTCCGTAAGCTGTGCCAGACAGGAACTGACGATGGCCCAACCGACGGGGCCTCACCCACAGGCTGACGGGGAACGGAAACATGGCGATGATGCGGCTGAGGCGTGAGGACCCCCGCATCGTCGGGCCGTACCGCCTGCACCGGCGACTGGGCGCCGGCGGGATGGGTGTGGTCTACCTCGGCTCCGACCGCCGCGGGCAGCGCGTCGCCCTCAAGCTGATCCGCGCCGAACTCGCCGAGGACGTGGAGTTCCGCACCCGCTTCGCCCGCGAGATCGCCGCCGCCTCCCGCATCCGGGGCGGCTGCACCGCCCGCGTGGTCGGCTCCGACATCGAAGCCGACCGGCCGTGGCTGGCCACCGCGTACGTGCCCGGGCCCTCGCTCTACAAGCGGGTCGGCGACGAGGGCCCGCTGAACTGGCCCGAGGCCGCCCGGATCGGGGCCGCGCTCGCCGACGGGCTGGTCAAGGTGCACGAGGCCGGTGTGGTCCACCGGGACCTCAAGCCCTCCAACATCCTGCTCTCGCCGAAGGGCCCGCGGATCATCGACTTCGGCATCGCGTGGTCGCGCGGCGCCAGCACGCTCACCCACGTCGGCACGGCGGTCGGCTCCCCCGGCTTCCTCGCGCCCGAGCAGGTACGCGGAGCCGCCGTCACACCGGCCACCGACGTCTTCGCCTTCGGGGCCACCCTCGCGTACGCGCTCACCGGGGACACCCCGTTCGGCTCGGGAGCCTCCTCCGAGGTGATGCTGTACCGGGTCGTCCACGAGGAGCCCGACCTGTCGGCCGTACCGCCGCAGCTCGCGCCGCTGATCCGTGCCTGCCTGGCCAAGGAGCCCGCCGAACGGCCCGGCGCGGCCGCGCTGCACGAGCGGCTCAGCGAGCTGGCCGCGCGCGGAACGGCCGCCGCGGCCGCCGGCGGCGCAGCCCGCACGGCCCGGCCCGGGCGGGGGGCACCCGCGCCCGCGCCGCAGGACGGCGCCCGGCAGGGCGTCCCGGCTCCCGGGCGCTCGCCCGAACCGCCCGCCGCGGCCCGGGCCCGGGCGGCGGCGGGCCGTCCCGGTGCGCAGGTTTCCGGGGCCGGCGGGCGGCGTCCGCCGGGGGCGGGCGCACCGCTCCCCCGGCCCGAGCCGACGCCCGTGACCCGCCCGCTGCGCGCGGACCGCCCACAGACTCCGCCCCCGTACCGTCCCGGCCCCCGCGACCGGGCCCGCCCCCGGGACCGGCAGCACACCCCCGCCCCCGGCGGGCGGCCCGGCACGGCGCGGCAGCGGCTGCTGCGACAGCGGCTGGTGGTCTTCGTCACGGTGACCCTCGGGGTGGCACTGGCCATCGCGGCGGCGCAGGGGTGCGAGGACCGCGGCAACCAGGGCCTGAAGCCGCCGACCGGGGCGGTCGCGAGCGCGGCTGCCGGTGCGGGCGGTGGTGGCGGCGGCGGGTTGCTTTCGGTGCCGGGGTCGTCGGTGGACGTCGTCCCGCAAGCCTCGACCACACCGCTTCCGGCCGCAGCGCGCGGCGGCACGGCGGACGGCGCCCTGACCGCCCCGCAGGGGCCGGTACCCGCGGTCGACTGGCCGAACCGCAGCTACCCCGACGGGGTCGGCGGGTCGGCCGTCGCGCTGAAGGACGGCCACTCGGTCGGGGCCGGGCCGCAGGTCGCGCTGAGCGCGGTGCTGCCGGCCCGGTACAAGGGCGTGCCGGCCGCGGTCGTGGTCCTGCGGCGGGCGGAGGGCTCGGCGCCCGTCGACCTCGTCCAGCTCTACACCTTCGCCGGGGACAACCCGGTCGCCACCACCTCCCGCACCTCGGCAGCGGACCCGCAGGCGGCGGCCACCTGGCGGCTGGACGGCAGCACGGTCGTCCGCGAGGAGCGCGTCGCCGCCACCGGAGCGGTCACCTCCACCCGCTACACCGTCCGCGCCGACGGCACCCTCGACGAGTCCTGGCCCGGCGCCCCCGGCGCCCCCGTCCCACCCCCCGCCGCCGCCCCCGCCCCGCCCACGGCCGCCACAACGGGCTGACCGGGCCCGGGCGGAGCACCGGAAGTCGGATCCGCCGACTTCCGGTGACGCGGCAGGAGCTGCGCAGGCAACCGGGTCGGTGACGGCGAGCTACCCCAGGCGCCACACACCGCACCCGGCGGGCAACCTCTGGGAGCCGCAGACAACGGGCCGCGGGCGAGAGCGTGGAAAGTCGAGCCGGCCGACTTCCCATGACGCGGCAGGCACGCGAGGCATCCGGCGAGCGGCCTCCCAGCAGGCTGCGCGGGCGACGGGGGGCAGGCGGAGGCGTGGGAAGTCGGGCGGGCCGACTTCTCGTGACGCCGCCGAGCCGAGCGGGCGCAGCAGGTGACGCACCGGCCGCCCGACGAGCAGCGTCGGCCGGTGACCTGGCCCCGTGCGGGCGCACCGGAAGTCGGGCGGGCCGACTTCCGGTGGTTTGGGGCCCGCGGCGGCGGGGGTCAGGCGGTGGGGGTGGTGACGGCGTAGAAGGCCACGGCTGCGGCGGCGCCCACGTTGAGGGAGTCGATGCCGTGGGCCATGGGGATGCGGACCGGGTGGTCGGCGGCGGCGATGGCGTGGGGGGTGAGGCCGTCGCCCTCGGCGCCGAGCATGAGGGCGGCCTTGGGGAGGCGGTGCGGGGTGAGGCCCGCGAGGTCGACGGCGTCGTCCGCGGGGGTGAGGGCGAGGAGGGTGAAGCCGGCGTCGCGCACCGTGTCGAGAGCGGCCGGCCAGGGGTCGAGGCGGGCGTACGGGACCGCGAAGACGGCGCCCATCGAGACCTTGACGGCGCGCCGGTACAGCGGGTCGGCGCAGTCGGGCGAGAGCAGGACCGCGTCCATGCCGAGGGCCGCGGCGCTGCGGAAGATGGCGCCGAGGTTGGTGTGGTCGACCAGGCCTTCCAGGACCGCGACCCGGCGGGCTCCGGCGAGCACGTCGGCGGCGTCCGGAAGGGGCTTGCGCTCCATCGAGGCGAGGGCGCCGCGGTGGACGTGGTAGCCGGTGACGGCCTCGGCGAGCGCGGGCTCGACGACGTGGACGGGGGCGTCCGCCTCGGCGATGACGTCGGCCATCACGTCCAGCCACTTCGCCGTGAGCAGCATCGACCGCATCCGGTAGCCGGCGGCGAGGGCCCGGCGGATGACCTTCTCCCCCTCGGCGATGAACAGGCCTTCGGCGGGTTCGCGGCGACGGCGCAGTTCGACGTCGGTGAGGCCGGTGTAGTCGGCGAGTCGGGGGTCGGCCGGGTCGGTGATGGTGCTGGGTTCGGACACCCTGCGATCTTGCCAAGCCGGGGCGGGGAAGGCCAAACGGCCGATCGGACGGGGTGGTCCCCGGCTGGTCGGAGTGCAAATATGACCGTATGGCCCGTTATCCGGGCCGATCCCGGGCTCCGTCGGCCTCTGGCGCCACTGGCTCCGCCGGCTCCTCCGGTGGGCGCCCACACGGTCGGCCACAGCTGCCGCGCGCGATGCGGGGATGGCCGGTGTGGCACCGGTCGCTGGCGGGACAGGTGTTCGCACTGCAGATCCTGGTCGTGCTGCTCCTGGTGGCGGCCGCCGTGGTGGCGCTGGTGGTGCAGTCGCACAGGGACGCCGACAACGAGGCGCGGAACCGGTCGGTGGCGGTCGCCCAGACCTTCGCGAACTCACCGGGCATGGTCGAGGCGCTCCGCTCCCCCGATCCGACCGCGATCCTCCAGCCGAAGGCGCAGTCCGCGCGGGTCGGCTCGGGCGTGGACTTCATCGTCGTCCTGAACAACCAGGGCATCCGCTACACCCACCCGAACCCGGCCCGGATCGGCCAGAAGTTCGTCGGCGACTACGAGCCCGCGCTGCAAGGCCAGGTGGTGACCGAACACGTCACGGGCACGCTCGGCCCGCTGGTGCAGGCGGTGGTCCCGGTGTACGCGCCGGACGGCCAGGTGGTCGGGCTGGTCTCGGCGGGCGTCACGCTGGCGAACGTCAGCACGGCGAGCGAGCGTCAGCTGCCGGTGGTGCTGGGCGCGGCGGCCGGCGCGATCGGCCTGGCCACGCTCGGGACGGCGCTGATCAGCCGTCGGCTGCGGCGGCAGACGCGCGGGCTGGGCCCGATCGAGATGACCCGGATGTACGAGCACCACGCAGCCGTGCTGCACGCGGTGCGCGAGGGCGTCATGATCGTCGGCGGGGACGGGCGGCTGCTGCTCTGCAACGACGAGGCGCGCCGGCTGCTGGACCTGCCACCGGACGCCGAGGGCCGTCCGGTGACGGAGCTGGGTCTGGAGCAGGCCCCGCTGGCGCTGTTGACGGCCAACCGCCAGGTGACCGACCAGGTGGTACTGGCCGGGGAGCGGCTGCTGGCGGTGAACGTCCGGCTGACCGACCAGGCCCCCGACGGCCCGCCCGGCTGCGTCGCCACGCTGCGCGACTCGACCGAGCTGCTGGCGCTGTCCGGCCGGGCCGAGCGCGCGCAGCGGCGGCTGCGGCTGCTGTACGACGCCGGCGTGACGGTGGGCAGCACGCTGGACGTGACGCGGACGGCGGAGGAGCTGGCGCAGGTCGCGGTGCCGCGGTTCGCGGACTTCGTCACGGTGGACCTCGCCGAGCAGGTCCTGGTGGGCGAGGAGCCGCCGGCCGGCACCTCGCTGGGGCGGATGCGGCGGGCGGCGGTGCAGGGCGTCCGGGACGACGCGCCGTTCTACCCGGTCGGCACGGTGCTGGACGTCGTGCCCGCGACCCCGCTGGCCGGGGCGCTGCACAGCGGGGAGCCGGGCCTGGAGCCGAACCTGGCGGAGGCCCGGCGGTGGCGGGACCAGGACCCGGAGCGGTCGGCGCAGGTGCTGGAGTACGGGGTGCACTCGCTGGTCCGGGTGCCGCTGCGGGCGCGCGGGGTGCTGCTGGGGGTGGTCCGGTTCTGGCGGGCGCAGCGGGCGGAGGCGTTCGAGACGGACGACCTGGCACTGGCCGAGGAGCTGGTGTCGCACGCGGCGGTGTGCATCGACAACGCCCGGCGCTACACCCGGGAGCACGCGATGGCGGTGACGCTGCAGCACAGCCTGCTGCCGCGCACCCTGCCGGCCCAGAACGCGCTGGAGGTGGCGCACCGCTACCTGCCGGCCCAGGCCGGGGTCGGCGGGGACTGGTTCGACGTGATCCCGCTGCCGGGCGCCCGGGTGGCCCTGGTGGTCGGGGACGTGGTGGGGCACGGGCTGCACGCGGCGGCGACGATGGGCCGGCTGCGCACCGCGATCCACAACTTCTCGACCCTGGACCTGCCGCCGGACGAGCTGCTGGGGCACCTGGACGAGCTGGTGAACCGGATCGACCAGGACGAGGCGGCGAGCGGGGAGCACGCGGGGCTGACCGGGGCGACCTGTCTGTACGCGATCTACGACCCGGTGTCGCGGCGGTGCACGCTGGCCACCGCCGGGCACCCGCCGCCTGCCGTGGTGGATCCGCAGGGCCGGGTGGTGTTCCCCGAGCTGCCGACCGGGCCGCCGCTCGGGCTGGCGGTGCTGCCGTTCGAGACCGCCGAGCTGGAGCTGGCGGAGGGCAGCCGGCTGGTGCTGTACACGGACGGGCTGGTCGAGGACCGCAGCCGGGACATCGACGAGGGGCTGGACCTGCTGCGGACGGCGCTGACCGGCCCGCCGCGCACCCCCGAGCAGACCTGCGCGGACGTGCTCGGGGCGATGCTGCCGTCGCACCCGCAGGACGACATCGCGCTGTTGGTGGCGCAGACCAGGGTGCTGGCCTCGGACCACGTGGCGGAGTGGGACGTGCCGTCCGACCCGGCCGCGGTGGGTGCCGTGCGGGGGGAGGTGGCCCGGCGGCTGGAGGCCTGGGGGCTGGACGAGGCCGCGTTCGTCACCGAGCTGATCCTGAGCGAGCTGGTGACCAACGCGATCCGCTACGGCTCGGGGCCGATCCGGGTGCGGCTGCTCCGGGACCGTGCGCTGATCTGCGAGGTGTCGGACGGCAGCAGCACCTCGCCGCACCTGCGGTACGCGGCGACCGAGGACGAGGGCGGGCGCGGGCTGTTCCTGGTCGCCCAGTTCGCGGACCGCTGGGGGACGCGCTACACGGCGACCGGGAAGGTCATCTGGACGGAGCAGCCGCTGGAGTAGGAAGTCGGCCGGGCCGACTTCCCACTCCGCGGGCCGGGCACTCCGGGGACGGGCCTACCGCGGGAAGGCGGCGGCCAGGACGTTGACGACGTCACCGACGACGATGACCGCCGGGGGCTTGACGCCCTCGGCCTCGACCACGGCGGCGACGGTGCCCAGGGTGGCGTCGACCCGGCGCTGGGCGGCGGTCGTGCCCTCCTGGACGATCGCGACCGGGGTGTCCGCCGGGCGGCCGTACTCGACCAGCCGGGCGGCGATCGCGCCGATCTTGTCCACGGCCATCAGCAGCACCAGGGTGCCGCTCATCTTCGCGGCGGCCTCCCAGTTGGTGAGGGAGCGCTCGTCGTCCGGGCCGACGTGGCCGGAGATCACGGTGAACTCGTGGGTCATGCCGCGGTGGGTGACCGGGACGCCCGCTGCGGCGGGGACGCTGATCGAGCTGGAGATCCCGGGCACGACGGTGACCGGCAGGCCCGCCTCGGCGCAGGCCAGCAGCTCCTCGCCGCCGCGTCCGAAGACGTACGGGTCGCCGCCCTTGAGGCGGACGACGAACTTTCCGGCCTTGGCGTGCTCGATGAGGGTCCGGTTGATCGCCTCCTGGGCCATGAAGCGGCCGTACGGGATCTTGGAGGCGTCGATCACCTCGACGTGCTCGGGCAGCTCGGCGAGCAGTTCGCGCGGGGCGAGGCGGTCGGTGACCACCACGTCGGCGTCCGCGAGCAGGCGGCGGCCGCGCACGGTGATCAGGTCCGGGTCTCCGGGGCCGCCGCCGACCAGGGCGACGCCGGCGCCGTGCGAGCGGTACTGGCGGGCGGCCAGCGAGCCGTCCCGCAGGCCGTCCACGATGGCGTCGCGCAGGGCGGCGGAGTGGCGCGGGTCGCCGGTGAGGACGGCCACGGTGGCGCCCGCGTCGCGGCCGCTGGCCGGGGTCCAGGCGGTGGCGGCGGAGGCGTCGTCGCTGCGGGAGCAGAACACCCGGCCGCGCTCGGCCTCGGCGCTGACCGCCGCGTTGACGGCCGGGTCGTCGGTGGCGACCAGGACGTACCAGGCGTCGGCCAGGTCGCCGTCCCGGTACGGGCGGGCGTGCCAGGTGAGCTCGCCGGCGTCGGCCATCGCCTGGACGGCCGGGGTGGTGGCCGGCGATATCAGGTGCAGCTCGGCCCCCGTGGCGATCAGTGCCGGCAGCCGCCGCTGGGCGACCTGGCCGCCACCGACCACGACGACGCGGCGGCCGGCCAGCAGCAGGCCGACCGGGTAGGGGGTTCGGCCCTCGGTGCTCGGGTGCGGGGTGGGCGCGGTCATCGGCGGGGCTCCTGATCGGGGTGAGGGTGTGGGGACGGTACGGCGAGACGCCGCTCCGCGGGCCGGCGCGCCCTCGGGCCGGTCCGCGGAGCGGTGCGAGTGTGCGTCAGGCCTTCTCGGTGACCCCGGCGGAGTCGAAGGTGGCTACATCGTGCATCGCCCGGGCCGCGCTCTGCACCAGCGGCAGGGCCAGCAGGGCACCGGTGCCCTCGCCGAGCCGCAGGTCCAGGTCGATCAGCGGACGCAGACCGAGCTTCGCCAGCGCGGCCTGGTGGCCGGGCTCGGCGGAGCGGTGCCCGGCGATGCAGGCGGCCAGCACCTCGGGGGCGATCGCCTTGGCGGCCAGGGCGGCCGAACCGGCGATGACACCGTCCAGCACCACCGGGGTGCGCAGCGAGGCCGCGCCCAGCAGGAAGCCGGCGATGGCCGCGTGCTCCAGGCCTCCGACGGCGGCGAGGACACCGATCGGGTCGCTCGGGTCGGGCTGGTGGAGGGCCAGCGCGGCGCGGATGACCTCGATCTTGCGGGCGTGGGTCTCGTCGTCGATGCCGGTGCCGCGGCCGGTGACCTCGGCCGGGTCGAGGCCGGTGAACACCGAGATCAGGGCGGCCGAGGCGGTGGTGTTGGCGATGCCCATGTCGCCGGTGACCAGCGCCTTGTTGCCCGCCGCGACCAGGTCACGGGCGGTCTCGATGCCGACCTCGACGGCCTGGAGAACCTCCTCGCGGGTCATCGCCGGGCCCTGGGTCATGTCGGCGGTGCCGGGGCGGACCTTGCGCGGCAGCAGGCCGGTGGCGCGGCCCTGCTGGACGGCCTCCGGCAGCTCGGCGGCCACGCCGACGTCGACCACGCAGACCTCGGTGCCGATCTGCTTCGCGAAGGAGTTGATCACCGCTCCCCCGGCCAGGAAGTTGCCGACCATCTGGGCGGTCACCTCCTGCGGCCAGGGGCTGACGCCCTGGGCGTGCACGCCGTGGTCACCGGCGAAGATCGCCACGCAGGCGGGCTCCGGGATCGGCGGCGGGCACTTGCGGGACAGGCCGCACAGCTGGGCGGAGATGATCTCCAGCATGCCGAGCGAACCGGCCGGCTTGGTCATCCGCTTCTGGCGGTCCCAGGCCTCGCCGAGCGCCTTGGCGTCCAGCGGGCGGATGCCGCGCAGGGTCTCGGCGAGCAGGCTCTGCGGCTCCTCGCCGGGCAGCGCGCGGTTGCCGTACTGCTCCTCGTGGACGACCCAGGACAGCGGGCGCTTCTTGGCCCAGCCCTGCTGCTCCAGCTCGGGCTCGTCCGGGAAGGAGTCGACGAAGCCGACGCACAGGTAGGCCACGACCTCCAGGTGCTCGGGCAGGCCGAGCTCGCGGACCAGCTCCTCGTCGTCGAAGAAGCTCACCCAGCCGACGCCCAGGCCCTCGGCGCGGGCGGCCAGCCAGAGGTTCTCGACGGCCAGGGCGGCCGAGTACGGGGCCATCTGGGGCTGGCTGTGCCGGCCGAGGGTGTGCCGGCCGCCGCGGGTGCGGTCGGCGGTCACCACGATGTTGACCGGGGTTTCGAGGATGGCCTCGATCTTGATTTCCTTGAACTGCTTGGCCCGGCCCTTGGGCAGCGAGTCCGCGTACGCCTCGCGCTGGCGCTCGGCCAGGGCGTGCATCTTCTTGCGGGTCTTGCGCGAGCGGATCACCACGAAGTCCCAGGGCTGCGAGTAGCCGACGCTGGGCGCGGTGTGCGCGGCCTCCAGGACGCGGATCAGCACCTCGTGCGGGATCGGGTCCGAGCGGAAGCCGTTGCGGATGTCGCGGCGCTCGCGGATCACCTGGTGGACGGCGTCGCGACCGGCCTCGTCGTAGCCCGGGGCGGCCGGGCCGCGCGGCTCGGCGGGCTCCTCGGGCTGCGGCTCCTCGGCGGCGGGCTGCTCGGCGGCGGGCTGCTCCTCCGCGGCGGGCTGGTCGACGGGCTGGTCGACGGCGACCGGCTGCTCGGCCTGCGGCTCCTCGGTGACGGCGGCCTCGGGGGCCTGCTCGACGGTCTCGACGGCTGCGTCGGCGGGCGCCTCGGCCGGGGCCTGCTCGGCGACCGGCTCGGCGGCGGCCTGGGCCTGCTCGGCGACGGCCTCCGGCGCGACCGCAGCGGCCTCGACGGCCTCCGCGCTCTGGGCGGGCTCGGCGGCGGGAGCAGAAGCCTCGGCGGCCTCGGCGGCGGGCTGCTGCTCCGGCTCCTGCGCGGCGGCTTCGGCGGGCTGCGCCGCCTCGCCCGCGGCGGCGGAGTCGGCGGTGGCGGAGTCGGCGGTGGCGGACTCCGCGGTGGCGGGCTCGGCGGTGGTCGCGGCTGCGGTGTCACCCGCGGCCTCGGCCTGGACCTGCTCGGTGACACCCTCGGCGGGAGCCTCGGCCGGCACCTGGGCCTGCTCGGCGACCGGCTCGGCAGGGGCCTCCGCCGGAGTCCCGGCCTGCGTCTCGGCCGGGGCCTGGGCCGGCGCGGCCTCCTGCTGCTGCGGCTGCTCGGCCTCGGCGGCAGTTTCGTCGACGGCCTCGGTGACGACCACGGCGCCGACCTCGGTGACGGTCTCGGCGCCGGTCTCGCTGACGGCCTGCCCGGACGGCATCTCACCGGTGCCCGCGGCGGTCTCGGCGACCGGCTCGGCGACGGCCTCCGGCGCGACCGCAGCGGCCTCGGCGGCCTGCGGCGCGACGGCCTCGGCGGCCTCCGCGCCCTGGGCGGGCTCGGCGACGGGAGCGGCCTGGACGGTCTCGCCGCCTTCGACGGCCTGCGGCGCGTCGGCGGCCACTATGGGCACGGACTGCTGCGGGGCCGCCTCCTCGACCGCCGGACCCTGGGCCGCCTCGACCTTGGGCAGGCCGTGCGGGGTGGGTGCGGCGAGGAAGGCGGAGATCCGGCGCGGCTGACCGGCCGGAGCCGCGGCCTCGGCCCCGGCCTGCTCGACGGCACCCTCGACGGCGACGGACTGGACGGCGGCGGACTCGGCGGCGACCGGCTCCACCATCACCGACTCGACCGCGACCGACTCGACCGCGACCGACTCGACCGCGACCGCAGCGACGGCGGCCTCGGCCTGGGCCTGCTCGGCGACCGGCTCGACCACGACGGCCTGCGGCGCGACGGACGCGGCCGCCACGACGGCCTCGGGCGCCGCCACGGCCTGCGCGACCTGGGCACCCTCGACGACCGGGGCGGCCTGAACGGCCTCCGGCGTCTCGACGACCTCGATCACCTCGATCGCCCCGACCGTCTCGACGGCGAACACGCCCTCGACCGGCTGCGAGTCCAGCGGCACCTGGAGCGGCTGCTGGACGTCCGGGGCGAGCGGCAGCTGCTGACCGTCCGCCACCGGAGCACCCGGGACCAGCGGAACGACCGGCGGCACCGGCGCCGCCGGAGCGGCGTGCGGCACGGCGGCCGGAGCCTGGAAGGCGGCCTCGGCCATCGGCGGCCGGCCGACGACCGGGATGCCGTGCGCGGGCGTGCCGCCCTGCGACGGGCCGCGGTCGGCCAGCGAACGGACCGGGACCTGACCGGTCATCAGCGACGGGTCCGGGATCGGCGGCCCGGCGTGCAGCGGGCGGCGCGGCGGCTGAGCCTGCGTCATCGGCTGCTGCATCTGTTGCTGCAGCTGGACGGGCTGCTGCTGGACCTGCTCGGCGCCGGGCACCGGCGGGTCCACCGGCGGCCAGGACGGCTCGACCGGGGTGCCGTCCTGCTGCGGCGCGAGCGGCATCTGCTCGGCGGGTACGGCCGCCATCGGCTCGCCCCAGGAGCCCTGCGGGCCGGGCATCAGCAGCACGTCGTCATCGTCGTCCAGGCCGTCCGGCGAGTCGGGCTGGTCGAGGAAGTGGAAGGCCGGGCGCGGGGCGCCCTGGTCGACTCCCCACCCCTCGCCGGGGAGACCGGACGCCGGCACGCCGGGGACGGCGTAGCCGGGCTGTCCCTGCGGCGGGATGGTGCCCATGCCCGGCATCGCGCCGGGCATGCCGCCGACCGGGGCCGCCGGGTTCGGGATCATTCCGCCGTCCGTCGCGACGCCCTGCAGAGGTGCAACGCCCGCGACGCCCTCCGGTCCGCCGAGCGGGTCAGGCCCGGCGTGCAGGTGCTCCGGCAGTCCCTCGCCCGGGACGTGGCCGCCATCGGTCATTGTCAAAGCTCCTTCCAGGCCGCTGCCGCGCCCTTGGCGACACGATCACCGATCGCAGCGCCCATCCGCACGGGCCGGGCCTGCACCGACCCGCCCCTCAACCACACGCGGCCGCCGCGCCGTAGCGCTGCGGCCCAAGTCCTTCCGGCGCGCTGCGGCACCCCGGCCCGGTGCACCGCCCGCACGGGGCGACGCATCGTCTGAAACAACGACAACCCGGAGCAACCGGCACGACCGCACCGGACCCTACGGCATTCTCCAGGTCCGGCACGAAGCTCGTCGAATTGCCCACACTCCGAGCGGAACCGGCCTGCACCACGTCAAAAAGGTGACAAACCGACCGAATCGGGTGGGTCGCCGACCGCTGCAGCCGCTCAGGACGTCACACTACCGGCCCGGCGCGGTCACCTCTCGAATCAGTGTCCGGATGCGACCTGGATCACCGTCCGCGCCGTGCGCGGACCACCGCCCGCGCGACCGCCGCGCCCCGGCGCACGCCCGAGGCCTTCACACGATCTGCTCACCCCAGAGCACCAGTGCGCCGGTGCCGCCCGCCCCCAGTTCCAGCCCGCCGCCCTCGCCCGCGGACCGCAGCGGGGTCGACTGGAGCAGCGCGCCGTCCGCCCGGTAGCCGGCCCCGTCGATCGCCCGGCGGATCTCCTCCGCCTCGGCGAAGGTCCGGGCCAGGGCGACGAAGCGCGCCGGCTTGCGGGCCAGCACCGCGCGCACCACCTCCGGTCCGCCGGACTCCACCACCGCCGCGTCCGGCTCCGGCAGGCCGCCGAACACCTCGGGACCGCTGCCGTACACGGCCTCCACCTCGACGCCGTACCGGCGGGCGTTGACGGCCAGCCGGGCGCAGGCCGAACGGGAGCCCTCGACCGCGACCACGGCGGCGCCGAACCGGGCCGCCTCCACCGCGAGGGCGCCGCTGCCCGCGCCGACCGACCAGACCAGGTCCCCGGGACGTGCACCCAGACGGGCCAGCACCAGGGCGCGTACGTGCGCGGGAAGCTCCTCCGACGCGCCGGTCCCACCACCCGTGCGCCCGGCGCCCGCGTAGGCATCACCGGGGAGCGCCCAGCCGCGCTCCGCGCCGGGGTAGCCGACCGGGCGCCCTGCCAGCCAGCCGGCCGCCTGGTCCACCGCGGCGGCCTGGGCGCTGCCGCCGATCACCAGCACCACGTTGGGGTCGCGCCACACGTGGTCGGCGATCCGGTCGGAGGTGAGGACGGTGACGTCCTCGTCCGGGGTCCCGAGGGCCTCGCAGACCACGAAGGTCCGGTGCACCCCGCGCAGCATCAGGGCGAGTTCGGCGGGCCCGGCGCCCGGGGCGGTCAACACCGCGACCTTGGGGTGGGCCCGGCAGATGTTGGCCGCGCGGCGCAGCCGGCCGCCGTGCGCGCTGACCACCTGGGCGTCCTCCCAGGGCATGCCGGCCCGGGCGAAGGCGGTGGCGACGGAGGAGACGGCGGGCAGGACCTCCAGTTCGAGGCCGTACTCGGGGCGGCGCAGGGTGCGCACCACGCCGAAGAAACCCGGGTCGCCCTCGGCGACCACGACGGCGGCGCCGCGGTGCTCGGCGATCCGGCGGGCGGCCTGCCGGATGTCGCCGAGGGCGATCCGCTCGGCGGCGTCCGGCACCGGGAGGGCGCTCAGTTGGTAGGGGGCTCCGGCCACCAGGGTCGCCGCGGCGAGGGCCGCACCGGCGGCCTCGGTCAGCGGCGTGCCGTCCCACCCGATGACCGTGATCCGGTCAGCCATCTGCGGCCGTTCTCCCTCGACTCGGTGCGCCACTCGGTGCGCCGCGGTGCGCGGTGGTGCGGCGCCGGTCAGAGGCTACCGGGTGTGATCCCCCGGAGGCGGACATCTCGTACACATGTCCGTGGCGAGCGGGTGACCGGCGGCTGTCCGGCCGGGCGGGGCCCATCGCGCCCGGTCCGACCCGGCGCGGTCCGGCAGCGCGCGGTCCGACCGGGCAGGTCCGGCGGCCCCGGTGCCGCGGGTTCAGTCGCGCAGCACGTAGCGGCGGTCGCCGTGCCAGCCGTCCCGGTGCAGCTCGGGCGACTCCAGGTCTTCCGGGAGCAGGCTCCACAGGATGAGGTCGCTGCGGCTCTCTCCCCCGGCCCGGCGGCCGGACGGCACCCCCACCACGACCTCGCCGGGCTCGTCGCGCACTATCCAGGCGCTGCGCAGCACGCCCTCGCTGATCGCACCGATCTTCCCGGCGACCTGCTGGGCGGCGGTGTTCCCCGCGGCGGTGCGCATCTCCAGGCGCAGGAAGCCGCGGTCCTCGAACAGCCACTGGGCGACCCCGAGGACGGCCTCCGGGGCGTAGCCCTCGCCGCGCGCCCAGGAGGCGGTGACGTAGGAGATCTCGGTGCTGCGCAGCCGCCAGTCGGTGTTGCGCAGTTCGACCAGGCCGACCAGGCGCTGGGTCAGGTGTTCGGTGACGGCGAAGACGATGCCGCGCCCGGCGGCCCGGTGGGCGGGGGCGAGGGTGCGGGCGAGCTCGGCGGCGTACGCCTCGGTGAAGGGCTGCGGGAGGTCGGTCCAGGCCAGGACGAGGTCATCGGCCATCATCGTGGAGAGGCCGGGGGCGTCGTCCTCCGCAAGGGGACGCAACAGCAACCGTTCGGTGCTGATGGCGGTCTCGGGGAAGCTCGCTGCCATGCCGTCTCTCCTCGCCGGGTCGTGAACACAACACCGTACGCCTCCGTCGCACTCCGGGTACCACGCGGTGCGCCGCGCGCACGACGGTACGTCAGAACGCGGTCGCCCGAAGGTGTCCCTGGTGCATACTGCCCGACCGGGCCCCCGCCGAGGTGCGGCGGGGGCCCGGTCGGGCGTGGGGGGCGTACGGCGGCGGTACGACGGATCAGAACGCCGGGACGACCGAGCCCTGGAAGGTGTCCTCGATGTACTTCTTGACCTCGTCGGAGTGCAGCAGCTCGGCCAGCTTCTTGACCCGCGGGTCGTTCTCCTTGCCCTTCTTGACGGCGAGGATGTTGGCGTACGGGTTGCCCTCGGCCTTCTCCAGCACCAGCGCGTCGGTGGCGGGCTTGAGGCCGGAGTCCAGCGCGTAGTTGCCGTTGATGACGGCGGCGTCGACGTCGGCGATGGAGCGGGGCAGCTGGGCGGCCTCCAGCTCCTTCCACTTGAGGTTCTTCGGGTTGCCGGTCACGTCGGCCGGGGTGGCGGCGGTGCCGGCGCCGTCCTTGAGGGTGATCAGCTTGTTGTCGGCGAGCAGCTTGAGCGCGCGGCCCTCGTTGGTGGCGTCGTTGGGCAGGCCGATGGTGGCACCGTCCGGGAGGTCGGTGATCGACTTGACCTTCTTGGAGTAGACGCCGAGCGGCTCCAGGTGCACGGTCCCGACCGAGACGACGTCCGTGCCGCGCTTCTTGTTGAAGTCCTCCAGGTACGGGACGTGCTGGAAGTAGTTGGCGTCGGCCGAACCGTCCTGCACCGCCGTGTTGGGGGTCACGTAGTCGGTGACCTCCTTGATGTCCAGCTTGAGGCCGGCCTTCTCCGCGAGGTTGTCCTTGACGAACTTGAGGATCTGCCCGTGCGGGGTGGGGCTGGCGACGACCTTGAGCGGCGCGTTCGGGTCCGAGGAGGACGAGCCCGAGCTGCTGCAGGCGGCCACCGAGAGGGCGAGGCCGGCGGTGGCGAGGACACTGGTGAACTTCACAACGTTGCGCACGAAAAGTGCCTTTCTGCGTGATACGGGGAGCCGCGCCCGGGGATCGGACGTGGGAGGTCTGGGAGGCGACGAGGCCTGGAGGTGACGAGGCCTAGGAGGCGACGGGGGCCTAGGAGGCGACGAGGTCCTCGTCGGCGGTGGCGGCGCCGGGGAGGCGCAGCAGGCGGGTCCGGCCTCCGCCGTGGCCGCGGTTGGCCAGGCGGCGCACGAGGTAGTCGCCGGCCAGCTGGACGACGGTGACGATGAGCGCGATCTCGGCGACGATGATCCACATGAAGGCGGTCTCGAAGCGCAGGTAGCCGTACCGGTAGGCGAGGTCGCCGAGGCCGCCGCCGCCGACGGTGCCGGCCATCGCGGAGTAGCCGATCAGCGCGATGACGGTGGTGGTGACGGAGGCCACGATGCCGGGAAGGGCCTCGGGGACGAAGGTCTTGCGGACGAGCGTCCAGGTGCCGCCGCCCATCGCCTGCACGGCCTCGACCAGGCCGCGGTCGACCTCGCGGACGTTGGTCTCGACGAGCCGGGCGAAGAAGGGGATCGCGCCGACGGTCAGCGGCACGGTGGCGGCCTGCCAGCCGAGCGAGTTGCCGGTCAGCCAGCGGGTGAAGGAGATCAGCGCGATCATCAGGATGATGAACGGCAGTGAGCGCGCGAGGTTCACGATCGCGCCGAGCACCTTGTTCACCGGCTGGTTCTGGAGCGCCCCGCCCTTGGACGTGAGCACCAGCAGGACGCCGAGCGGCAGGCCGAGCAGCACGGTGAAGACCGTGGACACGCCGACCATCTGGAAGGTCTCCACCGTGGCGGGCCTCATCAGGGCCCACATCTCGTCCCAGGTCATGCCACCGCTCCTTCCGCCGCGCCGATCACGTCCACCTGCAGGCCCTGCTCGCGCAGGTAGCCGATCGGCACCACGTTGTCCTGGTGCCCGCCGGTCAGCTCGACCCGCATCCGCCCGACCATCCGGCCGCCGATGGTCTCCACCGCGGCGCCGAGGATGTTGATGTCGATCTGGTAGGTGCGGGCCAGCTGGGAGACGAACGGCTGGGCCGAGGTGTCGCCCTGGAAGGTGATCTCCAGCACGGTGGAGCCGGGGTGGCCGGTGCCGAACTCGCTGAGCGGGAACAGCTCGCGGGCCAGCTCGGAGCGGGGCTCGGCGAGCAGGTCGGTCAGCGCGCCGGACTCGACCACCTTGCCGCCGCGCATCAGGGCGGCGGAGTCGCAGACGGACTTGATGACGTCCATCTCGTGGGTGATCAGCAGGACGGTGAGGCCGAGCTGCTGGTTGAGCTCGCGCAGCAGGTTGAGGATCGAGCGGGTGGTCTCCGGGTCGAGCGCCGAGGTGGCCTCGTCGGAGAGCAGCACCTTGGGGTCGCCGGCCAGGGCGCGGGCGATGCCGACGCGCTGCTTCTGGCCGCCGGACAGCTGGTTGGGGTAGCTGTGGGCCTTGTCGCCGAGGCCGACCAGGTCGAGCAGTTCGGCGGCCTTGCGGCGGCGCTGGGTGCGGTCCAGACCGATGATCTCCAGCGGGAGTTCGACGTTCTGCTGCACCGTCCGCGAGGACAGCAGGTTGAAGTGCTGGAAGACCATGCCGATCCGGCGGCGCGCCTCGCGCAGTTCCCGTCCGGCCCGGTTCTCGCCGCCGGGCAGCGCGGTGAGCTCGACCCCGTCCACGGTGACGGTGCCGGAGGTCGGGCGCTCCAGCATGTTCACGCAGCGGATGAGGGTGGACTTGCCGGCACCGCTGGTGCCGACGACGCCGTAGACCTCGCCCGGGCGGACGTGCAGGTCGACACCGGCGAGGGCGGTCACCTCGCGGCCTCGGGAGCGGTAGACCTTCGTGAGGTCCGTGGTGGTGATCACAGCTGCTTCCGTGGGTCGGGGGCGGGCGGCACGGGTCGACCGCCCGACCGGGTTCCGGTCGGCGGTTTCCTGCGGCGCTCCGCCGGGGGGATCCGGACCTGACGCCCTCGGTCGTGGCCGCCGGGCGGCCGGGACGCGCGACGGCGCGGCCCTCACGAGTCACCGGCACCCGCGAGTGGGCGGGCACGGCAAGGGAAGGGGTCCGGGAGGATGGGCGCGCTCACACGGGCGGGAGCGGCGCCGAGTCTCGCTTCGGGGCGCGAGGGGAGGCACCCGTACGGGGGTGCCGGGGGCGGTGGCCCTCAGCAGTGACACATTCGACGGCACATGGCACGCTCACCTGCCGGCAGCGTGCCGGTGGGGGTGCAGTTCGTCGTCGCAGTCATGTGAGCCAGTAAAACAGATGGTTCGGGGTACGCCCAATTATTTGGCGGTCGCTGTCCGCAATGCGGACAGCGACCGCTGTGACCAGGCAAGACATGACTCGGCGCCGCCACCGGACCGTCCGGATGGTGGCGGCGCCGAGCGGGGGGCGCGGTGCGGCGGGGTCAGGCCGTCGCGGCGAGCGGGGTGCCGACGGCCTTCTCCAGGTGGACGAAGCTCAGCCGGCTGTTGACCTGTTCGACCCGGGTCTGACGGTAGCCCTGGCGGGCGTACAGGCGCAGGTTGCCGAGGCTGCGGTGGCCGGTGAACAGGCGGTAGGCGGACACCGGGCCGTCCTCGGCGAGCCGGCGCTCCAGCGCGTCCAGCAGGCGGCCGCCCAGGCCGTGGCGCTGCATCCGCGGGTGGACGACCAGACGCCCTATCCGGCCGACGCCGTCGGCGTCGATCCGGCCGCGGACGGTGCCGACCACCTCGCCGCCCAGCCGGGCGACCAGGAAGTGCTGCTCGGTCAGTTCGGCGCGCAGGCTCTCCAGGCTCTGTGTCAGGGGCTCGATCGCCCAGTCGCCGTACAGCTCGGCCTCGGGCTGGTACCCGAGGTACTGGAGCTTGAGGATCTGCTCCGCGTCCTCGGCCGCCGCGGCCGAGATGATCACGCTCATGCCCATGTGGAGGGGCCTCCCCAGTCGTCGTGCCCTGCGCGCAGAGGGTGGCGCGCTCACGCTCAGTATCCGAGTGATCGCGGCACCGTCAAGAGCTGCGTTCGCCAGCGCTCTACCCGGGTGTCAGCTCCCCTCAACCTTCGCGCGGCCGGACGTGGCGAGGGTCACGCCCGGCTCCGGGGGCCGGCGCGGATGCCCGGAGGGCCCCGGGGCGCCTCACGGATAACGCTCCGCTCGGAGCAACGTGCGCAGGCAGGCGAGGCAGCGGGAGCGCGTGGGACCGATGGAGCCGCGGGGCATGCCGAGGCGCTCGGAGAGCTCGCGGTAGGTGGGCGGCGGATCCTCGGCGAGGGCGGCGATCAGTTGCGGACAGCGGCCGGGCAGGGCGGCCACGGTCTCGCGGACCACGCGGCGGCGGCGTTCGGCGAGGTAGACGTCCTCGGCGGAGGGGACGGGGGGAAGGGTGGTGCACACACCGTGCATGACGCACCGGGGCGGGGCCGGTTACGCCCGGGCCGTGGCGCGGACGCCGGAGGGGCGCGCCGGTCGGACCGCCGCGCCCCTCCTCCCGACGGCGGCCGGTCAGCCCCGGGCCCACTCCTGCTGCCGCGCCAGGTCCGCCTTCACCTCGGCGAGCTGGACCGCGACCGCGGAGGGGGCGGTGCCGCCGCGCCCGTCGCGGGAGGCGATGGCGCCGTGCACGCTGAGCACCGAGCGCACCTGCGGCGTCAGGTGCTCGGAGATCGCGGCGAACTGCTCGTCCGTCAGGTCGGACAGCTCGATGCCCTCGGCCTCGCAGACCTTGACGCAGGCGCCGGCCACCTCGTGCGCGACCCGGAACGGCACGCCCTGCTTGACCAGCCACTCGGCGATGTCGGTGGCGAGCGAGAAACCGGCCGGGGCGAGCTCCTCCAGCCGCTCCCGGTGCACGGTGAGGGTGGCCATCATCCCGGTGAACGCGGGCAGCAGCACCTCCAGCGTGTCGCAGGAGTCGAAGACCGGCTCCTTGTCCTCCTGGAGGTCCCGGTTGTAGGCGAGCGGCAGCGCCTTGAGGGTGGCCAGCAGGCCGGTCAGGTTGCCGATCAGGCGGCCGGACTTGCCGCGGGCGAGCTCGGCGATGTCCGGGTTCTTCTTCTGCGGCATGATCGAGGAGCCGGTGGAGAAGGCGTCGTGCAGCGTGATGAAGCCGAACTCCTTGGTGTTCCAGATGATCACCTCCTCCGCGATCCGGGAGAGGTTGATCCCGATCATCGCGGTCACGAAGGCGAACTCGGCGACGAAGTCGCGCGAGGCCGTGCCGTCGATCGAGTTGCCGACCGAGCCGCCCTCGAAGCCGAGGTCGGCGGCGACGGCCTGCGGGTCGAGGCCGAGCGAGGAGCCGGCCAGCGCCCCGGAGCCGTACGGCGAGACGGCGGTGCGGGCGTCCCACTGGCGCAGCCGCTCGGCGTCCCGGCCGAGGGCCTGCACGTGCGCGAGGACGTGGTGGGCGAAGAGCACCGGCTGGGCGTGCTGGAGGTGGGTGCGGCCCGGCATGGCGGTGTCCGGGTGCGCCTCGGCGAGGCCGACCAGGGCCTCCTGGAGGTCGAGCAGCAGGCCGCCGATGGTCTTGGCGTGGTCCCGCAGGTACATCCGGAACAGGGTGGCGATCTGGTCGTTGCGCGAGCGCCCGGCCCGCAGCTTGCCGCCGAGCTCGGCGCCGAGGCGCTCCAGCAGGCCGCGCTCCAGGGCGGTGTGGACGTCCTCGTCGGCGACGGTGCCCGTGAAGGTGCCCGCCTCGACGTCGGCGAGCAGCCGGTCGAGGCCGGCCAGCATGGCGGACAGCTCGTCGTCGGACAGCAGCCCGGCCTTGTGCAGGACCCGGGCGTGGGCCTTGGAGCCGGCGATGTCGTACGGCGCGAGCCGCCAGTCGAAGTGGACCGAGGCGGACAGCCTGGCCAGCGCCTCGGACGGGCCGTCGGCGAAGCGCGCGCCCCAGAGGCGGACGTCGGAGGACTGCTGGGCGGTCATCGCGTGGCTCCTTCATGCATGTACAGCGGACGGCATAAGTATGCACGATGGCGTATGGAACACAAAACCCCGGCCGCATGGATCCGTCGGCCGGGGTCGTGGGGTTTCCGGGCGCTACTGCGCCTTCGCCTGGGCGAGTTGCATGAGGTGGTCGGCGAGCGCCTGGCCGCCGGCCGGGTCGCGGCTGATCAGCAGCACCGTGTCGTCGCCGGCGATGGTGCCGATGATCTCGAACACCTCGGCCTGGTCGATCGCCGAGGCGAGGAACTGGGCGGCGCCCGGCGGGGTGCGCAGCACGACCAGGTTGCCGGAGGCCGTCGCGGAGACCATCAGCTCGCCGGCCAGCCGGGCCATCCGGCCCTCGCTGGCCGACTCCCCCATCGGTGCGCGCGGCGTGCGGTCGCCGCCCTCGGCCGGGACGGCGTAGATCAGCGCGCCGTCCCGGTTGCGGATCTTGACCGCGCCCAGCTCGTCCAGGTCCCGGGAGAGGGTGGCCTGGGTGACCACGAGTCCGTCGTCGGCGAGCAGCTTGGCGAGCTGGCTCTGCGAACGCACGGGCTGGCGGGTGAGCAGGTCCACGATCCGCCGGTGGCGCGCGGTGCGGGTCTGCGGGACCTGCGGCGTCGGGCCGGCGGCGGACGGGCCGGAATGGGAAGCGGTCATGTGATTATTCTCCCGGACGACGGTCAACTCGCATCGGCCGGGGCGTTCTCGCGCACCGTCCGGAGGATGCCCGGCAGGGCTGCGAGGAAGGCGTCCGCCTCCTGCTCGGTCAGGACGAGCGGCGGAGCCAGCCGTACGGCGTCCGGGACGGCCGCGTTGACGAGGAAGCCGGCCTGCTGCGCGACGGCCTGGACCTGCGCCGAGACCGGAGCGGTGAGCACGATGCCGAGCAGCAGGCCGGCGCCGCGCACGTGCGAGACCAGCGGGTCGCCGATCGCCTCGACGCCGTGCCGCAGCCGTTCGCCGAGCTTGCGGACGTGCTCCAGCAGGCCCTCGGACTCGATGGTGTCCAGCACCGCGAGCCCGGCCGCGGCGGCCACCGGGTTGCCGCCGAAGGTGGTGCCGTGCTGGCCCGGGGTGAGCAGCTCGGCGGCCGGGCCGAAGGCGAGGACGGCGCCCATCGGCAGCCCGCCGCCGAGCGCCTTGGCCAGGGTGACGACGTCCGGCTCGACGCCCTCGAAGGCCTGGTGGGCGTACCAGTGGCCGGTGCGGCCCACACCGGTCTGGATCTCGTCCAGGACCAGCAGGGTGCCGGTGGCCCGGGTGATCTCGCGCGCCGCCTTCAGGTAGCCGTCCGGGAGCGGGACGGCGCCGTTCTCGCCCTGGATCGGCTCCAGGAAGACCGCGGCGGTCTCGGTGGTGACGGCCGCGCGCAGCGCCTCGACGTCACCGAACGGGACGTGGGTGACGTCGCCGGGCAGCGGGCGGAACGGGTCCTGCTTGGCGGGCTGGCCGGTGAGCGCGAGGGCGCCCATGGTCCGGCCGTGGAAGGCGCCCTGGAGGGCGACCAGGTGGGTGCGGCCGGTGCGCCGGCTGATCTTGAACGCGGCCTCGTTGGCCTCGGCCCCGGAGTTGCAGAAGAACACCCGGCCGCCCGCCCGGCCGTCCAGCTCCAGCAGGCGCTCGGCGAGGGCGATGGTGGGCTCGGCCATGAAGAGGTTGGAGACGTGGCCCAGGGTGGCGATCTGCCTGCCGACCGCCTCGACGACGGCCGGGTGGGCGGTGCCGAGGGCGTTGACGGCGATGCCGCCGAGCAGGTCGGTGTACTCCTTGCCGTCGGCGTCCCAGAGCTTGCTGCCCTCGCCGCGCACCAGCGGGATCCGCGGGGTGCCGTAGTTGTCGGTGAAGCTGTGCTGCCACCGCTCGGCGAGCTGCTCGTTGTGCGTCATGCCAGTCCCCCGGTCACGGTCGGTTCGTCGTCCGGCACGACCATCGTGCCGATGCCCTCGTCGGTGAAGATCTCCAGCAGCAGGCTGTGCGGCACCCGGCCGTCCAGGACGCGGGCGGTGCCGACGCCGGAGCGGACGGCGCGCAGGCAGCCCTCCATCTTGGGGAGCATGCCGCTGGCCAGGCCGGGCAGCAGTCCGTCCAGCTCGCTCGCGTTGAGCTGGCTGATCACGTCGTCGGAGTTCGGCCAGTCCTTGTAGAGGCCCTCGACGTCGGTGAGGATGACGAGCATCTCGGCGCCGAGCGCGACCGCCAGGGCGGCGGCGGCGGTGTCGGCGTTGATGTTGTAGACGTGGCCGTCGGCGCCCCGGGCGATCGAGGAGACGACCGGGATCCGGCCGTCGGCGATCAGCGCCTTCACCGCGCCGGCCTCGATGTTGACGATGTCGCCGACCAGGCCGATGTCCACCTGCTCGCCGTCCACCACGGCGTAGCGCTTGACCGCCGTCATGGTGTGCGCGTCCTCGCCGGTCATGCCGACGGCGAACGGGCCGTGCTCGTTCAGCAGGCCGACCAGCTCGCGCTGCACCTGGCCGGCCAGGACCATCCGGACCACGTCCATGGTCTCGGGGGTGGTGACCCGCAGGCCGTTGGTGAAGCTGGACTTCAGGCCGAGCCTGTCCAACTGGGCGCTGATCTGCGGGCCGCCGCCGTGCACCACGACGGGGTGGAGTCCGGCGTAGCGCAGGAAGACGACGTCCTGGGCGAAGGCGGCCTTCAGCTCGTCGTCGACCATGGCGTTGCCGCCGAACTTGATCACGACGGTCTTGCCGTGGAAGCGCTCCAGCCACGGCAGCGCCTCGATCAGCGTCATGGCCTTGGGCAACGCGGTGTTGTTGCGGGCCTGTTCGCCCTTGGGTGCGATCTGCACGGGATTCCCTCGTCGATGGGGTCCCCCGGGCCGGAGGCCGGGGGGAGGACGTCGCGGCTCGGTGCTGCCGCGGCTCGGTGCTGCCGCGGGTCAGGATGTCGCGGACGAAGTGACGTGGATCAGGTCGAGTAGGCGCTGTTCTCGTGAACGTAGTCAGCGGTGAGGTCGTTGGTCCACACCGAGGCGCTCGCGGGGCCGGCGTTGAGGTCCGCCGTGATGACGACCTCGCGGCCCGTCATGTCCACCAGGTCGCGGTCCTCGCCGACGCCGCCGTCCTTGCAGACCCAGACGCCGTTGATGGCGACGTCCAGCTCGTTCGGGTCGAAGGCGGCGGAGGTGGTGCCGATCGCGGCCAGCACCCGGCCCCAGTTGGGGTCCTCGCCGTGGATGGCGCACTTGAGCAGGTTGTTGCGGCTGATCGTCCGGGCGACCTCGACCGCCTCGTCCTCGGTGGCGGCGCCGGTGACGTCGATCCGGATGTCCTTGCCGGCGCCCTCGGCGTCGCCGATCAGCTGGCGGGCCAGGTCGGCGCTGACCGTGCGGACGGCCTCGGCGAACTCGGCCCCGTCCGGGGTGACACCGGAGGCGCCGGAGGCGAGCAGCAGCACGGTGTCGTTGGTGGACATGCAGCCGTCGGAGTCGATCCGGTCGAAGGTGGTGCGGGTGGCGCCGCGCAGGGCGGCGTCCAGGCCGGCACTGTCGACGGCGGCGTCGGTGGTGAGCACGACCAGCATGGTGGCGAGGCTCGGCGCGAGCATGCCCGCGCCCTTGGCCATGCCGCCGACCGTCCAACCGGCCGGGCTGGTGACCTGGGCGGTCTTGTGCACGGTGTCGGTGGTCTTGATGGCGATCGCGGCGGCCTCGCCGCCGGTCTCGCTGAGCTCGCCGACGGCCTGGGTCACGCCCGGCAGCAGGATGTCCATCGGCAGCCGGACGCCGATCAGGCCGGTGGACGCGACGGCGACCTCGCCCGCGTTGAGCTTCAGCTCCTCGGCGACCTTCTCCGCGGTGGCGTGGGTGTCCTGGAAGCCGAGCGGGCCGGTACAGGCGTTGGCGCCACCAGAGTTGAGGACGACGGCGGACACCACGCCGCCCTTGAGGACCTGCTCGGACCAGAGCACCGGCGCGGCCTTGACCCGGTTCGCGGTGAAGACGCCGGCCGCGGCGAGCGACGGGCCGTCGTTGACCACCAGGGCGAGGTCGGGGGTGCCGGAGGCCTTGATGCCGGCCGTCACACCGGCGGCGCGGAAGCCCTTGGCCGCCGTCACGCCCACGTTGGTGGCAGTGCTCACGGTGCGACTCCGTTCACGGGAAGGCCCAGCTCCTCGGGAAGGCCGAGGGCGATGTTCATGCTCTGCACCGCGCCGCCCGCGGTGCCCTTGACCAGGTTGTCGATCGCGCTGATCGCGATGATCCGCCCGGCGGTGGCGTCCAGGGCGACCTGGACCAGGGCGGTGTTGGCGCCGTAGACGCTGCTGGTCTGCGGCCACTGCCCCTCGGGCAGCAGGTGGACGAAGGCCTCGTCCGCGAACGCCTCGGTGTAGGCCGCGCGCAGGCTCTCGGCGGTCACGCCGGGCTTCGCCTTGGCGGAGCAGGTGGCGAGGATGCCGCGCGGCATCGGGACGAGGGTGGGGGTGAAGGAGACGGTGACCGGCTCGCCCGCGAGCGGGGTGAGGTTCTGGGCCATCTCGGGGGTGTGCCGGTGCACGCCGCCGACGCCGTACGGGCTGACGCTGCCCATCACCTCGCTGCCCAGCAGGTGCGGCTTGGCGGCCTTGCCCGCGCCGGAGGTGCCGGAGGCGGCGACCACCACGGCCTCCGGCTCGGCCAGCCCGGCCGCGTACGCGGGGAACAGCGCGAGCGAGACGGCCGTCGGGTAGCAGCCGGGCACGGCGATCCGGTTGCTGCCCTTCAACGCGGCGCGGTGGCCGGGGAGTTCGGGCAGGCCGTAGGGCCAGGCGCCGGCGTGCGCGGAGCCGTAGAACTGCTCCCAGTCGGCAGCGGCCTTGAGCCGGAAGTCGGCGCCGCAGTCCACCACCAGGACGTTCTGGCCGAGGGCCTCGGCGACGGCGGCGGACTGGCCGTGCGGCAGCGCCAGGAACACCACGTCGTGATCGGCCAGCACCTCGGGGGTGGTGGGTTCGAGGACGCGGTCGGCGAGCGGGATCAGGTGCGGCTGCAGCGCGCCCAGCCTGGTGCCCGCGTTCGAGCCGCCGGTGAGCGCCCCGATCTCCACCTCCGGGTGGCCCAGCAGCAGGCGCAGCACCTCGCCGCCCGCGTACCCGCTCGCGCCGGCGACGGCGACTCGCAATGCCATGGCGTTCCTCCTTAGTCTTGGCATGAATATACGCGTGACGGAAAATTCATGCAAGGAGTATGTGCCGGAGCCCCGCCCGGACACGGTCGGGGCGGGGCGGGGCGGGACGGCTCAACGTTTGACGGCGACGGATCGGCGCTCGACGGCGCTGGATCAGCGCTTGACCGCCCGCAGCACCACGAACTTGGGGTTGCCGGCCACGAGCCGGCAGTTGCCGAAGAGGCGGCGCAGCTTGACGTGGTAGCCGAGGTGGCGGTTGCCGACCACCCAGAGCTCGCCGCCGGGCCGCAGTGCCCGCTTGGCGCCGGTGAACATCCGCCACGCGGTGGCGTCGGTGGTGGCCTGGTGGGAGTGGAACGGCGGGTTGTTGAGCACCAGGTCCACCGAGCCGGGGGCGACCGCGTCCGTCGCGAGCGCGTCGGCCGTGAGGAACTCGGCCGGGGCGTCCGGGCCCAGGTTGGTGCGGAAGGTCTCCTCGGCGGAGGCCACCGCCTGGTGCGACTCGTCCACGAAGAGCAGTTGCGCGCCCGGCCCGGCGAGGGCCGCGGCCGTGCCGACCACGCCGTTGCCGCAGCCGAGGTCCACCACCCGGGCGCCTGGGGCGGGGGTGGGCAGGTGGGCGAGGAAGAAGCGGGTGCCGATGTCGAGGCGCTCGGCGCAGAAGGTGCCGGCGTGGTTGACCACCGTACGGCCGGCGGCGGGGCCGATGTCCGACGGCAGCGCGTAGCGGTGCGGCCACGGGTTCGGGCCGGGGTCCAGCGCCGGGTCCGGGGTGCAGAGGATCAGCCGGGCCTTGCGGACGGCGAGCGAGGTGCGGGTCGGGCCGAGGATCCGCTCGAAGAGCTGGAGCGTGGAGGTGTGGATCTCGGTGACCATGCCGGCGCCGATCACCACGGTGCCGGGGTGGATCGCGGGGGCGAGCCGGTGCAGTTGGTCCTCCAGCAGCGCCAGACTCTTGGGGACGCGCACCAGCAGCACGTCGATCCGCTCCGGCGGGGTGTCCCGGGTGGTGAGCAGCCGGTCCTCGTCGACGTCGGCGCCGGCCCGGGCCAGGTTGGCCAGGGTGGCCTGCCGGCCGAGGTGGGAGTCGGAGATCTGGACCGGCCGGAATCCGGCGAGCGCGGTGGTCAGCGCGCCCCAGCGGTCGCCGAGGACGGCGATCCGGCGGTCGGCCAGCTCGGTCGCGGCGCCGGCCGCGCTCGCCGCCTCGCCCGCGAGGTGGCGCAGCAGGTACTCGTCGGCGGCGTCCCAGGCCCGGAGCCGCTCGCGCGGGTCCTCGGGGAAGCGGGTGAGGTCGAGGGCGCCCCACGGGGTGGCCAGCAGGGTGGCCGGCGGGGTCGCGGCGGGCGTGGTCTGCGGATTCATCGTGTTCTCAGGCTATCGGACGGGCACCGGGGAACAGTTTTGGATGACGGCCGCCGGACGGATACTGGAAGAGCCCGACCGAGAGGGGTGAGGGCGATGGACTGGAAGCTCGAAGTCGTGGTGGTCCCGGTGTCCGACGTGGACCGCGCGAAGCTCTTCTACGAGGAGCAGGCCGGCTTCACGGTGGACCACGACACCCGCCTGCGGGACGGGGTCCGGGTGGTCCAGCTGACTCCCCCGGGCTCGCCCTGCTCGATCGTGGTGGGCAAGGGGGTGATCGACTCCCCGCCCGGGTCCGTCAAGGGCCTCCAACTGGTGGTCGCGGACATCGAGAAGGCGCACGCCGAACTGCGGGCGCGGGGCGTGGAGGTCAGCCCCGTCCAGCACTTCGTGGCGGGGGCCCGGGTGAACGGGCACGGCGAGGCCTGGAACAACTTCGTGTTCTTCAACGACCCGGACGGGAACGGCTGGGCTGTCCAGGAGGCGCCGCGCGCGGCGTAGCCCGCGGACGGCGGCGCGGACGCCCGTCCGCCGCACGGACGTCGGGGCGTGCCCCCGGCCGCGCGGGCCCCGCCTGCACCCCCCGGCCGCGCGGACCCGGGAAGGGCCGGACCGCTTGGGTAGGCTCCGAGGATGGCTGAACACGAGGGAAGCGTGCGGGTGGACAGCTGGATCTGGTCGGTCCGGCTGGTGAAGACGCGAGCGCTGGCGGCGGCCGCCTGCCGGGCCGGGCACGTCCGGGTGAACGGGGAGCGGGCCAAGCCGGCCCAGGCGCTGAAGGCCGGGGACGAGGTCCGGGTCCGCGAGGAGAACCACGAGCGGGTCGTGGTGGTGCGGAAGCTGATCCGCAAGCGGGTCGGTGCCGAGGTCGCCGCGGAGTGCCTGGTCGACAACAGCCCGCCGCGGCCGCCGCGCGAGTTCGTCGCGGCGGCCGGGCAGCGGGACCGCGGGGCCGGGCGCCCGACCAAGCGGGAGCGCCGCGAGCTGGACCAGCTGCGCGGGCAGTGAGCCCGGGGCTTGGGCGCCCTATGCGGACACGGGGCGCTACGCGGACACGGCGGACCCGACGGACGTGTCGGTGAGCACCTTGGCGACGAAGGCGTCGAGGTTGCCCACCGTCCGGGCGATCTGGTCCTCCAGCGGCAGCGACTCGTCGGGCCTGGTGACCAGGGCGGACTTCTTCAACCCGCGTACGTACAACGAGCAGGCGAGGTCGGCGCAGATGTACGTCCCGACCGTGTTGCCCTCGCGCCCGGCCGCGCCGGCCCGGCGGGCGGCGAGCAGCGCGACGCCGGTGCCGGCGTGCGCGGTGATGCACAGCGAGCAGACGTTGGTCTTGGTCAGGCTGCGCCGGACCGTCGGCACCCGCAGCGTCACGCCGACGAGTTCGCCGCCGTGCCGGGCCACCAGGTAGGCGCGGTCGGGGGCGCCCTGGTCCCGCCAGCCGAGGAAGTCCAGGTTCTCCCAGGGCAGTTCGGCCAGGCCCCGGGGCAGGTTGAGCCGACGGGCCTCGCCCTTGGAGCAGTTGACGAAGGACGCGCGGATCTCGTTCTCGCTCAGGGGTTCCATGCCCGGAAGCTAACACCGCGCCGCGGGCGCTGTCGCGTCAATTTCTCCCGGTTCGTACGGGGTGCCCGGCCTGGACGGCGAGCCGCCGCGGGGCGTCCTCGCCGATCCGGGTGAGCAGGTCGTCCAGGGCGAGGAAGGCCTCCCAGCGTTCCCGGCCGCCGGCGGCGGCGAGCCGGTCGACCACGCGGTCCTCCAGGTCGGGGACGCGCTTGTTCTTCCAGGCCTTGTCGGCCAGGCTGACCAGCAGTTCCTCGACGGTGGTGCCGGGCTCGCCCCACCGCGCGTGGCTGCGGGCGAAGCGGGCGAGCCGCTCGGGGACGCCGCGGGCGATCAACAGGGCGTGGCCGGCGGCCTCGTGCGCGGAGCCGGGCGCGGAGAGCTCCTCGGGGTGGACGGTCTTGCCGATGTCGTGGGTGGCGGCGCCGTACCGGACGGCCTCGCGGTCGAACTCCAGGCCCTCGCGGGCGCAGAAGTCGGCGATCTCCTCGGCGACCTCGTGCACCAGCGCGAGGTGGGCGACCAGTCGGGGCGGCGCCGCGAGGGCCCGCAGCAGGTCGGCGACGTCGGCGGGCAGCGGCGGCAGGGCGGTGGTCACGCCGCAGGCTACCGGGGCGGGTGAGGGGTTGTCAGTGCGGGTGCGTAGGCTGCGGTGACCCGGTCCCGGCGCAGGAGGGAGGCGCCGGGACCGGGCTCGGTCCCGTACGGGTCGGCCGGCGGGGCTACGGCTTGAAGGCGACGCCCGCGTACGCGGAGACGTCCTGCCAGCCCTCGGGCAGTTCGGTGGTGGGGACGTGGCCGGCGGTGGGGCGCCAGAGCGGGAGCTGGACGAGCCCGGGGCCGGCGAACTCGAAGTCGCCGAAGAAGGGTTCGACACCGGCCCGGGGGCGCAGCACGAGCGGGGCGCTGGCGCTCCGGTAGATCCGGGTGCCCTCGGCTGCGCTCTCGCGGGAGGCGAAGTCGGGGCTGCCGTGCGAGAGGATCAGGGCGCTGCCGGGCGCGAGCGCGTCGCGCAGGGTGCGCACGATCTGCTGCGCGCCGTCCTCGTCGCGGATGAAGTGCAGCACGGCGACCAGCATCAGCGCGACCGGCCGGGAGAGGTCGACGGCGGCGGCCAGCCCGGGGTGGGCGAGGATCGCGGCCGGGTCGCGCAGGTCGGCCTCGATCACCGAGGTGTGCCCGGCGGGGTGGCTCGCGAGCAGGGCGCGGGCGTGGGTGGCGACGATCGGGTCGTTGTCCACGTACACCACGCGGGCGTCCGGGGCGACCCGCTGGGCGGCCTCGCTGGTGGAGCCGACGGCCGGGATGCCGGTGCCGATGTCGACGAACTGGCGGATGCCGCGGCCGGCCGCGAACTCCACCGCGCGGCCGAGGAACTGCCGGTTGGTGCGGGCCAGCAGCGGCAGCGCCGGGTAGGCGGCTATCGCGGCCTGGGCGGCCTTGCGGTCGGCCTCGAAGTTGTCCTTGCCGCCGAGGTAGTAGTCGTACATCCGGGCGGTGTGCGGGACGCCGGTGTCCAGCTCGCTCGGCGGCTGCCAGTCGTCCGCCCTGGCCCAGCCCCAGTCGGTGCCGCCCGCCTGGCCGGTGGCCGTGGTGTCGTCGTGCATCCTGTTCCGCCCCCAATGCGCAATGCCGGAATTGTGCGACCGCCCGTCAACACGCGGTGCGCGGTGATCGTATCCAACGACACACCGTGGAAACAGCGGTAGTTCAGGTTTACGCAACGCCCGTAGACAGAATGTGTGCACGTCAAGACGATGGGGACCGGTCATACCGGATCGCCCGCCCCGGCCGTGCTCTCTATGCTGGCTGCCGATGACTGCCGACCGCCGCACCGTACTGCGCACCGCCGCCAAGCTGGCCGCCCTCTCCGCCGCCGGTGGCCTCCTCACCGCCTGCGGCACCGACGTACCCCGCCGGGCCGACCCCGGGGCGTTGGCCGCACACCCGGGCACCGTCGACCCGCAGCACGTCACCGACCCGGCGTGGAACGGCGGCGAGGGCCCGGCCTCCCCCGCCCCGACCACCCCGGCGGAGCCCCAGCCCACCGCCGAGGCCACCCCGGCCGCCGCCCAGGCCTCCGCCCCGCCGACCCCGCCCCCGCTGCCGCCGCTCGCGCCCGGCACCCCCGTCGAGGTCGTGTACGGGCCGCGCACCGGCAAGAACGTGGCACTCACCTGCCACGGCAGCGGGGACCCGAAGCTGGCCACCGCGCTGCTGGAGATCGCCGAGCAGCGCGGCGCCAAGCTGACCGTGATGGTCGTCGGCAGCTGGCTCGACCAGCAGCCGCAGATGGCCCGGCGGATCCTGGACGGCGGCCACGAGCTGGGCAACCACACCCAGAACCACCTCAACATCTCCGCCATGACGCCCGACCAGGCCCGCGCCGAGATCGCCCAGTGCGCCGACCGGCTGCAGCGGCTCACCGGCTCGATCGGCCGCTGGTTCCGCCCGTCCGCCGCGCAGTACGCCACCCCGATGGTGCGCGAGCAGGCCAGGGCCGTCGGCTACGAGCACGTGCTGTCCTTCGACGTCGACCCGCGCGACTACAACGACCCCTCGGCCGCCGAGCTGCAGCGCCGGGTGCTGAACTCGGTGCGCGGCGGCTCCGTCGTCGCGCTGCACATGGGCCACCAGTGCACGGTGGACGCGCTGCCGGCCATCCTGGACGGCCTCGCCAAGGCCGGGCTCAAGCCGGTGACCGCCAGCCAGCTCTGCGCCTGAGGGCCCCGGGGCCCGTCAGACCATCGGATCGTCGTCCTTGTACGGGCGCAGCCGCAGGGTGCGGGCGTCCGAGGCGCGGATCGCGTCGGCCCGGCCGACCATCTCCTCCAGGTCGTCCCGCCCGGCGTGGATGAACCGCCCGTGCAGCCCGTCGAAGCGGCCGCGGGCGGCGTCCACGGTGACCGCGACCATGTACGGGATGGAGCCCCAGGTCTTCATGTCCTGGAACATCGGCATCCCGGCGGTCATGTCGGTGGCCACCGCGCCCGGGCTGATGTCCAGGACCACGACGTCGTGCTGCGCGAGCGAGTCCGCCATGTTGTCGGAGAGCTGGAGCAGCGCGCCCTTGGACGTCGCGTACGCGGTGTAGTTGCCGTCCGGGCGCAGCGCGAAGCCGGAGTTGAGGTTGACCACCCGGCCGCTGCGCCGGTCGACCATGCCGGGCAGCACGCAGCGCAGCAGGTTGTAGGGGCCGCGCAGGTTGGTCTCGATCACCTGCCACCACTGGTTGACGTCGGTCTCCCAGATCGGCACCTCGGCGCGGTCGACCAGGCCGGCGTTGTTGACCAGCAGGTCGATCGGGCCGAGGTCGCGCTCGACCAGCCGGACCGCCTCGCGCACCGATCCGGGGCGGGTGACGTCGGCGGTGACGGCGACGCCCCGGGAGCCGCGCTTGACGCACTCCTTGAGGGTGTCGGTCAGCGTCTCGTGCGTGCGGCCGACCAGGCCGACCGCCATCCCCTCAGCGGCCAGGCCGATGGCGATCTCCCGGCCGATGCCCCGGCCGGCGCCGGTGACCAGGGCGACCTGTCCTGCGAGCGATCCCGTCGACACCGTGTGCTCCCTTCCCGCCCCCGGCCCTGTCCGCTGTTCCGCTGTCCGTCCCCGGCCCCCGTCTGCGGCATTCTGTCGGCCACCGGGCGGCGGCGGCCCCGGGCGCACGGGCCGGGACCGCCGCCTCACCCGTTCGGAGGACCCACCCGCGGTGGCACTCCGCCAGGGAGGGGGTGACCTACTGGCCGGTACGGAGTAGTAACGTCGTCGGGGCGGTGACCGGTGCACCCATTCCGGTACACCGACCCGCTGACCAGCAGCTCGCTGGGCCACCAGTCGCTGGGCGACCCCCAGCACCACCGAAGGGCAACTGAGTGAGTGACATCGCGCGCGTCGGAGTAGTCGGCTGCGGTCTGATGGGGTCGGGCATCGCCGAGGTCTTCGCCCGGGCCGGGCTGGACGTCCTGGTGTCGGAGGCCACCGGTGAGGCGCTGGAGCTCGGCCGTACGCGGCTGACCAACTCCCTGGACACGGCGGTCAAGCGCGGCAAGCTGACCCCCGAGCAGCGGGACGAGGCGATGGCCCGGCTGTCCTTCACCGTCGACCTGGCCGACTTCGCCGACCGCGACCTGGTGGTCGAGGCCGTGGCCGAGCGCGAGGACATCAAGGTCCGGATCTTCCAGACCCTGGACCAGGTCATCGTGCGCCGGGACGCGATCCTCGCCTCCAACACCTCCTCGATCCCGATCGTGAAGCTGGCCGCCGCCACCTCCCGCCCGGAGCAGGTGATCGGCCTGCACTTCTTCAACCCGGCGCCGGTGCAGAAGCTGGTCGAGGTCATCCCGACCCTGACCACCTCCGCGGCGACCACCGAGCGCGTCGAGGCCTTCGCCTCCCAGGTGCTCGCCAAGGAGCCGATCCGCGCCCGCGACCGGGCCGGCTTCGTGGTCAACGCGCTGCTGGTGCCGTACCTGCTGTCCGCGGTGCGGATGTTCGAGTCGGGCGTGGCCACCGCCTCCGACATCGACAAGGGCATGGAAGCCGGCTGCGCCCACCCGATGGGCCCGCTGCGGCTGTGCGACCTGATCGGCCTGGACACCATCGTGTCGATCGCCGAGTCGATGTACGACGAGTACAAGGAGCCGCTGTACGCCGCTCCGCCGCTGCTCTCCCGGATGGTCGACGCGGGCCTGCTCGGCCGCAAGTCCGGCCGCGGCTTCTACGACTACACCGCGAGCGCCTGACCCGCGAAGGACACCTCCGCACGAAGGCGGCTCCGGCCGGCGGCGACGCGGCCGGTGCCCCGCCCCGCGGGGCGGGGCACCGGTCCTCGCACTACTTGACGCCGGCCGCCGCGCAGGCGTCCGCGTACTGCGGCGTGCAGATGTCGGCCGCCTTGTAGAGGCCGCCGCCGACCACCGTGGCCTGCACCTTCGCCTTGGTCACCACGATCGGGGTGAGCAGCAGGGACGGGATGTGCAGCCCGCCGCTGTCGGTGATCGAGGTCGCCGTCGAGCTGATGTCCAGGCCCTCGACCAGCTGGACGGCGATCCTGCCGGCCGCGTCCGCCTCGGGCTTGTACGGCTTGTAGATGGTGTAGGCCTGCTCGCCGGTGAGCACCCGGTGCACCGCGTCCATGGACGCGTCCTGACCGCCCACGGGCACGTTCTTGATGCCCGCCGCCTTCAGGGACTCGATGACGGCCGCGGCCATGCCGTCGTTGGCCGCGTAGACGGCCTGGATGCCGTCCTTGCCCAGGCTCTGGATGGCCTCGTTCATCTTCGCCGTGGCCACCTCCGGCTTCCACTCGCCGGACTGCTCGTAGGCGATCTTCTTGACCTTGCCGTCCAGCGCGCGGTGCGCGCCCGCCTTGAACTGGGCCGCGTTGGGGTCGGACTCGGCACCGTTGATCATCACGACATTGGCCGAGGCGGCCTTCGGGCCGAGCGCGTCCAACAGGGTCTGGCCCTGGAGTTCACCGGTGCGCCCGTTGTCGAAGGAGACGTAGGCGGCGACCTTGCCGGCGGCCAGCCGGTCGTAGGCGACGACCTTCACGCCCTTGGCAGTGGCGGCCTCGACCCACGGCGCGGTGGTCTTGGCGTTGACCGGGTCGAGCAGGATGACCTTGACGCCCTTGGCCAGCATGTCGTCGAACTGGCGCTTCTGGGTGCTCTCGTTCCCGTCCGCGTTGGCGTAGTCGATCGTGCACCTCGGGCAGAGGCTGGTGACCGTCTGCTGGATCAGCGGCCTGTCGAAGGCCTCGTAGCGGGTGGAGGAGGTGTTCTCCGGCAGAAGCAGACCGATGCTCCGTTCGCTCCCGCCGGCCCCCGGCTGCTGCGACGCGACGGTCTGACCGCAGGCCGCGAGGGTGAGTGCGAGCGACACGGCGGCCGTGCCCGCGGCCGCGAGACGCATGGGTCTGTTCATGATCGGTGGTGCCTCCTGTACGGCGCCGCGACGTCGCGGCAGTGCCAGGGAGTCAAGCGTCACCGGACCGATGCGTCAATAAGTGAAGGAGACTTCGCCGCCCTCCCGTCCGATTCGTTATGAAGCGAATGATCCGTGCGCATCGCCGCAGGAAGGCTGCCGGACGGCTCCGGAGCGGCGTCGACTCCCGAAGGAAGCGCGAAGCAGAAAGCCGACGGCGGGCGACCCCGAGGAGAGGGGCCGCCCGCCGTCGGGACGGTGACGGCTCAACTGTTGATGGCGTAGCTGTCGCCGTAGACCTTCCACTTCAGCGGCGGGTTGAGGTCGAAGTTCTTGGCGTTGAGGAAGACCATCTGCTCGGTGTCCACCCGGCTGGTGTCGGAGTGGGCCTCCTCCTTCTTCATGACGACCTTGCGGGCGTCCAGGAAGGCCTTGATGTAGGCGGCCTCGTCGCCGCCCTGGGCGGGGGTCTTGGCCTTCTTCATGGCGGCGGCGCGGATGCCGCCGAAGCTGTCCGAGCTGTTGCCCGGGCCGTGCATGACGATGGCGTCGTAGTAGGCGAACTGGCCGAGCCCGCGCAGGCCGTCGGCCTTGGCCTGCTTGACGGCGGGGTTGAAGTAGACCCGGTCGCGCTCGTCGTTCTGGGCCTGCTGGAAGACGGCGTCCTTGGCGGCGGTGGCCCAGTCGCGCTCGAAGGCGGAGCCGAGGCCGGCGTGCGAGTCGGTGCCGTTGACCTTCTTCAGCGCGGGCAGGTACTTCGCCAGGACGTTGCCGGGCTTGAGGTCGGTGTAGTGCTCGACCAGCTCCAGCATGTCACCGGTGCCGGAGCAGAAGCCGATGATGCCGGCGGTGTAGCCCCGCCCGTCCTTGATGTCCTCGATGTACTTGTACTGGGCCTTCCAGTCCAGCGACGAGTTCTCCGCGCTGGACACCAGCTGCATGGCGATGTCCTTCTTGTGCGGGTCGTCCAGCCCGACGCCCTTGAGCTGGACGGCCGGGGCCGGGGCGGCCTGGGCCGCCGAGGTGGCCGCGACGGTGAGGGGCGCGGCCACCAGGGCGGCGGCGAGGGCTATGCGGAGGGCACGACGGGGCTGAGGGCGCATGGGACGCTCCGATTCCTCGATGGGTTAGGAAACTTTCCTAACGAGGAGTAGGAAACGCTGTCCGCCCGTACTCCGCAAGGGTTTTGACGGAAACTCTTCAAGCCCTCCACGGCCCCGCAGGTCAGACCGCCCGGCGTCGGACCCACCAGACCGCCGCCGCGCCCAGGACGACGGCGAGCGCGGTCGTCCAGCCGAACTCGACGAACTGGAAGGACCAGTAGCGGCCGTCCGGCTGGTAGGACTCGTGCAGCGAGTAGCCGCCCTCGCCCAACAGCTTCTCCGCCCCGTAGTAGTCGCCGCCCAGGTCGTACAACCGGTTGAGGTCGAGCCGGCTCCCCGCCGGGTCGGTGGCCCAGAGGCCGCCCTCCCAGCGATGGTCGAGCGAGCCCTGGGCGAGCGTGTGCACGGTGTCCTCAAGTGGCGTCCGGTAGTGGAACCGCAGCGACTCGGCCACCAGGTTGGTCACCACCGAGGCCCCCACGCCGATCCCCACCGCCACGACCGTCCGCCGCAGCACCGCCCCGGCGAGCGCGGACAGCGTGAAGACCAGCAGCACCCGGCCGACCAGCGCGGGCGGAGCACTGCTGAACGCCAGCGGGGTGAACCGGCCCGCATGCGTCGCCAGCGGCGCGATCCACCAGTTGAGCACCGCGGCCGTCGGGGCCGTCGCCACGGCCAGCACGCCGCCGACGAGCACCAGCCCGCCGGCCGTCCACCGGGTGCGCCCCGCCCCCTGGGTCCAGGCGAACCGAACCGTGCCGTGCTCGAACTCGCGGGCCAGCAGCGGAGCTCCCACGAACGCCCCGAGGGCGCCGCCCAGGAAGTAGACGAGGTTCCCACCGACCGTCAGCGCGGGGCCGTACCCGTGCAGGAACACCTTCCAGCGCTCGTTGCAGCTACGCAGCGCCATGTCGCACCCGGCCGCACCGGACCGGTCGAGTCCGGCATGGACGTAGTACCCGGTGACGGCCAGCACGAGGAGCAGCCCGGCGAGGACACCCAGCAGGGTCCGCAGCGCCGGCCGGTGGCGCAGCCCGGCGGCCCGCAGGACGGCGGAGCGGGGCGGGGCGAGGGTCAGGGAACTCACGACAGCAGGGCCTTCTCGCTCGGACGGACGGCCCCGCGCGGGCCGGGAAGGGCGGAGGCGGTCGGCTCGCGCAGGTAGGCGAGCACCAACTCCTCCAGGCCGACGCGCTGTTGGCGCCAGCCGGCGGAGACCGGGGCGTCCACGCCGCCGGTGCGCACCAGCAGGTGGGACTGCGCGTCGGCGCGGCGGCCGCGGACCACCGGCAGCTGCTCGGCGACCCGGTCCGCCTCGGCGGTCGGGCCGGTGAGCATCCGGTGGCCGCCCAGGAGGTCGTCGACCTCCCCCGCCACCTGGACCCGGCCGCCGCCGAGCACCACCAGGTAGTCGCAGCTCTGCTGCAGCTCGTTGACGGCGTGCGAGGAGAACACCACCGAGAGGCCGTCCTCGGCCACCGCGGTCAGCAGCACGGCCATGAAGTCGTGCCGGGCGAGCGGGTCGAGTGCGGCCAACGGCTCGTCCAGGAGCAGGAGTTCGGGGCGCTTGGCGAGCGCCAGGGCGAGCGAGACCTGGGCCTGCTGGCCGCCGGAGAGCCGGCCGTACCTGCGGTCCAGTGGGATGCCGAGGCCCTCCAGGTGGGTGCGTGCCCGGGCGTCGTCCCAGCGGCGGTTGAGGTGGCGGCCCATCGCGAGCAGGTCCCGTACGGGCAGGCCCGGGTAGAGCGCGGCGTTCTGGGCGACGAAGCCGATCCGGTCCAGGGCCCTCGGTGAGCCGGGGAGTTGGTCGCCGAGGACGGTCATCGCGCCCTCGCTCGGCAGGGTCAGGCCGGCGGCCAGGCCGAGCAGTGTGCTCTTGCCGGCGCCGTTCGGGCCGACCAGCGCCACCACGTGCCCGGCGGGGACGGCGAGATTGCAGTCCCGCAGGGCCCAGGAGCGGCGGTAGCGCTTGCCGATCCCGCCGCAGTCGATCACGGTGTCCCCCGTCATCACGCCACCACCCCGTCGCGCCCCTCACGCAGGTCGCGCAGCGCGTCCTCGAACACGGCGACCATCCCCTCGTCGTCCAGCCCGGCGGTCCGCGCCGAGCGCATCCAGTCCAGCAACCCCCGCCGCAGCGCGGCCCGTTCGCGCAGCGGCACCACCCCGGCGGGCAGCCCCCGCACGAAGGTGCCCTGGCCCCGGCGGCCGGCCGCGAGACCGCGGTGCTCCAGCTCGCGGTACGCCTTGAGCACGGTGTTCGGGTTGATCGCCAGCCCGGCCACCACCTCGCGCACCCGGGGCAGCCGGTCCCCCTCGGTCAACCAGCCCATCCGCAGCGCCTGTTCGACCTGCTGCACGAGCTGCAGGTAGGTCGGGACGCCGGAGGCCGGGTCCAGGCGGAACTCGATGGGAGAGGGCCGGTCATCGCCTTTATCTACTTCCATAGGTAAAGAGATAAACGACGGCCTGACACCGCGTCAAGCCGGAGCGCGGTCGAAGCGGTCGAAGCAGTCGAATCCAGGCAACACGAAGGGCCCCGCCCCGGACCGGGTGGTCCGGGGGCGGGGCCCCTCTGCTCGGGTGCTACGGCATCAGGCGCCGCGCAGCACCGCTCCGGTACGGGCCACGGCCTCGGCGACGGCCGCCTCACGGGCGGCGGTGGCCTCGTCCGCGGTCAGCGTGCGGTCGACGGCCCGGAAGCGCAGCGCGTACGCCAGCGACTTCTTGCCCTCGCCCACCTGCTCACCGGTGAACACGTCGAACAGCCGGATGGCCTCCAGCAGTTCGCCGGCGCCGGTGCGCAGCGCGGCCTCGACGTCGGCGGCCGGAACCGCGGTGTCGACGATCAGCGCGACGTCCTGGGTGGCCACCGGGAAGCCGGAGACGGTCGGGCCGCCGACCCGCTCGGCGCCGTCGGCGGTGAGCAGGTCGACGTCGATCTCCATCGCGGCGGAACGGGCCGGCAGGCCGAGCGCCTTGACCACCCGCGGGTGCAGCTCGCCGGCGTGGCCGACCACCCGGTCGGTGCCGGTGACGACCAGCTCGGCGCAGCGGCCCGGGTGCCAGGGCGCCAGCTGACCCTGGCGGACGGTCAGCTCGACGCCGGCCGCGCGGGCCACCGTGCGGGCCGCCTCGACGGCGTCCGCCCAGGAGGCCTGGGCGCCCTTGCCCCACCAGCCCGACGGCAGCCGCTCGCCCGCGAGGGCGACGGCGATCCGGCGCGGCTGGTCCGGCAGCGCGGCGTCCAGCTCGGCCAGCTCCTCGTCGCTGGGCCGGTGGTCGACGGCCGGGCGCGGGGCCACGGACAGCTCGTCCTTGGGCAGGAAGACCGTGCCGGACTCGAAGACCGCCAGGTCGGTGTTGCCGCGGCCGATGTTGCGGCGCAGCGCACCGAGCAGGCCCGGCAGCAGCGTGGTGCGCAGCGCCGGCTCCTCGTCGTTGAGCGGGTTGACCAGCTTGACCGTACGGCGGCGGCGGTCGTCCGACTCCAGGCCGAGCGCGTCCCAAGCCGCCTCGCCGAGGAACGGGTAGTTGTTGACCTCGACGTAGCCGGCCCCGGCCAGCGCGACGCCGATCCGGCGGTTGACCCGCTGGGCCTCGGTCAGGCCCTTGCCCGGGGGTACGTCGGGCATCCGGGCGGGGACGTTGTCGTAGCCCTCCAGCCGGATGACCTCCTCGGCGAGGTCGTACGGGTCGGTGAGGTCGGGGCGCCAGGTCGGCGGGGTGACCTCCAGGACGTCGGCGCCGGAGACCGAGCAGCCGACCTCCTGCAGGCGCCGGGTGACGGTCTCGCGGCCGTACTCCGTGCCGGCCACCCGGTCGGGCAGGTCGGCGGCGATGGTGATGGTGCGCACCGGGTGCGGGGCGGCGATGTCGGTGACCCCGGCCTCGGCGGTGCCGCCGGCGATCAGGACCAGCAGGTCGACGGCGCGCTGCGCGGCGGCGCGGGCGGCCTCCGGGTCGACGCCGCGCTCGAAGCGCTTGGACGCCTCGGAGGGCAGCTTGTGGCGCTTGGCGGTGCGGGCGATCGCGACCGGGTCGAAGTGCGCCGCCTCGATGATCACCTCGGTGGTGCCCGGGCCGGCGGCCGGGTCGAGGATCTCGGTCGACGCGCCGCCCATGACACCGGCCAGGCCGATCGGGCCGCTGTTGTCGCAGATCAGCAGGTCCTCGGCGGAGAGCTTGCGCTCGACGCCGTCGAGGGTGGTCAGGCTCTCGCCCTGCTCCGCCCGGCGGACCGTGATCGGGCCGTTGACGCGCTGCTTGTCGTAGGCGTGCAGGGGCTGGCCGACTTCGAGCATCACGTAGTTGGTGATGTCGACGGTCAGCGAGATCGGGCGGATGCCCGACTTCTGCAGGCGGCGCTGCAGCCAGATCGGGGACTTGGCGTTCGGGTCGACGCCGACGACCGTGCGGGCCACGAAGCGGTCGCAGCCGGCCGGGTCGTTGACCTTGACCAGGTAGCCGAAGGAGTTGGCCGGCGGCACGTCGAGCAGCGCCGGGTCGGCCAGCGGCAGCCCGTACGCGGCGGCGGCCTCGCGGGCCACGCCGCGCATGGACAGGCAGTAGCCGCGGTCCGGGGTGACGGCGATGTCGAGCACCTCGTCGACGAGCTGGAGCAGCTCGATGGCGTCGGTGCCGGGCTCGTACTCCGGCGGGAGCACGATGATGCCGTTGTGGTCGTCGCCCATGCCCAGCTCGCGGGCGGAGCAGATCATGCCGGCCGAGGTCTGGCCGTAGGTCTTGCGGGCCGCGATCGGGAAGGGGCCGGGCAGCACGGCGCCCGGGAGCACGACCACGACCTTGTCGCCGACGGCGAAGTTGGTCGCGCCGCAGACGATCTCCTGCGGCTCGCCGGTGCCGTTGGCGTCGCCGACGTTGACGAAGCAGTGCCGGATCGGCTTCTTGAAGCCGGTCAGCTCCTCGATGGAGAGCACCTCGCCGACCACCAGCGGACCCTTGAGGTCGGCGCCGATCTGCTCGACGGTCTCGACCTCCAGGCCGGCCCGGACCAGGCGCTCCGCGACGTCACGGCCGGTCGCGCCGGTCGGCAGGTCGACGTACTCGCGCAGCCAGGAAAGCGGGACGCGCATCAGATCTCCATCCCGAACGGGAGGGTGAAGCGCACGTCACCCTCGACCATGTCGCGCATGTCGGCGACGTTGTGACGATTCATCAGGATCCGCTCCAGGCCCAGGCCGAAGGCGAACCCGCTGTAGCGCTCGGGGTCGACACCGCAGGCGACGAGCACCCGCGGGTTGACCACGCCGCAGCCGCCGAGCTCGATCCAGCCCTCGGAGGAACAGGTGCGGCACGGCCGGTCCGGGTTGCCGACGCTCGCACCCAGGCACACGAAGCACTGCAGGTCGACCTCGGCCGACGGCTCGGTGAACGGGAAGTACGAGGGCCGCCAGCGCAGCTCCAGGTGGTCGCCGATCAGCTTCTCGACCAGGACCTCGATGGTGCCCTTGAGGTCGGCGAAGGTGATGCCCTCGTCCACCGCGAGGCCCTCGACCTGGCGGAAGACCGGGGTGTGGGTGGCGTCCAGCTCGTCGGTCCGGTAGACCCGGCCGGGGCAGACCACGTAGACGGGGGGCTCGCGGTCGAGCATGGTGCGGGCCTGGACCGGGGAGGTCTGGGTGCGCAGCACCACGCCGGAGTCGGCGGAGCCGTCCGGGGCCTGGACGAAGAAGGTGTCCTGCATCGAGCGGGCCGGGTGGTCCGGGCCCAGGTTGAGGGCGTCGAAGTTGAGCCACTCGGCCTCGACCTCGGGGCCCTCGGCGACCTGGTAGCCCATCGCGACGAAGGTGTCCTCGATGCGCTCGGCCATGGTGGTCAGCGGGTGCCGGGCGCCGCGCGGGGCGCGGTCGTACGGCAGGCTGACGTCCACCGCCTCCTCGACCAGCACGCGGGCGTCGCGCTCCGCCTCCAGCTCGGCCTGCCGCCTGGCGAGGGCCTGGTTGACGGCGCCGCGGGCCTGGCCGATCAGCTTGCCGGCGGCGGCCTTGGCGTGCGGGGGCAGGGCGCCGATCTCGCGGTTGGCGAGCGAGAGCGGGGACCGGTCGCCGGTGTGGGCGACCTTGGCCTGCTTCAGCTCGTCCAGGGTGCTGGCGGCGGCGAAGGCGGCGACGGCCTCGTCCCGCGCCTGCTCCACCACCTCGGGCTTGAGGGCCTCGACCTCGACCGGGTCGTACGACTTGTTGGGTGCCGACATCTCTATCTTTCCCGTGCTCCTGCTCGTCCGTGCTCAGGTGTGTGGGTTCGCCTTCGCGCCACGCCCGGCGGGGCCGGGGCACGGGCAGCCGGTTTCCGTTCACCGGAGGCTCACGGGAGTGGGTGTCCGCGGCTCAGCCGCGCAGGGCGTTGCTCGACGCCAAAGGTCGAGTGTAGTCGCAGCGCGTAGCGCCGCTGCCGCGATGCCCGTCCGGCGGGACTCCGGCGACCGGTCAGAGCGGGCTCTGCTGGCCGTCCGAGCTCTCTCAGAGCATGAAGTCCGGAACGCCGGCGGGCAGGATAAATCGGAACCGGGCGCCGCCGCCGGGCGCGCGGTCGACGCGGATCGAGCCGCCGTGGGCCTCCACGATGCCCTTGACGATGTAGAGGCCCAGGCCCGTGCCGCCGCGCTTGGAGCCGCGCCAGAAGCGGGTGAAGACGCGCGGCATCGACTCCTCGGGGATGCCGCTTCCTTCGTCGCTCACGGTGACCGCTGTGCCTTCCACGATGCGGGGCGGGGTGCCGGAGCGCTCCCAGACGGGCGCCTCGACGACCTCCTTGGCCGGTGCCACCTCGATCGTGACAGTTCCCTCGCCGTGCCGCACCGCATTTTCCAGCAGGTTGGCGAGCACCTGGTCGACCTTGTCCGGGTCGGCCCACAGGACGGTCAGCGGCTCGCTGACCCGGACGTCGAAGCGCTCCTCGGGGATCCCGGTGGCGACCTTGCGCTCGACGTGCCGGCGCACCGCCGCGGAAAGGTCGACCACCTGCTTGCGCAGCTCCAGCCGCCCGGCGTCGATCCGGGAGATGTCCAGCAGCTCGGCGATCAACCGGGTGACCCGGTCGGCGTCGGCGTCCACGGTCTCCAGCATCAGCCGCTTCTGCCCGTCGGTGAACCGCTCCCACTTGGCCAGCAGCGTCGCCGTGAAGCCCTTGACGCTGGTCAGCGGGGAGCGCAGCTCGTGCGCCACGGTGGCGATCAGCTCGGCGTGGCTGCGCTCGGTGCGGCGCCGGGCCTCGGTGCCGCGCAGGGCGATCACCAGGCGCTCCAGCGGCCCGCACGGCACCGCGCGGACGTACCGGGCGGAGACCAGCACCTCGTGGCCGCCGGGCAGCAGCAGGTTGCGCTCCGGCTGGCGGGTGCGGATGGCCAGGCCGCCGTACGGGTCGGTCAGCTGCCACCAGCGGCGGCCGTCCAGGTCCTCCAGCGGGAGGACGTCCTCCAGCGCGCAGCCGAGCGCGACCTCCGGGAGCACGCCGGTGAGCCGGGCCGCGGCCCGGTTGAAGCAGACCACCCGGCCCAGCGCGTCGGCGACCACCAGGCCGTCCGGCAGGTCGTCCGGGTCGAGCTCGGGCCCGCTGCCGACCATGGGTTGCCTCCCCGATTACCCACCGTGCCTATCCCCACACCGAGGCAGACCCTAGCGCCTCGCAGGCCCCCGCAGTAGGGCTTGCGGGGCGGATCGCCCGGGCCCGGCGGGATCCGCCCGGCGAACCCCGCGTACCACGGGGTGATCCGGTGCGCCCCGGGTGCGTCAGGCGTTCGAACGGCAGCCGCCGGGCGAGCGCTGCGCCCGGGCCGAGGCGTACAGGCAGACGGCCGCGGCAGTGGCCAGGTTGAGGCTCTCGGCGTGCCCGTGGATCGGGACGCGCACGACCTCGTCGGTGAGCGCGCGGGTCTCCTCCGGGAGCCCCCACGCCTCGTTGCCGAACACCCACGCGCCGGGCGCGCCCAGGGTGCCCTCGTCCAGCTCCTGGTCCAGGTCGCGCTCCCCCGCACCGTCCGCGGCGAGCACCCGGATCCCGGCCTCGCGCAGCTTCCCGACGGCCTCCTCGACCGGCACGCCGACGGCCACCGGCAGGTGGAAGAGGCTGCCCACGGAGGCGCGGACGGCCTTCGGGTTGTAGAGGTCCACCGAGGCGTCGGTGAGCACCACGGCGTCCGCGCCGGCCGCGTCGGCGGTGCGCAGCACCGTGCCGGCGTTCCCGGGGTCGCGCACGTGGGCGAGGATCGCGACCAGCTTCGGGCGGGCCGTGAGCACGTCGTCGAACGGGGTGTCGATGAAGCGGCAGAGCGCCACGATGCCCTGCGGGGTCACGGTGTCGCAGATGTCGGCGATCACCTCGTCGGTGGCGGTCAGCACGGGCAGCCCCTCCGCCAGGGTGGCCTCGACGATGCCGGCGTGCCGCTCGGCCGCCTCCGGGGTCACGTAGACCTCGACCACGGCGTGCTCGCCCGTGCCCGGCAGTCTGCCGAAGGCGACGGCCTCCCGGACGGCCTGCGGGCCCTCGGCCAGGAAGCGGCGCTCCTTGGTGCGCTGGTTGCGCTTGGCCAGCCGGCGGGCGGCGACGACGCGCGGGGAGCGCAGGGAGGTCAGCAGGGGGGTGTCGGTGCTCGGCATGGTCTCGATCTCTGGAGGCGCAGGCGGACGGAGGGCGCTGAGGGGCGGAAATGCAGAACCGGACCCGCAGGAGAGCCTGCGGGTCCGGTCAGAGCTCAACCGATCTCGGAAGATCAGGCGGCGTCGGCGGCGGCCTTCGGGGCGTTCACGTCGGCCGGCAGCGCCTTCTGGGCGACCTCGACCAGGGAGGCGAACGCACCCGGGTCGTTGACGGCCAGGTCGGCCAGCATCTTGCGGTCGATCTCGACGCTGGCGGCCTTCAGGCCCTGCACGAAGCGGTTGTAGGTGATGCCGTTGGCACGGGCCGCAGCGTTGATGCGCTGGATCCACAGCTGACGGAAGTCGCCCTTGCGCTTCTTGCGGTCGTTGAAGTTGTAGACCAGCGAGTGGGTGACCTGCTCCTTGGCCTTGCGGTACAGGCGCGAGCGCTGGCCACGGTAGCCGCTGGCGCGCTCCAGGATGACCCGGCGCTTCTTGTGGGCGTTGACTGCCCGCTTGACGCGTGCCACTTCATTACTCCTTGGGTTGGACCACGGACTACTTCACGTGGTCCGTCATTCGAATGGGTCGGGAAGGATCAGCTGCCCCGCACACGGCTCGCGCCGGGCGGGAGGGCGATCACTTGCCGAGAAGCTTCTTGATCTTCTTGGCGTCAGCGGGGGCCAGCTCGATCGTCCCGGCCAGCTTGCGGGTCAGCGTCGAGGGCTTGTGCTCCAGGAGGTGGCGGCGACCGGCGCGCTCGCGCAGCACCTTGCCAGAGCCACTGATCTTGAAGCGCTTGCTGGCGCCACTGTGCGTCTTCTGCTTCGGCATTTCGCCGTATCTCCTCGTCGGTCCCGTTCACGCCCGCGCAGCGTCTGCCACACGGGCGTGAACTGGATGGATCTGTGGTGACCGGGCGGGCTGCCCCGTCACCCTTGGGGCCGGTCTCCCGGGCTGCCCTGAGCCGTGAAGGCTCAGGCGCCCTGGGACGCGGCCGGCTGCTCGACCGGAGCGTCGGCCTCGACGGCCGGCGCCTCGGCCGGGGCGTCCTGCGCCTCGGTCACGGCGTCGTCGACAACGGTGTCCTCGGCCACGGCCTCGTCCGCGGGGGCGTCGGAACCGGGGGTGCGGCCCTGACGCTCGGCCTTGCGGGCGTCCGCGAGGGCGCGGGCCTCGGCCATCGCCTCGGTCTTCTTCTTGTGCGGGCCAAGAACCATGATCATGTTACGGCCGTCCTGCTTCGGCGAGGACTCGACGAAACCCAGGTCCTGGACGTCGTCGGCGAGCCGCTGCAGCAGGCGGAAGCCCAGCTCGGGGCGGGACTGCTCACGACCACGGAACATGATCGTGATCTTGACCTTGTCGCCCTGCTTGAGGAACCGGACGACGTGACCCTTCTTGGTGTCATAGTCGTGCGGGTCGATCTTCGGCCGGAGCTTCATCTCCTTGATGACCGTGTGCGCCTGGTTCTTGCGCGCCTCACGAGCCTTCATGGCCGACTCGTACTTGAACTTGCCGTAGTCCATGAGCTTGCACACCGGCGGCCGGGCGGTCGCCGCGACCTCGACCAGGTCGAGGTCGTACTCCTGCGCAAGCTCCAGCGCCTTGGCAAGCGGCACGATGCCGACCTGCTCGCCGCTGGGACCGACGAGTCGCACCTCCGGAACGCGAATCCGGTCGTTGATGCGGGGCTCGGTGCTGATGGGGCCTCCTCGGTTGCACCTTCTGCGATGCGGCCGTCGGACGGCGGTCGCACGTAGTGGACTCGACCACTGGGCGGGGCTTCATTCGTGCTGCGCTGCCCGGCACCTTCCGGCACCGTCGCACCCGCGACACGAAAAAAGCCCCGCTCGGTACAAGCGGGGCTCCACACAACCGGGGGCTGCGCCCGGTGAGGGGCGCTGCGGCGACTCGGCGCCAGGCGCCCGTCGCGGACCGGGACCCGTCGACCGCGAGGCCGATCAGGTGGGAGACTTTCGCGGTTGCCCTCTCGGGCCTCCTCAGTGGAGCCTCCACTTGCTGGCCAGGCGCCCATGCGGGATCCCGGCCGGTCAGTCTCGAAGCATACAGGGCCGGGAAGCCCGACGCCATTCCGACCCGGCGCAGTGCCTTCCCGGCGCGCCACGGAGCCCTTGTACGCTCCACGTGTACCCACACGGCACGACGGAACGAGCCCCCCTTGAGCAGCGAGCCCACCCAGACCCCCGACACGGACGACGACAAGATCGGCTTCGACGACCTCACCCGCGACATCGCCGAGGTCCCCGCCGTCGAGGTGATCACCACCGTCGCCGTGCACCTGATGAGCGCGGCCGCCGTCAAGTGCGGTCTGGCCGAGGGCGGCGAGAAGGACAAGGACCTGGACGAGGCCCGCAAGCTGATCACCGCACTGGCCGGGCTGGTCACCGCCGGCGCCCCGGAGATCAGCAACTTCCACGCCGCCCCGCTGCGCGACGGCCTGCGCTCGCTGCAGCTCGCCTTCCGCGAGGCCTCCATCGTCCCGGACGCGCCGGGCGCGGGCCCGGGCGAGAAGTTCACCGGGCCGGTCTACTCCTGACGTGACGCGCGAAGGACCACCTGCTCACGTGAGTAGGTGGTCCTTCGGCGTTTCCTACCGCTCCTGGCGCCGGAACAGCGGCTCACCCGGCAGCTCGGCGCTCGCCGGCAGCACCGCGAGGTCCAGCCCGCGGTCCAGCCGCACCCGCAGCACCGGGTCCGCGGCCACCGCCTGACCGACCCGCTGCGCGGCCGCCTGCAGCCCCGCCTGGTCCAGCGCCGGGTCGAACACCACCGCGAGCACCCCGTCCGAGCCCCCGGAGGCCGCCAGCAGCCCGCTGACCACGTCCGGCTCGGCCGCCAGCAGCGCCCGCACCGCCTCGCGCACCTCCGGGTCCAGCGCCGGCGGCACGAACGGACGGTTCTCCGCGAGCGCCCGCAGCCGCGCGCCGCTCAGCTGGAAGGCCACCGGCCCGGCCGGGTCGATCAGCAGGGTGTCGGCGCGCTCCGAGAAGGCCACCATCGCGGCCTGCGGGGCGGCCGTCGGCGCCGGGCGGGCGTCGGCGCGCCACCGGGCGAGCGACTCCAGCGACGTGAAGGCGGGCAGCGCGCGGCGCCCGTCCGGGGCCTCCAGCACCGGGACGGCCATGTCGCTGGTCTTCTCGTGCTTGTGCCCGTGCTCGTCCACCTCGACCTCGCCGAGGATCGCCACGATCGGCACCATCAGCCGGGTGGGGGTCAGCGCCGCCAGCACCTCGGGCTCGGCGGCGCGGTCCTGCGACCAGCGGGCGAGGGCCTCGACGACCGCCGGGTCGGCGGTGCCGTCGTCGTCACCGAAGCCGGGGTTCGGGATGTTCTTGCCGACGAACGCCGGGTTGGAGAAGTCTTTGCGGTCCACCCGCCCGACCCTATGCCACCGCACCCGACCGGCCCGACTTCCCTGCACGCGCCCCCTACCCACCGGTAGGCCGCTGTGGCACCCTGCGCCCATGGTGATCCTCGACGCACCCGCGCCCACCCCGGTCTCCGACCGCCTCCGGTACGACCGCGCCACCGCCCACCTGGACGGGCCGGTCGCCGTCGTCGACCTCGCCGCCTTCGACGCCAACGCCGCCGACCTGGTGCGCCGGGCGGGCGGCAAGCCGATCCGGGTCGCCAGCAAGTCGGTGCGCTGCCGGGCCCTGCTGGAGCGGGTGCTGGCCGTGGACGGCTTCGCCGGGGTGATGAGCTTCACCCTGGACGAATCGCTCTGGCTCGCCCGCACCGGCGTCCGGGACGTCCTGCTCGCCTACCCCTCCGCCGACCGGGACGGGTTCGCCGCCCTCACCGCCGACCCGGCGGCCGCACGGGAGATCACCGTCGTCCTGGACGACCCGGACCAGCTCGACCTCATCGACAAGGCCCGGGCCGGCGACGCCGAGGTCCGGGTCTGCCTGGAACTGGACACCGCCCTGCACCTGCTCGGCGGCCGGGTCCGGGTCGGCGCCCGGCGCTCGCCGCTGCGCACCCCCGAGGACCTCGGCGCCTTCGCCGAACTCGTCCAGCGCCGCCGGGGCTTCCGGGTGGTCGGCCTGATGGCGTACGAGGGACACGTCGCCGGGGTGGGCGACCGGGTGCCCGGACGGCCGGTGCGCTCGCACCTGATCCGGCTGATGCAGGCCAAGGCCCGGACCGAACTGGCCGAGCGCCGCGCGGCGGTGGTCCGCCGGCTGCGGCAGGTCGCCGAGCTGGAGTTCGTCAACGGCGGCGGCACCGGCAGCGTGGAGTCCACCGTGGCCGAGCGCGCCGTCACCGAGGTGGCGGCCGGCTCCGGGCTGTACCAGCCGCAGCTGTTCGACAACTACCGCTCCTTCCGGGGCCGTCCGGCCGCCCTGTTCGGCCAGCCGGTGGTGCGCCGCCCCGGCGTCGGCGTGGTCACGGTGCTCGGCGGCGGCTACCCGGCCTCCGGCGCGGCCGGCCCGGACCGCTCGCCGGTGCCGTACCTGCCGCCGGGCCTGCGCTACGACCCCATGGAGGGCGCCGGCGAGGTCCAGACCCCGCTGCTCGGCCCGGCCGCCAACGACCTGCTGATCGGCGACCGCGTCTGGTTCCGGCACGCCAAGGCGGGCGAGCTGTGCGAGCGCTTCGCGGAGCTGCACCTGGTCGAGGGCGAACGCGTCGTCCGGACCGTGCCGACGTACCGGGGTGAGGGGAAGACATTTCTCTGACGGTTCGTCCGTCTCTGCCCTACCGTGGTGCCGACAGAACGGTACGACAAGGGAGCAGCATGGACCCCGAGTTCACGGACATCGCCACGAGGGGCGCGACCGCTCTGGCCGGCCTCATGGTCACCTCGGCCTGGGACCGGGTCAAGCCGCGTGTCGCCGCGATGTTCGGCGGCAGGGCGGAGTCGATCTCCGAGGATCTGGACGAGACCCGGGCCGAGGTGGCCGCAGCGCCGGAGGACAGCCGCGAGTCCGCCATCCAGAGCGCCCAGGGCGAGTGGCAGCCGAAGCTGCGCCGACTGCTGGCCGACAACCCAGCGATGGCCGAGGAACTCCAGGCGATCCTGGACGAGTTCACGCCGCAGCAGCCTCAGCAGGTGGTCCACGAGACGTACAACCAGACGATCAAGGGCGGAACCTTCAGCGGAACCACGATCATGGCGGGCAAGATCAACGAGGTCCACAAGCACTGACCTTTCCCCAGCCTTAACCAGGCCCGATGGAACGGCTAACAACAGCCTTCCATCGGGCCTTTGCGCTGTTCCGGGGCCTACAGTCCGTCAACAAGTGGTCCACGCGCGGCTATTGCGCTCTGGTCCAGACCAATCCTACGCTCGGGCCGGGGGCCGCGATCCGGGCCGACCGGCCCCCGAACGGGCAGGCGTGCCCGCTCTCCCCCACAACTCGCCCGGCACGACGGTCAAGGAGTCCCCACCCCATGTCCATCAAGCGAAGTGCCCTGTCCGTCGGCGTGGTCGGCGCCGCGGTCCTCGCGGTGGCCGCGACCACCGCCGGCACCGCCAGCGCCCACGGCACGATGACCAACCCCGTCAGCCGGGTCGCCGCCTGCTACGCGGAGGGCCCGGAGCACCCGGTGTCCCAGGTCTGCAAGGACCTCGTGGCCGCGAGCGGCACCCAGCCGCTGTACGACTGGAACGAGGTCAACATCGCCAACGCGGCCGGCAACCACCAGGCGCTGATCCCGGACGGCAAGCTCTGCTCGGCCAACCGCGACAAGTACCAGGCCCTGGACTGGCCGCGCACCGACTGGCCGGCCACCCCGGTCAAGGCGGGCGCGTTCACCTTCCAGTTCCGCACCACCGCGCCGCACGTCGGCACCCAGACCGTCTACATCACCAAGCCGAGCTACGACCCCACCAAGCCACTGAAGTGGTCGGACCTCGACCCGACCCCGGTGGCCCAGGTGCAGGTCACCCGGACCGCCACCGACGGGTACTACACCTACTCCGGCACCCTGCCGCAGCGCACCGGCCGCCAGCTGCTGTACATGGTCTGGCAGCGCAGCGACAGTCCGGAGGCGTTCTACAGCTGCTCCGACGTCGACTTCGGCTCGACCGCCGCCGCTGCCGCCCCGGCGCTCGCCGCGCAGGCCCCGGCCGCGCCCAGCGACGCCCAGATCGCGGCCGACGCGCCCAGGTCCACGGTCGCCCACCACGGCCACGGCGGGGACCCGAACGCCCCGGCCGGCCAGATCGTCCCGACCACCTCCGCCGCCGTGGCCGGTACCTCGGCCACCGGCCCGCTGCTGCTCGCCGGTGCCGCCGCGATCGGCGTCGGCTGGGCCGGCATGGTGCTCCGGCGCCGTCGTGTCGAGGCTGTTCGACGCGACTCCTGACGCCGGACGCGGGCGCCGGGCCGGTCACACCCCCGTCCGGCCCGGTTCCCGTGACCGCATGACGGCGGCGGCCCACCCGGAGGTCTGTCTCCCGGGTGGGCCGCCGCCGTGTGAGGAGCGCGAGGCTCAGGTGGTGGTGCCCCCGGTGCCCCCGGCCGCGCCGCCGCCCGCGCCGCCGGGGCCGGAGCCCGAGCCGGGCAGCCCGGGGATGCTCGGCAGCTTGCCCTTGTAGTCCGTGATGCCCTTGACGATCGTGTCCATCACGGCGACGTCCGGCGCCTTGTCGGCGATGTCGAAGCCGAAGTGCACCGAGACCAGCGCCTTGCCGTCGGCGGACGGGAAGACCACGGTCTGCACGTAGCCGGGGTTGCCCTTGGCGACGTCCACCTTCCAGCGGACCAGGTAACCGTCCTTGCCGTTGACCTTGACGGCCTCGGACTTGAGCTCCTGGTGGCCGGTGATGCCGACGTACGAGTCCTTGGCGGCCTTGTCGATGTCGGTCTTGGCCGCCGTCTGGGCGTCGGTGCCCGCACCGTCGATCCGTCCGGTGTTCGCCCCGCCGAGGGTGCACTCGTTGCCGCTGCCGTCGGGGCAGTCGTACGGGCCGACGGTGATCATGGCGTAGCCGTTGTCGGTGGTGTCGGCCTGCCAGCCGCTCGGGACCGGCAGGGTGAGCCTGTTCACCATGTCGATCGCGGTGTCGGCGCCGGGCCGGACCCGGCCGTTGCCGTTCCCCTGACCGTTGCCGTTGCCGTTGCCGTTGCCCTTGCCGTTCCCGTTGCCCTGGCCATTGCCATTGCCCTGGCCGTTGCCCTGGCCGTCCTGGCTGCTGCCGTCGCCGCCGCCGGAGCCCGGGTAACCGCCCCAGGGGCCGAAGTTGCCGCGGGGGGTGTGCTGGGCGACCGGCTTGGACTTGTCGCCGTGGCCGTCCATGGCGAGGTAGGTGATCCCCGAGCCCGCGCCCAGGCCGAGCAGCGCGGCAACGGTGGTCGCCACGACCAGCTTCGACGGCTTGCGCCGGGCCTTGCGCGGCGGCACGGCCGCGCCGAAGGCGGCACCGAAGGGCGGCGGCTCCGGGTAGCGGACGGTCGGGCCGCTCTCCAGGACCTCGCCCTCCAGCACGGTGGGCTGCTCGGCCGTCCCCGCCCCGGGCTCACCGGCCGCCGCCGAGGCCTGCGGGGCCTGCGGGGCGTCCGAGGCTTCCGGGGCGTCCGAGGCTTCCGGGGCGTGCGGAGCCTCGGGGGCCGACGCCGCACCGGACGCCGACGCGGCGCCCGGCTCCGGGGCGTCCGTCTCCGGGACGTCCGAGGCTGCGGGCCGGGTGGCGCCCGTCCAGCCCTTGCCGTCCCACCACCGCTGCGTCGCCGGGTCGCCGGTGCCGGCCTTCGGGTCCGGGTACCACCCGGCGGGAATCTGCTCACTCACAGCAGAGAATCTAAAGGCAGCCGGATAAACGCGAAATCAGCGCGGCACGGAATTCCCGCGGTTTTCGATGAGATTACGGTGAGAAGGCGTGGCGGTCCCCGGCGGCGTCGCTCAGAGCGGGGTGACGTAGGCCCCGGAGATGCCGCCGTCCACCAGGAACTCGCTCGCCGTGATGAACGAGGAGTCGTCGCTGGCCAGGAAGGCCACCGCGGCCGCGATCTCCTCGGCCCGGGCGAACCGGCCGAGCGGGACGTGCACCAGTCGGCGGGCCGCCCGCTCCGGGTCCTCGGCGAACAGCTCGCGCAGCAGCGGGGTGTCCACCGGCCCCGGGGAGAGCGCGTTGACCCGGATCCCCTCGCGGGCGAACTGCACGCCCAGCTCGCGGGACATCGCGAGCACCCCGCCCTTGGAGGCGGTGTAGGAGATCTGCGAGGTGGCCGCGCCCATCCGGGCCACGAAGCTGGCGGTGTTGATGATCGAGCCCCGTCCGTGCCGACGCATGTACGGCAGGGCCGCCTTGCAGCACAGGTAGACCGAGGTCAGGTTGACCTCCTGGACCCGGCGCCAGGCGTCCAGGCCGGTGGTCAGGATCGAGTCGTCCTCCGGCGGCGAGATGCCCGCGTTGTTGAAGGCCACGTCCACGCTGCCGTAGGTCTCGTACGCCTCGTCGAAGAGCGCCTCGACCATGTACGGATCGGTGACGTCGGTGTGCACGAACAACCCGCCGACCTCCTTGGCGGCGGCCCGTCCGGTCTGCTCGTCGAGGTCGGCGCAGACCACCTTCGCCCCCTCCGAGGCGAGCCGGCGGGCGGCGGCCAGGCCGATGCCGCTGCCCGCGCCGGTGACCACGGCGGTGCGGCCGACCAGCCGACGGCAGACCGCCCCGTCCCGCGCGGCGTGCTTCTCGCTCATCGGGCTGTCACTCCTCGCTCTGGATGACGACGTTCCTGGCCCCGCATCCGTCGGTCATGTCTCACTTCCGTCGGTCATGCCTCACATCCGTCGATCATGCGTCACATCCGTTCGAAGGATCGGTAGCGCTCCCAGTCGGTGACGGCGCCGTCGTAGGCGGCCTGCTCGACCCGGGCCATGTTCAGGTAGTGGTCGACGACGTCGTCGCCGAAGGCCTCCCGGGCCAGTTCGCTCTGCGCCCACAGGTCGGCGGCCTCGCGCAGCGATCCGGGCACCCGGGCGTACTCCTCGACCGCGTAGGCGTTGCCCAGGCAGGGCGCGGGCAGCTCCAGCTTGCGCTGCAGCCCGTACAGACCGGCCGCGATCATCCCGGCCACGGCGAGGTACGGGTTGACGTCGCCGCCGGGCACCCGGTTCTCCATCCGCAGGCCGGGGCCGTGGCCGACCACCCGGTAGGCGCAGGTGCGGTTGTCCCGGCCCCAGGCGACGGCGGTCGGGGCGAAGGAGCCGGGGCGGTAGCGCTTGTACGAGTTGATGTTCGGGGCGTAGAGCACGCTGAACTCGCGCAGCACCTTCAGCTGGCCGGCCAGGAAGTGCCGCATGGTGTCGGTCATCCGGCCGTCGCGGTCGGCGAAGGCCGGGGCGCCGACGGCGTCGCGCAGCGAGAGGTGGATGTGGCAGCTGTTGCCCTCGCGCTCGTCGTACTTGGCCATGAAGGTGAGCGCGCAGCCGAGTTGGGCGGCGATCTCCTTGGCCCCGGTCTTGTAGACGCTGTGCTGGTCGCAGGTGGTGAGGGCGTCGGCGTAGCGGAAGGCGATCTCGTGCTGGCCGAGGTTGCACTCGCCCTTGGCGGACTCCACGACCAGGCCGGCGCCGGCCATCTCGTTGCGGATCCGGGAGAGCAGCGGCTCGACCCGGGCGGTGCCCAGCATCGAGTAGTCCACGTTGTAGAGGTTGGCCGGGGTCAGGCCGCGGTAGCCGCCGAGCCAGGCCTGCTCGTAGGTGTCGCGGAAGACCAGGAACTCCAGTTCGGTGCCGATGTCGGCGGCCAGGCCGTACTCGGCGAGCCGGGCGATCTGGCGGCGCAGCAGTTGGCGCGGGGCGGCGTCCACCGGGTGGCCGCCGTGCCGGGCGAGGTCGGCGGTGACCTGGGCGGTGCCGGGCTGCCAGGGGGTCAGCCGCAGGGTGCCGAGGTCGGGGCGCATCGCGAAGTCGCCGTAGCCGGTGGCCCAGGAGGAGAAGGCGTAGCCGTCCACGGTGTTCAGGTCGACGTCGACGGCCAGCAGGTAGTCGCAGGCCTCGGCGCCGTGCTCGGCGACTTCGTCGAGGAAGAACCGGGCGGCGAAGCGCTTGCCCTGCAGCCGGCCCTGCATGTCGGTGAAGGCGAGCGCGACGGTGTGCACCTCGCCGGCGTCCACCAGGGTGCGCAGCTCGTCCAGGGTCAGCGGCGGCCGGGCTGGCACGGCCGCGGCGGTGGTCCCGGACGTGGAGCGCTCCGGCGCGGCGTTCCCGGGGGCGGCGCTCCCGGGCTTGGAGTTCCCGGGGCCGGCGTTCTCGGGGGCGGCGTTCTCGGGGGCGGCGTTCCCGGACATGGCGGAGCCCTCCTTCCTCGACGTCCTGCATTCCTTCGATCACTCTTCGAGATCAAGCAGTCACAGCGAACCGTACGGCCTGCGACTCGCGGGGCGGAAGAGGGCGGACTGGTGTGGCGCGCCGATATGCGTGGTTGACGGTGGATCAGGTGGTTCGGGAGGAGAATGCGCGCCATGAATCGCAGGCCTTTGATCGGCGTCAGCACCTACCTCGTGGACGCGAGCTGGAGCGACTGGCGGGGCCGCCGGGTCGCCCTCGTGCCCGAGCGGTACACCGCGTACGTCCGGGACTCCGGCGGGATCGCCGTCCTGCTGCCGCCGGACGCCCCGGAGCGGGCGCCGGAGGTGCTGGCCCGGCTGGACGCGCTGGTCATCGCCGGCGGGCCGGACATCGACCCGGCGTACTACGGGGAGCCGGCCCATCCGGCGACCGAGGTGGACTCGCCGGAGCGCGACGTCTGGGAGGTCGCCCTGCTGCGGGCGGCGCTGGCCGCGGGGATGCCGCTGCTCGGGGTCTGCCGCGGGATGCAGGTCCTGAACGTGGTGTGCGGGGGAACGCTGGTGCAGCACCTGCCGGACGTGCTGCCGGTGAACGTGCACGGCGGGGCGCCGGGACGGTACGGCACGCACCTGGTGCGGCCGGTGCCCGGCACGCTGCTGGGCGGGCTGCTGCCGGAGTGCGAGCTGGAGGTGCCGACCTTCCACCACCAGGCCGTCGACCGGGTGGGCACGGGCCTGCGGGTGAGCGCCCACGCGCCGGACGGCACGGTCGAGGCGGTGGAGGGGCCGGGGTTCACGCTCGGGGTGCAGTGGCATCCGGAGCAGGGGGACGACCTGCGGCTGATGCGGGCCCTGGTACGGGCGGCCACCGCCGCCGCGCTGGACGCCACGGCCCTGGACGCCGCCGTCGCCGATGCCGCGGTCCTGGGCTCGGCGGCCCTGGACCCGGTCGCACTGGGGTAGCTCAACTGGGCGCGGGCGCAGGCGACATCGGCTGGTCGGAGGGGTGCGGAGTGCACCGCGTCCGGCCGGCCGAACGGCAACGACAACGGTCACCAGTACAGCCTTTGGATCTTTGTCGATTCTGCGGTTCACTTCGGTTGCGGGGCGGTCGCGCCGCACCCCCGTTCGCCTTCGTGCGCCCAGAGAGGACTTCCATGGCCAGGCACGAGCATTCGCACGATGATCATGCGCATGACCACGCACAGTCGAACGGGCACGGGCACGGCGGCGGACACGCGCACGGCGGACACGGGGGCCACGGCGGGCACTCGCACGGTGTCGCCGCCGACGCGGACCGCCGCTGGCTGCTCGGCGCGCTCGCCCTGATCGTCGTCTTCATGGCCGGCGAGGTCGTGGTCGGCTTCGCCGCCCACTCCCTCGCGCTGATCTCCGACGCGGCGCACATGCTCACCGACGCCGCCTCGATCGTGCTCGCCCTGGTCGCGATGCGGCTCGCCGCCCGCCCGGCCCGCGGCGGCTACACCTACGGCCTCAAGCGGGCCGAGATCCTCTCCGCGCAGGCCAACGGCGTCACCCTGCTGGTGCTCTCGGCCTGGCTGGGCTACGAGGCCGTCACCCGGCTGCTCGAACCGCCGGACGTCGCCGGCTCGCTGGTGCTGGTCACCGCGCTGGTCGGGATCGTCGTCAACCTCGCGGCGACCTGGTGCATGTCCAAGGCCAACCGCAGCTCGCTGAACGTCGAGGGCGCCTTCCAGCACGTCCTGACCGACCTGTACGCGTTCATCGCCACCGCCATCGCCGGTGTGGTCGTCCTGACCACCGGCTTCGAGCGGGCCGACGCGATCGCCTCGCTGATCGTCGTCGCGCTGATGCTCAAGGCCGGCATCGGGCTCGTCCGCGACTCCGGGCGGATCTTCCTGGAGGCCGCCCCCGCCGGGATCGACCCCGACGCGGTGGCCGACCGGATGGTCACCGAACCGCTGGTCGAGGAGATCCACGACCTGCACATCTGGGAGATCACCTCCGGCCAGCCGGCGCTGTCCGCGCACATCCTGGTCACCCCCGGCGGCGACTGCCACGCCGTCCGGCGCCGGCTCCAGCGCCGACTGGCCGACGAGTACGGCATCACCCACAGCACCCTCCAGGTCGACCACGTCGGCGAGGACGAGGCGGGCGCGCTGCTGCAGATCGCCGCACCGGGCGACACGGCCGCCGAACACTGCGCCGACGCCCACGGCCCGGTCCACCGCGCCGGACCGCACGAGCACTGAGAACCGGGCCGTACGAGCGCCGGACCGTACGAGCACGGGCGGTGCGAGCGCCGGGAACCGGGCCGTACGAGCACCCGGAACCGGCCGCACGAACCCCGAGAACCGGGACTCCGTCAGCGCGGTGCGGCATGATCTGTGACGTGACCGCACCGCGACTGATGCTGCTCGACTCCGCCAGCCTGTACTTCCGGGCCTACTTCGGCGTACCGGACACCCTGCGCTCGCCGCAGGGCGAGCCGGTCAACGCCGTCCGCGGCCTGCTGGACTTCATCGCCCGGCTGGTCCACGACCACCGCCCCGACCGGCTGGTGGCCTGCATGGACGCCGACTGGCGCCCGCAGTGGCGGGTGGACCTCGTCCCCTCGTACAAGACCCACCGGGTCGCCGAGGCCGCCGTGGACGGCGAGGAGGAGGTGCCCGACACGCTCGCCCCGCAGGTCCCGGTGATCGAGCAGGTGCTGGACGCGCTCGGCATCGCCCGGGTCGGCTCCCCCGGCTACGAGGCGGACGACGTGATCGGCACCCTCACCGCCCGCGCCGAGGGCCCGGTGCAGATCGTCACCGGCGACCGCGACCTCTTCCAGCTGGTGGACGACGCCCGGGGGATCACCGTGCTCTACCCGGTCAAGGGCATGGGCAACCTGCAGGTCACCGACGACGCGCTGCTGCTGGAGAAGTACGGCGTGCGCGGCGCCCAGTACGCCGACATGGCCGCCCTGCGCGGTGACCCGTCGGACGGCCTGCCCGGGGTCAAGGGCATCGGCGAGAAGACCGCCGCCCAGCTGATCAACGAGTACGGCGACCTCCCGGCCATCCGCGCCGCCGCCCTCGACCTCGCCTCCAGGCTCACCCCGGCCCGGCGCCGCAACATCGTCGAGGGCGCCGCCTACCTCGACGTCGCCCCGAAGGTCGTCCGCGTCGCCGACGACGCCCCCCTCCCCGCGTTCGACCCGGTCCTCCCCCGCGAACCCCTCGACCCGATGACCCTCGAAGAGCTCTCCACCCGCTGGGGCCTCGGCACCTCCCTGGACCGCGTCCTGGAGGCCCTGGCCCGGCGCTGAGGCACCCACGGGGGCATCACCCCGGCCGCACCGCCGACGGCGTCGGGCCGAAGGCGTCGGCGAGGCTGGTCAGGACGGAGCCGGACCAAGCGGTCTCGCCGAAGACGCCGCCCGGCAGGGCGAGCACGCCGTACGCGCGGCGGAGCGTCTCCGCCGGGATGTCGACCGGGAAGAAGTAGTTGCCCGGGCACGTCCGGCTCCCCGGCGCGACCGCCCCGAGCACGTCGGCCGGCAGCCGGTCGAACAACCGCTCGGCCCGTACGGCCAGTTCGGCGGCCACCTGCCCGGGCACGTCGCCGTGCACGGTCAGCAGGCGGTCGGCGAGCCTCAGCTGGTCGGGCGTCGGCGGGTCCGCGCGGAACGAGTCGGCCAGTTCGGCCTGATCCGGGCCCAGCAGGACCACTCCGAAGGTGCGCGGCCAGAGCCATCCCTTGGTGACCGAGTGCAGCAGGACCGCACGACCGGTGTCCAGCAACCGCCGCGTGCCGGCGGCGAACGGTGCGCCCAGGTCGTAGACGCCGTCGATCAGCAGGTGCCGGTGCGGTGACTCCCGCAGCCAGGCCATCACCTCGGCGCACTCGGCGTCGGACAGGTACCGGCCGAGCGGCTTGCTGGGGTTGGCGAGCAGCAGGTACTCGGGCCGGTCGTCCGCCGGCGCCCCCGGCAGGACCGGTGCCGGCAGCGTCGGGTAGGCCGCGGGCGCCAGGCCCGCGGCGCGGGCCAGCTCGAAGTAGACCGGGTACACGTCCGCGGGCAGCCACACCCTCGCCCGCACGGCGCGCAGCCGGCGGAACACCACGTCGAGCCCGTGGCGGACCCCTCGACAGACCATGGCGCGACCGGACCACTCCTCCGGCAGCTCGTAGCGCCGCAGCCAGGCACGGGCGAGATCGCACCGGTGCACCGTACGCGCGTCGTCCGGCGGTTCCGGCCGCATCGGCGCGAGCGCCCGGTACAGGTTGGTCTCGGCGGCGTCCAGCAGCGACGGGGACGCGTCGAGCTGCCGCTGCCGGAAGTCCTGGAACTCGTCGAACCTCACGCCATCGCCCCTTCCGGCAGGATCTCGCTGGCCCGGTCCTCCAGGGAGGCGTAGCAGCGCCCGTCGGCCAGGACGTTCCAGCTGCGGGCGACCCCGCTGGTGCGCTCCCAGAGCAGGCTGGGCTCCGTGTAGGCGGCGATCCGCATCGGCCGGCCGTCCCAGCTGCCGCGGTAGACCGGCGCACCCCAGGGCAGGCGGCTCGCGAGTTCGAAGCCGTGCTGCTCGGCGAACCCGGTGACGACGGACAGCGACACCTGGTTCTCCCGGCTCCAGACGTTGGCGGCGCGGTCGAAGTAGAGCGACTCGGTGCTGGTGGAGACATAGAGCTCCTTGAAGCAGACCTCCTCGACACCCAGGGCCGCGGCCCACGAGAGGTAGTCGGCGACGCCGGCCGCGTCGGCCACGCCGCCGCGCTGGAGCACGCAGATGAGCCGTGTCAGCAGCGACGGCCAGCGGTCGCGTTCCACCCGCCAGGTGTCGATCACCGAGCCCACCGGCGTGCGCAGCGCCATCAGCCGCTCGCTGACGGCGTCGTCCTGGTGGTGCCGGGAGACCGCCAGCACGCTCAGGCCTGCGGCGCCCAGGGCTGCCAGCCGGTCGGCCCGGTCGGCGTGCCCGCCCTTCGCCAGGGTGTGCGCGTTGGTGATCAGGACGACCTTCGGGAAGGCCGCCGAGCAGGCGGACACCAGCCGCAGCTGCTGGTCGAAGGGTATGAGCGTGGGCTCCCCGCCACCGGTGATCACGGCACGCTCGGCGCCCGCCGCACGGGCGCGCTCCAGCCAGTGGGCGACCGCGTCCCACGGGACCCGGGCCGGCGCCTGGTCACTGGAGATCGACGCCGCGGAGAAGCAGAACGAGCACCGGGCCTGGCAGGCGGAGGCGACCGGCAGCAGCGAGACCGAGCGCGGTCTCAGGTCGGCGTAGTGACGATCTGCCGATCCGTGCAGGCGCAGGGAGGCCGCCATCGCGTCCTCGACGGTCGTCGGGCGCAGCGTGAGCCCGTCGCCCGCTTCGCTCGCGGTGGCCGGGTCGGCGGGGGTGGCCGGGTCGGCGGGGGTGGCCGGGTCGGCCGGGTCAGCGGGGTCGTTGGGGCCGTCGGGGTCGTCCGCGTGGTCGAGTTCGTGGACGGCTGACAGCCGGATGCGGGCCTCGTGCAGTTCCATGCCGAGGCCGGTCGCCGCGTTGGGCACCAGCTCGTCGGGGTCCACCGCGGTCTCCAGCACCAGCAGCCGGTCGCCCGGGATGGCCAGCCTCTCCAGCAGGCGTCGTGCCTTGCCGACGCCGATGCCCAACTCCGCACGGGTCAGCAGGTGGAACCGGTCGGGATGGGTGCTCTCCGGGATGCCCGCCTTGCCGTAGGCGAAGGCGTACTTGTCGAAGCCCCTGGCGAAGTTCGACAGCACGATGACGTGGAAGCGCCGGTCGCTACGTTTCATCGGGTCATCATGCACGACCGGCCCTCGCGTGCGAGCTGCTCGATCCGATGATCCCGGACGGCTTCCCCACCGGCCGGACGATCCGCACGAGGGGCCGCCGCGTTCGCCGCAACCGACCCCGCGGCCGCCCCGGCTCTGCATCCCCGTGAACTCTTGACCGCAATGTACTTTGCATTGCAAAGTTGACGGGCCGTCGGAGGGGCCGACGGCACCGAGGGGGTGGAGCGTGACCACACTGCAGCAGGGCGGCCCGGCCGAGTTGCTGGCCGCCACGAACGGGCTGCGGGCGAGGGCCAGGAGCCGACTGAGCGGGGCGGGGGTCCCGTTGCTCGGCCTGGGCCTGCTCGCACTGGCGGCCGTACCGGTCGCCGGGCAGGCCTTCAACTTCGGCGCCAACGGGCGGGACATCACCTCCTATCCGGCCTTCGCCTACGCCCAGCTGACCGGCCTGTGCGTGCCGCACGCCCCCGGAGCCGCCTGCGAGAAGGGCGAGTTCGCCGGGGCGGTGCTCCGCTGCCTGGCCTGGGGCGTCTGGTTCGCACTGCTCCCGCTGGCCTGGTTCGCCCTGGCCCGCTGGTACCGGCGGCGCGGCGAAGGCCGCGGGATCGTCCCGCGCCGCACGACCTGGCTGGGCGCCACGGCCGGAGTCGGCGCGCTGGCCGCCGCCGTGGTGCTCGCGCGGGTCCTCGTCGACAGCCGGCACTTCGACCTCGGCCTCCTGGTGAACACCTACGCCTCGCCCTGGTACGTCCTCGGTGTCGGCCTGTTCGTCCTCGGCCTGGCCGAACGCAGCCCGCTGGTGGCCGGCGCCGGCCTCCTCCACACCGCGCTGCTCAGCGCCTACCTCTCGGCCCCGTGGGAGAGCGGCTGGCTGCCGTGGCTCGACCGGTCCGACGGCTGGACCGACCGCCCGGAGCTGAAGGCCCTCCTGCTGGCGGCGATCCCGCTGGCCGCAGGCCTGGCGCAGTGGACCGCCGGGCGTCGACGAGCTGCGGCATCCCGTACGGTCACCCCATGAGCGTTGCCGACGAAACCGAGGAACAGCACCCGACCCTGTCGCTGGACGACACCGTCCACCAACGGGTCCGGCTCGGGATCCTCACCATCGCCCGCGAGGCCGACCAGGTGGACTTCGGTTTCCTCAAGGAGCAACTCGGCGCCACCGACGGCAACCTGTCCCGCCATCTGAAGGTCCTGGAAGACTCCGGCCTCGTCACCGTCACCAAGGGCTACGCCGGGCGCCGCCCCCGGACCTGGGTCGCCATGACCCCGCGCGGCGCCGAGGCGCTCGACCGCGAACTCCGGGCCCTGCGGGAACTCGTCCGCCGCCTCGACGCGGCCGCGGCGAGCGGGCGGCAGGAGTAGGGAGTGGGAAGTCGGCCCGGCCGACTTCCCCCTCACGCCCGTCGGCGACGGCGGGAGCCTGGCACGGCGGGGTGGCGCCGGACATGAGCGCAGGAGCCCGCACGGGCCGGGCCCGGTGTGCGAAGGGCCGGGCAAGCGGGCCAAGCCCGCGAAGGGCCGGGCGTACGAAGGGCCCCGCTCGTTCGTGGAGACGAACGGGCGGGGCCCTCGGGCCGGTCGGCCGGCTAGCTCACCGAGGAGTAGGCGATGATGCCGCGGCGCAGGCCGTCGACGGCCTTGCGGGCGGTCTTGCGCAGTTCGGCGTCCGAGCCGGCGGCGTCCTGGATCTGACCGAGGACGTCGATCAGCTGCTTCGTCCAGCGGACGAAGTCGCCGGCCGGCATGTCGGCGTCGCGCAGCACCTGGTCCAGGCTGTGGCCGAGCGCCCAGCGGTAGGCGGCCCAGGCGAAGCCCAGGTCGGGTTCGCGCTGGCCGACGCCCTCGGCGGTGTTGATCCGGTGCTGCTCCTCCAGGGCGTCCAGGTGGCCCCAGATCCGGACCATCTGGCCGAGCGCCTCCTTGGCCGCGCCCTCCGGCACCCGGGGGGCGCCGGCGTCGTCGGACTGGCGGGCCTCGTACACCAACGCCGAGGCGCAGGCGGCGAGTTCGGCGGCGGCCAGGCCGCTCCAGACGCCCTCGCGGATGCATTCGGAGGCGAGCAGGTCGAGTTCGCCGTAGAGGCGGCCGAGCCGCTTGCCGTCGTCGGTGACGGTGTCGCCGCTCAGGTAGCCGAGGTCGGTGAGCAGGGCGCAGACCCGGTCGAAGGTGCGGGCGATGGTGTGGGTGCGCGAGCGCATCCGGCGTTCCAGCAACTCGGTGTCGCGGTGCAGCCGGTGGTAGCGCTCGGCCCAGCGGGCGTGGTCCTCGCGGTCGGAGCAGCCGTGGACGGGGTGCTGGCGCAGCTCGGTCCGCAGCCGGGTGATCTCCGGGTCGTCGGCGGCGGCCGCGCGGCCGCGGCGGAACCGCTCGGGCTCCAGGTGGCCGGCCTTGGTGCGCAGGGCCGAGGCGAGGTCGCGGCGGGACTGCGGGCTGCGCGGGTTGAAGGACTTGGGGATGCGGACGCGCTCGATCGCGGCGACCGGGTGCGGGAAGTCGATCATGGCGAGCCGCTTGACCTGGCGCTCGGCGGTGAGCACCACCGGGCGCGGGCCGTCCTGGAAGTCGGGGTGGCGCCGGCTGCCCCGGCCGGAGCGGTCGACCGGCGGCAGGCCCGGGTCGAGGACCAGGGCGAGGCCGGCGAACTTGCCGGTGGGGACGTGGATGACGTCGCCCGGCTTGAGCTGCTCGATGGACTCGACGGCGGCCGCACGGCGCTGGCTGCTGCCCTCGCGGGCCAGCTCGTTCTCGCGGTCCTTGAGCCGGCGGCGCAGGTCCATGTACTCGTCGAAGTCGCCGAGGTGGCAGGTCATGGACTCGCGGTAGCCCTCCAGGCCCTCCTCGTTGCGCTGCACCTGGCGGGCGATGCCGACGACCGAGCGGTCCGCCTGGAACTGGGCGAAGGAGGTCTCCAGCAGCTCGCGCGAGCGGTGCCGGCCGAACTGGGAGACCAGGTTGACGGCCATGTTGTAGGAGGGCCGGAAGGAGGACTTCAGCGGGTAGGTGCGGGTGCCGGCCAGGCCGGCCAGCGCCTCCGGGTCCAGGCCGCGCTGCCAGAGCACCACGGCGTGGCCCTCGACGTCGATGCCGCGCCGCCCGGCCCGGCCGGTGAGCTGGGTGTACTCGCCGGGGGTGATGTCGGCGTGGGTCTCGCCGTTCCACTTGACCAGCTTCTCCATGACCACCGAGCGGGCGGGCATGTTGATGCCGAGCGCCAGGGTCTCGGTCGCGAAGACGGCCTTGACCAGGCCCTTCACGAAGAGCTCCTCGACGACCTCCTTGAACCGGGGCAGCATCCCGGCGTGGTGGGCGGCGATGCCGCGCTCCAGCCCGTCCAGCCACTCGAAGTAGCCGAGGACGTGCAGGTCCTCGTCGGGGATGTCGGCGCAGCGCTCCTCGACGATCGCGCGGACCCGGGCGCGGTCGGCGTCCTTGTTGAGCCGCAGCCCGGAGCTGAGGCACTGCTGGACGGCGGCCTCGCAGCCGGCCCGGCTGAAGATGAAGGTGATCGCGGGCAGCAGGCCCTCGGCGTCGAGCCGGTCGATGACGTCCACCCGGCCCGGCGTCCAGACCCGGCCGGGGCGGCCGTTGGGCATCGAGCGGCCGCGGCCGCGTCCGAAGCGGTCGCGGGGGTTGCGGTCGAGTTCGGAGCGGGCCAGCCGGACCAGCTCGGGGTTGACGGCCTTGCCGGGGTTCTTCAGGTTGTGCTTGGGCCGGCCGTCGCGGTCGGGATCGGCGAACAGGTCGTACATCCGGTTGCCGGCCATCACGTGCTGCCACAGCGGCACCGGGCGGGTCTCGGAGACGATCACCTTGGTGCCGCCGCGCACGGTGTCCAGCCAGTCGCCGAACTCCTCGGCGTTGGAGACGGTCGCGGAGAGCGAGACGAGGGTGACCGACTCGGGGAGGTGGATGATGACCTCCTCCCAGACGGCGCCGCGGAAGCGGTCGGCGAGGTAGTGGACCTCGTCCATCACGACGTAGCCGAGGCCGTCGAGGGTGCTGGAGCCCGCGTAGAGCATGTTGCGCAGCACCTCGGTGGTCATGACCACCACGGGGGCGTCGCCGTTGACGGTGTTGTCGCCGGTGAGCAGGCCGACCTTGGCGGCGCCGTAGCGCTTGACCAGGTCCCCGTACTTCTGGTTCGACAGCGCCTTGATCGGCGTGGTGTAGAAGCACTTGCGCCCGGCGGCCAGGGCCAGGTGCACGGCGAACTCGCCGACGATGGTCTTCCCGGAGCCGGTGGGAGCGGCGACCAGGACGCCCGAGCCGGCCTCCAGCGTCTCGCAGGCCTCCAGCTGGAACTCGTCCAGCGGGAAGTCGTACAGCTGCTGGAAGCCGTGCAGGGCGGTGGCCTGCTCCTTGGCCCGGCGACGGCTGGCCGCGTACGCCTCGGCAGGGCTGAGCTCCCGGTCGTCCTGGAGCTCTGGATCGGGGGTGTTCATCGCCGTCCGGGTGTGGTTGGTGTGATCTCGCATCTCAGCGAGAGGTTACCCGGGAGGACCGACATCGATAGCACCGTTTTTTCGCGGTGCGATCGCCCGCGGGATCACGACGGGACGGGCTCCGGGAGCACGCCCGGAGTGCCCGCGGGATCATCACGGGATCAGTTCTCTCTCAGATCCATAGTTGCAAATGTCTTCAAGTGATCACGGATCGGCCGTCTTCGGTCGTCTTCGATCATCGGCGGTGAAACGCCGTCCACACTCCGTACCTTCGTCGTCACAGCCACCAACACGCGGGAGGACAACGACGATGGCGAACCTGGAGACGTCCCTCAAGGAGGCCATGTCGATCGACGGCGCGATCGGCGTCGCCCTGGTCGACTACGGCAGCGGCATGGCGCTCGGCAGCCTCGGCGACGGCGGGGAGCTGGACCTCAACGTCGCCGCGGCCGGGAACACCGACGTGGTCCGCGCCAAGATGCGGGCGATGGAGATGCTCAACCTGCACGACAACGAGATCGAGGACATCCTGATCAGCCTGACCAACCAGTACCACATGGTCCGGCCGATCACGACGCCGAGCGGCCGCGGCCTGTTCCTGTTCCTCGCGCTCAACCGCAGCCGCTCCAACCTGGCGATGGCCCGCCACAAGCTCAAGCGGATCGAGGTCTCGCTGGAGATCTGACACCCGGACCGACACCAGGAAGGGGGGCCTCGTGACGGTGGCGCTCTACCAGGCGAAGGCCGAGTTCTTCCGGATGCTCGGCCATCCCGTCCGGATCCGGGTGCTGGAACTGCTGCAGGCCGGACCGACGCCCGTCCGCGCCCTGCTCGCCGAGCTGGACGTCGAACCCTCCAGCCTCTCCCAACAGCTCGCGGTGCTGCGCCGGTCCGGCATCGTCACGGCCACCCGGGAGGGCAGCACGGTGGTCTACGCGCTGGCCGGCGGGGAGGTCGCCGAGCTGCTGCGGACCGCCCGGCGGATCCTCACCGGGATGCTCGCCGACCGGAACCTGCTGCTCGCGGAGTTGCGGGGGGACGACGGGGGCGAGGACGCGGACCGGCCCCTGAGCCGGTCCGCCGGGCACTGAGCCGGTCCGCCGGTCAGGAGCCGGTCAGGAGTCGACCGTGAGCCGTCCGCTACCCCTTGAGCAGCGCGGCGAGCCCGTCCGCCAGCCGCTCGTACTCCTGCGGCCGGTTGTACAGCTGCGCACTGATCCGCAGCAGCCCGCCGCCGTCCCACGGGCGGACGGCGATCCGGGTGCCGAGCCGCCGCCACACCTCGGCCATCAGCGCCTTCGCCGCCGCCTCGCTCTCGCACCGGCCGACCGGCAGCCGGACGGTGCGCATCCACACCCCGGGGGTGGCCGGCAGCGGGCGCAGCCCGGCCCGCTCGACCAGCACCCGCTGCCCGTACGCGGCGAGCGCGGTGTTGTGGCCGGCCACCGCCTCCGGGCCGAGCGCGCGCAGCAGCTCGAAGCCGGCCGGGGCGGCCAGCCAGGGCGTGTAGTCGCAGGTGCCGCGCCACTCGACGCTGCCCGGGAAGCCCTTGTCGTGCTCCCAGGAGAGGGCCAGCGGGCGCACCCGCGCCGTCCACTCGGGGCGGACGGCGAGCACGCCGGTGGCGCGCGGGGCGAAGGCCCACTTGTGCAGGTTGCCGAACCAGAAGTCGGCGTTCGGGTCGGCCGGGGCGGGCAGCATGCCGGGCGCGTGGGCGCCGTCCACGACCGTGACCACGCCGAGCGCGCGGAGTTCGGCGAGCAGCCCCGGGCCGGCCACCAGGCGGGCGCTGGGCGAGGTGAGCTGGTCGAGGACGGCGACGGTGGTGCGGCCGTCGACGGCGGCCAGCACCGCGTCGCGGACGGCCGCCTCGTCCGGGGCGTCCAGGGGCAGCTCCGCGACGTGGAGTTCGGCGCCGGTCTCGGCGGCCTTGCGTGCCACGGCCTCGGTGACGGCGCCGTAGCCGTGGTCGGTGACCAGGATCCGGTCGCCGGGGGCGAAGGGGATGCTGTCCAGGGCGATCGCCACGGCCTCGGTGACGTTGGTGACCAGGGCGAGGCGCCGCGGGTCGGTGGCGAGGTCGGCCGCGAGCGCCGTCCGGGCCCGGCCGATCCGGGCGGGCAGGTCGGCGAAGAAGCCGTCCGGGTCCAGCTCGTGCTCCGTGCGCAGTTCCTCCTGGGCCCGCTGCACCGGCACCGGGACCGCGCCGTACGAGCCGTGGTTGAGGTGCGCCGTGCCCGCCGACACGCTGAACAGGCCGTCGGCGGCGGGCAGCGGGGCGGGGGGTTCGGCGGTCCACAGGTCCTCGATCACGGCGTCCCTCCCTGGTCGCCCACCGGCGACTGATGTGTGACATTTCACATGACAGACTACTGGTCGGGGCACGCACCGCGCGACCACGATCGGGCCGTGACCATCACCGACGCCTTCCTTGCCCTCAGTGCCCGTACCGGCCGGTTCACCTTCGGCGCGCCGCGCGCGTACACGCTCGCCGAGGACGGTACCCGGCTGCTACTGCTCCGCTCCAGCGGTCCCGAGGACCCGGTCGACCGCCTCCACCTGCTGGACACCGCCACCGGCGAGGAGCGCACGGTCGCGGACCCGGCCGCACTGCTGCCCGGCCGCACCGGCCGCCGCGACGACCTGCCCGTCGTCGAGCGCCGGCTGCGCGAGCGCACCCGGCTGGTCGCCGCCGGGATCGGCACGTACGCGGCCACCGCCGACCTCTCGGTCGCCGTCTTCACCCTCGACGGCCGGCTCTTCCGCACCGACACCGCCGACGGCACCAGCGACGAACTCCCGGTCGCCGGGCCCGCGTTCGACCCCAGGCCGGACGCCACCGGCCAGCGCGTCGCCTACGTCGCCGACGACGCGCTGTACGTCACCCCCGGCCTCGAACCGCTCTCCCCCGCCGACGGCGCCCGCTGGGGCGTCGCCGAGTTCGCCGCCGCCGAGGAGCTCGGCCGCGCCCGGGGCCACTGGTGGCGCCCGGACGGCGGCGCGCTGCTGACCGCCCGGGTGGACGAATCCGCCCTCCCCCGGCGTCACTTCGCCGACCCGGCCCGCCCCGCCGAGGCGCCCGAGGACTTCGCCTACCCGCAGGCCGGCGGCCCCAACGCCGACGTCCAGCTCTGGGTCCTCGGCCTCGACGGCGGGCGGGTCCGGCTGCACTGGGACGCCGACACCCACCCCTACCTCTGCGCCGCCTCCTGGGCCTCCGACCACGAGGTGCTGCTCACCGTCGCCGACCGCCTGCAGCAGAACGTGCTGCTGCTCGGCGCCGACCCCGCCACCGGCGAGACCCGCGAACTCTCCCGCACCACCGACGAGTTCTGGGTGGACGACCTCCCCGGCACCCCCGACCGGCTGCCCGACGGCCGGCTGCTCACCGTCCACGACACCCCGCAGGCCCGCGGCCTCGCCCTGGACGGCGAGCCGCTGGACACCACCGGTCTGCAGATCCGCCGGGTGGTCGGACGGCTGCGCGGCCGACTGCTCTGCGAGACCGGCCAGGGCGACCCCGCCGACCAGTACGTCCACCTGATCGACCCGGACGGCGGCGCACCCGAACTCCTCACCGCCGGCCCCGGCGTGCACTCCGCCCTCGCCGCCGCCGGCACCCTGCTGCTCACCTCGGCCTCCGCCGACGGGATCCGCCGCCGCGTCCTGCTCGACGGCCTGCCCGACGGCCGCGAGCTGCCGCTCGCCGACCTGAGCGCCACGCTGCCGTACCCGGTCCGCCCCCGGCTCGCGCGGGTCACCGAACGCGGCCTGCCGACCGCCGTCGTCCACCCGCGCGACCACGTGCCCGGCCGCCGGCTGCCCGTCCTGCTGGACGTCTACGGCGGCCCCGGCTACCAGGCGGTGGCCAACGAGCCGCGCCGCTGGCAGCTCCGCCAGTGGTGGGCCGACCAGGGCTTCGCCGTGGTCACCACCGACAACCGCGGCACCCCGTTCGTCTCCCCGGACTTCACCCGGGCGATCTTCCGCCGCTTCTCCCAGGCGGCCCTGGACGACCAGGTCGACGCCCTGCGCGCACTCGCCGCGCACCACCCGGACCTCGACCTCGGCCGGGTCGGCGTGCGCGGCTGGTCCTACGGCGGCTACTTCGCCGCACTCGCCGTGCTGCGCCGCCCGGACGTCTTCCACGCCGCGTGCGCGGGCGCCCCGCCCACCGACTTCCGGCAGTACGACACCGCGTACACCGAGCGCTACCTCGGCCTGCCGCAGGACAACCCCGAGGGCTACGCCGACGACTGCCTGCTCACCGACGCGCCCGGGCTGACCAGGCCGCTGCTGCTGATCCACGGCCTGGCCGACGACAACGTCCACCCCTCGCACACCCTGCTGCTCTCCCAGGCGCTCACCAGGGCCGGTCGCGCGCACGCGGTGCTGCCGCTGCCGGGCGTCACCCACATGACGCCGGACGGGACGAACGAGCAGCTGACCCTGGCCGAACTCGCCTTCCTCCGGGCGTCCCTGGGCTGACCGGGCGCTCCCGGCCGATCCGTTGCGCCGCCCGGGCCGGACTGTCACACTCCGCGTGACCGCCGCCCCGCCCGGGCGGCGCAGCGAACGGGGAGAGTGCACGGATGAGGATCGACAGACCCGGCCCGGTCGGTCGGCGGCAGTGGACGCCGCTGACCGCGGGCAACGCCGGCATCGCCTTCGGGCTGGAGCTCGCCATGCTGGCAGCGCTCTGCTACTGGGGGTTCAGGACCGGCTCCACGCTGGGCACCCGGCTGCTGCTGGGGCTCGGCGCGCCGGCGCTGGCGGCCACCGTCTGGGGCCTGTTCCTGGCCGCGGGCGGGCCGAAGTTCCCGCTGCCGGTCGGCGCGGAGATCGTGCTCAAGCTGGTGACGCTGGGCACGGCGGCCGCCGCCCTGTACGCCACCGGGCGGACCACCCTGGCACTGGTGTACGGCGTGCTGGTGGTGGTCAGCGTGGCCGTCGAGTACACCGTCCGCTGACGGCGGGGCCGTTGCCGGGAGCGGCCCCGACGACAGCGGCCCCGACGGGAAGGGCCGCGGCAAGAAGGGCCGTGACAAGAAGGGCCTTCGACGGCAAGACGGCTGACGAACCGGCAGGTGGGAGGCAGCGGACCGGCAGCCGCGGGGCGATCCGTTGAGTTCGGCCGACCGGGCTGGAACACTCCGCTTGACGGCCGTCCGGCCCCCGGACGGCGCAGGAGTCGAGGGGTCTCGGCGGCACGCGTCGGGGCACCACGGCGGGGAGAGCGCGCGGATGACGATCGACGGACCCGGCCCGGCGGAGCGCCGACTGCGCAGGTCGCTGGCCACGGCCGGCACCGAACTCGGCTTCGGGGTGCAGCTCGCGAGCCTGGCGGCGCTCTGCTACTGGGGCTTCCGGACCGGCGACGGCCTGGGCCTCCGGCTGCTGCTGGGCCTCGGCGTGCCGGCCGCGGCCCGCGCGGTCTGGGACGTGTTCCTGGCCGAGCGCCGGGCGAAGGTCGAACTGCCGCTCGCCGCACGGCTGGTGCTCAAGCTGGTGCTGCTGGGCGCGGCGGCCGTCGCGCTGCACGCCACCGGACTGACCACCCTGGCGGCGGTGTTCGCCGCGCTGGTGGTCTTCAGCCTGGCCCTGGACTTCGGCAACGGCTGACCCGGCGGCACGGGCCGTACGGAGAAGGGGCGTCGCACCTGCGGGTGCGGCGCCCCTTCCGCTTGCCCCGGACCCCTTCCACGTGACCCGTGACATGTGAAATATTACCTGCGCTTCACCGACCGACACCCGGAACACCCCAATCCCCCGGAAAGGACCGGTCAGTTGCGCAGACTGTCCGCGGCCCTCGCTGCCGCGCTCACCACGAGCGCGATAGCGGCCACCCTGCTGGGCACCCCCGCCCAGGCCGCTCCCCCGCCGCCCCTCACCGTCACCGCCGCCGCGGCCGCCGACGCCGCCCCGCAGGGCGCCGAGGCCCCGCCCGCGCCCCTCGTCCCACAGGAACGCGAGCGCCAGGCGCTCCGCAGCAAGGCCCTTGAGCAGCTCAACAAGGGCACCGTCGCCAAGAGCGCCGACAAGCGGGCCCCGGCCAAGGTGAGGATCGGCAACGACTACGTCCAACTGGCGCACCAGCGCACCGACAAGGTCTTCGTGATCCTCGCCCAGTTCGGCGACCAGGTCGACGACACGACCCAGTGGAACGGCCAGCCGCGCTACGGCGGCACCCCCGGCCCGCGCCACGACCAGATCCCGAAGCCGGGCAAGGACGACAACCACACCCTGTGGTCACCGGACTTCGACCGCGCGTACTACCAGAAGATGTTCTTCGACGACACGCCCGGCTCCGTGTCGATGCGCAACTACTACCGCACCCAGTCCTCGGGCCGGTACGACGTCGAGGGCACCGTCAGCGACTGGGTCACCGTCCCGTACAACGAGGCCCGCTACGGCAGCAACAAGGGCCCGCAGGGCTCCGGCGCCTGGACCCAGGCCCAGGAGTTCGTCCGGGACGCCGTCAAGGCCTGGTACGACGGCGAGGTCGCCAAGGGCCGCAGCGTGGCGGACATCAAGGCCCAGCTCGCCCAGTACGACGTCTACGACCGCTACGACCACGACAAGGACGGCGAGTTCGACCAGCCCGACGGCTACCTCGACAACGTCATCGTGGTGCACGCCGGCGTGGACGAGACCTGGGGCGGCGGCGCCCAGGGCGCCGACGCGCTGTGGGCGCACCGCAGTTGGGCCTTCCCCGACGCGACCGGGCAGACCGGTCCGGAGGGCGACAGGATCGGCGGCGCTCCCGTCGGCGACACCGGCCTGTACGTCTACGACTACGTCCAGGGCGGCGAGAACAGCGGCGTCGGCCTGTTCGCCCACGAGTACGGCCACAATCTGGGCCTGCCCGACCTGTACGGCACCACGGGCGGCGACAACAGCGTCAACTTCTGGTCGCTGATGTCCTCCGGCTCCTACCTCGGCAAGGGCCCCAACACCACCGGCGGCTACCCGGGCGACCTCGACGCCTGGAGCAAGCTGCAGTTCGGCTGGCTCAACTACGACGAGGCGCAGGCCGCCACCCGCTCCAGCCACGCCCTCGGGGTGAGCAGCTACAACACCGACCAGGCGCAGGCCGTCCTCGTCCACCTGCCCGACGGCACCACCAGCACCGACCTCGCCGACCCGTACGAGGGCGGCAAGCAGTGGTGGAGCGACACCGGCGACAACCTCGACAACTCCCTCGCCCGGGACGTCGACCTGCGCACCGCCGCCGGACCGGCCGCCCTCGACGCGGCGGTCTGGTACGACACCGAGCAGGACTACGACTTCCTCACCGTCGAGGCGTCCACCGACCAGGGCAAGCACTGGACCGCCCTCGGCGGCACCGTGGACGGCGCACCGATCGGCAACACCAGCGCCAACACCCCGGGGCTCAGCGGCAGTTCGGGCAGCTACCGGAAGCTGCACATCCCGCTGGACGGCTACCTCGGCCGGCAGGTCCGGCTGCGCATCCACGCCACCTCGGACGGCAACACCCACGGCCGCGGCGTGCTCGTCGACGCCGTGAAGCTCACCGCCGGCGGCAGCGAGCTGTTCTCCGACGGCGCCGAGAACGGCACCGGCGGCTGGACGGTCAGCGGCTTCTCGGTCATCACCGGCCGCACCGCCGTCAAGCAGCACCCGCGCGCCTACCTCGCCGAGAACCGCCGCTACACCGGCTACGGGGCGTTCCTGAAGACCGGCCCGTACAACTTCGGCTACACCGGCGTCACCGGCAAGGCCAACGTGGTCGACAACTACCCGTACCAGGAGGGCGTCCTGCTGTGGCTCTGGGACACCTCCTACGGTGACAACAACACCAAGGACCACCCCGGCGGCGGGCTCATCCTGCCGATCGACGCCCACCCGGCGGCGATCCGCTTCGCCGACGGGACGCTGGTCAACGGGCGGGCGCAGACCTTCGACGCCACCTTCTCGCTCAAGCCGACCACGCCGTTCACCCTGCACAAGGGCGGGGTCGCGGTGCGGATCCCGGCCGAGCCGGCCGTCCCGGCGTTCGACGACCACAGCGGGGTGTACGCCGACCCCGCCACGCCGCAACTGACCGTGAAGGTGCCGGACACCAACACGCGGATCGAGGTCGTCCGGGAGTCCCAGGGCGGACGGATCACCACCGTCCGGGTGGGCCCGGCCTCCTGAGTCGGACGGACGCGAGTCGGCCCCGGATCCCCCCGACGAAAGGGATCCGGGGCCGGTCCTCGTCCGCTCACCGCCCGGAGCGGCGGGCGGTGAGCGCGGCCGTGGCCACGCCGAACACGGTGATCGCGGCGATCCCGAAGGTCATGTACCGGGCCGAGTCGACCGGGCTGTCCGCGCCCAGGTTGACCAGGGTGCCCGCCAGCGCGGACGTCACCGAGAAGGCGATCAGCTGGGTGGTGTTGATCGCCGCGGCGGCCTTGCCGCCCTCGGCCGGGTCGCTGCTGCTGCGCATCGCGGCCACGCTCAGGTGCGGGAAGGCCAGCCCGATCCCGGTGCCGGCGACGAACAGCGCCACCGCCCACAGCACCACCCGCAGGCCGGAGGCGTGCCCGGTCTGCAGCAGCCCGTAGGCCAGCAGACCGGCGACCAGCACCAGCGGGGCGGTCCGGATCGCCCGGGCCCGGCCGTGCACCGACTCGATGCCGACACTGAACAGCTGGGCCGTCGTCCAGCCCGCCGACACCGCGGCGCCGAGGAAACCGGCCACCAGCGGGCCGAGGCCGCCCAGCTCCTGGCCGAACAGCGGGATGAAGTTCTCCGCCACCACGCCGGCGCACAGCACCGCGACGGTCAGGTAGAGCCACTTCAGGGGGTTCCCGGCCCGATAGGTCTGCCCGGGCAGGACCGTCGCCGCGCCGCCGCGCCGCTCGGCCGCCACGAAGCCCACCAGCAGCGCCAGACCGGCGAGGATGCAGACCGCCGTCGGGCCGCCGCTCGGGACGGTCGAGCTGACGCTGAACGCGGCCGCCGCCAGGGTGAGCAGCAGCAGCGAGGGCAGCGGCACCGGGCCGCTCCCCGCCCCCTCCCCGGACCGCTCGGAGCGGCCGGGCAGCACCCGGCGGGCCAGCACGGCCAGCACCAGTGCGGCGACCAGCAGCAGGACGTACGCCCCGCGCCAGGCCCCGAGCTGGGCGAACAGCCCGCCCAGCGACGGCCCGACCAGGGTGCCGACGCCCCACATCGCGGAGACCAGCCCGGCGGCCCTGGTCCACAGCCGCTCCGGCAGGGCGCTGCGAATCACGGCGTAGCCGAGCCCGGCGACCAGACCACCGCCGAGGCCCTGCACCACCCGGCCGAGGATCAGCGCCGGCATCGAGGGGCTGAGCGCGTTGAGCACCGCGCCCGCGCCGAACACCAGGAAGCCCAGGACGTACGCCCGGGCGGCGCCCAGCCGGTCCAGCAGCCGGCTGACCAGCATCGAGGCGATGACGGCGGCCATCAGGAAGCCGGTGGCCACCCACGCGTAGTAACGGCCGCCACCGATGTCGGCCACGATCGAGGGCATCAGCGCCGCGGTGAAGTAGAGGTTCATCGCGTACAGCGCGACACCGCCCGCGAGGATCGAGGCGGGGGCGGCGTACCGTCGGGAGAACAGTTCGCGCCATCCGCCGGAGGTCCCCTCGGACGGCGACTCCGCTGGGTAACTGTCCAGCTGAGCAACGGTCGTGTCAGTCTTCACGGCAGATGATCGGGTCATGTCCGGTACCGTAGAACTTCAAGAGAACTTGAAGTCAAGGAGTCGCCATGACCACCGCACCGGTCGACCTGCTGAGCGTCGGGGAGGTGGCCCGGCGGGCCGGGATCGCCACCTCGGCGGTGCGCTTCTACGAGGACCAGGGGCTGATCTCCTCCGAGCGGTCGGCCGGCAACCAGCGCCGCTACCGGCGGCACGTGCTGCGCCGGATCTCGCTCATCCTGGTCGCCAAGCGGCTCGGCATCCCGCTCAGCGAGGTCGCCGAGGTCTTCACCGGCCTCCCCGAGGACCGGATGCCCGGCAAGCACGACTGGGAGCGCATCTCGCTCCGCTGGGCCGAGCAGCTGCGCGCCCGCCGGCTGGAGCTGGAGCGGCTGGAGGGCGAGCTGACCGGCTGCATCGGCTGCGGCTGCGTGTCGCTGCGCCGCTGCCGGGTGCTCAACCCCGGCGACGAACTGGCCGCCGAGGGGCCCGGCCCGCGCCTCCTGCTGCCGGAGGAGTGAGGGACCGGGCTGGTGAGCACGTGCGTGAGCGGTCGGGCAAGCGAGCGGGCGAGCGGGCGCGTGAGCGGGCGAGCGGGCGGGACCGGTTGGAACCCGGTCGGACGCGGCCCTCGTAGGGTTCCCCGCCGCGCCCGACCGGGGGTCTCGGTGCCCGGCTCACACCGCCGGGCGGCCCCGGCTCACACCTCCGGGAAGTGGCAGGCCGCCTCCCGGGTGCCCGGGCCGGCGATCCGCAGCAGCGGCCGCTCCGTCCGGCACAGCTCCTGCGCCTTGGGGCAGCGCGGGTGGAAGGTGCACCCGGGCGGCGGGGCGGCCGGGCTCGGCGGGTCGCCGAGCAGCACGATCCGCTCCCGGGTCCGCTCCGCCTCCGGGTCCGGCAGCGGCACCGCGGAGAGCAGCGCCCTGGTGTACGGGTGCGCGGGGCTGCCGTAGACCTCGGCCTTGTCGCCGATCTCCACGATCCGGCCCAGGTACATCACCGCGACCCGGTCACAGACCCGCTTGACCACCGAGAGGTCGTGCGCGATGAACACGTACGCCAGGCCGAGCTCCTGCTGGAGCCGCTCCATCAGGTTGACCACCTGGGCCTGGATGGACACGTCCAGCGCGGAGACCGGCTCGTCGGCGATCACCAGCCGCGGCGAGGTGGCCAGCGAGCGGGCGATCCCGATGCGCTGTGCCTGACCGCCCGAGAACTCGTGCGGGTAGCGGTCCAGGTGCTCGGGGATCAGCCCGACCAGCTCCATCAGCTCGGCGGCCCGCTTGCGCGCGGCCGCCGCGCTCTCGCCCTGGACGAGCAGCGGCTCGGAGATGATCCGGGACACCGTCTGCCGGGGGTTGAGCGAGGAGTACGGGTCCTGGAAGACCATCTGCAGGTCGCGCCGGTGCGGGCGCAGCCGGGCCTGGGAGAGCCCGCCGATCTCGGTGCCGTCGAAGGTGACGGTGCCCGAGGTCGGGTCGAGCAGCCGGACGATCATCCGGCCGGTGGTGGACTTGCCGCAGCCGGACTCGCCGACCAGGCCGAGCGTCTCCCCCGCGCCGACGTCGAAGCTGACGCCGTCCACGGCCCGGACCGGCGCTCCGGGCCGCCCGGTGCGGCTGCGCCGGCCGGGGAAGGTCTTCACCAGGTCCCGTACGGACAGCAGCGGTTCCTTCGTCCCGGCGGCTCCGGTCGTCCCCCTCGCTCCGGTCGTGCCGGCGGGTCCGGTCGTCCCTCCGGTTCCGGTCGTCCCGGCGGATCCGGTCATCACAGCACCCCTTCCGGCACCAGCGGCAGGTGGCAGGCGGCCTGGTGGCCGGGGGCGAGCGGGCCGAGCGCGGGGCGCTCGGCCAGGCAGCGGGCGTGCTCCTCGGCGGACGCGGCGGTGGTGCGGGCGCAGCGCGGGGCGAAGGAGCAGCCGGGGGCGGGGGCGATCAGCGACGGCGGGCTGCCGGGGATGGCCCGCAGCGGGGCGTCGTCGGTGTCGTCCAGGCGCGGCAGCGAGTCCAGCAGGCCGCGGGTGTACGGGTGCGCGGGCTGCGCGAACAGCCGGTCCACCGGGGCCTGTTCGGCCGCCCGGCCGCCGTACATGACCAGCACCTCGTGGGCGACCCGGGCGACCACGCCGAGGTCGTGGGTGATCATCACGACGCCGAGGCCGCGCTCCTGCTGGATCCGGGCGATCAGGTCGAGGATCTGCGCCTGGACGGTGACGTCGAGCGCCGTGGTGGGCTCGTCGGCGATCAGCAGGTCGGGTTCGCAGGCCAGTGCCATGGCGATCATGACGCGCTGGCGCATGCCCCCGGAGAACTGGTGCGGGTACTCGTCGACCCGGCGGGCCGGCTCGGGGATGCCGACCTCGGCCAGCATCTCCACCGCGCGGGCCCGGCCCGCCTTGCGGTTGGCCCTGAAGTGCACCCGGTAGTGCTCGGCGATCTGCTCGCCGACGGTGTAGAAGGGGTGCAGGCTGGACAGCGGATCCTGGAAGATCATCGCGATCCGGCGGCCCCGGACGGCGCCGAGTTCCTTCTCCCCGAGCCCGTTCAGCTCCTGCCCGTGCAGCCGGATCGAGCCGGTGACGGCGGCGCCGCGGTGCAGGCCCATGACGGCGAGCGAGGTGACGGACTTCCCGCTGCCCGACTCGCCGACCAGGCCGAGGGTGCGCCCGGCCTCGACGGCGAAGGAGATGCCGTCCACCGCCCGGACCGTCCCCCGGGGCGTGGCGAAGGCGACCTTGAGGTCCTCGACCTCCAGCAATGCGGTCATCAGTACCTCACTCTCGGGTCGACGAACGCGTAGAGCAGGTCGACCAGCAGGTTCGCCGCGACGATGAAGAAGGCCGCGAGCAGGGTGACGCCGAGGATGACGGGCTGGTCGGAACGGCCCAGGCCGTCGTAGAACAGCCGGCCGACACCCGGCAGGCCGAAGATGGACTCGGTGATGACGGCACCGGCCAGCAGGCCGCCGAGGTCCATGCCGAAGAGGGTGAGGATCGGCGTCATCCCGGCGCGCAGCCCGTGCTTGACGGTGACCGTCCGCGCCGGCAGGCCCTTGGCCCGGGCGGTGCGGATGTACGGCTCGGCCATCGCCTCGATCATCGAGTTGCGGCTCTGCCGGGCGTACATCGCCGCGTACAGCAGGGCCAGGGCGGTCCACGGCAGCAGCAGGTTGGAGGCCCAGGTGAAGGGGTTCTCGGTGAACTGGTGGTAGGAGGGGTAGGGCAGCAGCCCGGCCGTCCTGACGACGCCCCAGATCAGCATGATCGAGGTGAAGTAGACCGGCAGCGAGGCGGTGCCGACGGAGAGCACCATCAGCGTCCGGTCGACCGGCCGGCCCTTGCGCAGCGCCGAGGTGACGCCCGCGCCGAGGCCGAGGACCAGCCAGAGCACGGCCGCGCCGAGGGCCAGCGAGACGGAGACCGGCAGACGGTCGGTCAGCAGGTCCCACACCGGGAGCCCGTACTCGTAGGAGTAGCCGAGGCAGGGGAAGCCGCAGTGCACGGCGCTGGGCCCGGAGCCGTAGTCGCGGCCGGCGAAGATGCCGCCGAGGTAGGCGAGGAACTGGTCCCAGACCGGTTTGTCCAGGCCCATCGCGGCCTTGACGTCGGCCAGCCGCTCGGGGCTGCAGGTCTTGCCGCAGGCCGCCGCGGCCGGGTCGTTGGGCAGCAGGTAGAAGATGGTGAAGGTGATGGCGCAGATGGCGAGCAGGATGCCCGCCACGCCGAGCAGCCGGCGGCCGAGGTAGAGGATCACGACCGGCCTCCCCGGGGGTCGAGGATGTCGCGCAGCGCGTCCCCGAGCAGGGTGAAGGCGAGCACGGCGAGGAACAGGAAAGCGGTCGGGATCAGGAAGTACGTCGGGTCGGTCTCGTAGTGCACGATGCTCTCGGCGATCATCTGGCCCCAGGACGGGGTCGGCGGGCGGACGCCCACGCCGAGGTAGCTGAGCGCGGCCTCGGTGGCGATCATGCCGGGGACGAGCAGCGTGGTGTAGGCGATGATCGGGCCGGAGACGTTCGGCAGGATCTCCCGGGTGAGGATCCGCCAGGACCGGGCGCCGCCGACCTTGGCGGCCTCGACGTACTCGCGGTGCTTGAGCGACAGCGTCTGGCCGCGGACCACGCGGGCGATGCCGGGCCAGGTGAACAGGCCGATCACCAGGGTGATCAGCAGGATCCGGTTGACGTCCTTCGCCACCGACATCATCGCGATCATGAAGATCAGCGACGGGAAGGACATCGTGAGGTCCATCAGCCGGGACAGCAGCGCGTCGGTGCGGCCGCCGAAGTAGCCGGCCGCGATCCCGGCCAGGGTGCCGGCGACCACGACGACCGCGGTCGCGGTGAAGGCGATCAGCAGGGACACCTGCCCGCCGTGCAGCACCCGGGCGAACAGGTCGCGCCCGGTGATCGGCTCGACGCCCAGCCAGTGCCGGGTGCTGATGCCGCCGAAGTCGCCCCGGGGCAGGCCGCCCAGGTACGGGTCCACGGCGCGTTTGTCGAACTCCTCGGGGGACCAGCCGCCGAGCGAGCCCAGCGGCCCGGCCAGGGCGGCGGCCAGGACCAGCACGCCGACCGTGATCAGCCCGAACCGGGCCGAGCCCCTGGCCCACAGCTGGTCCCCGACCTGCCGCCACGGCCCGCGCCCGGCGCTCTTCGCGGCGCCCGTCGCCGTGGCGTCCGCCACGGCGACGGGCTCAGTGGTGGTACTCATCGCTGCCGGCCCCTCAGCCCTTGCCCTTGGCGGGGTCCTTGAGGCCGACCACGGCGAGGTCGATCATGCCGGCGTAGCCGGAGTTGCCGAACGCACCGGCCACGTTGGTGCCCACCAGCAGGGGGCGGCGCTGCCACATCAGCGGCACGGCCGGGGCCTTCTTCATCAGGTCCTCGTCCAGCTGCTGCCAGGCCTTGTTGGCCTCGTTGACGTCCGTCATGGCCGCGATCTGGTCCATCCGGTCCATCGTGGCCTGGTCGCGGAACTGGCTCCAGTTGCCCTGGTTGCCCTTCTCCTTGATGGTCCGTCCGTCGAACAGGAACGGGAAGAAGGTGGCGGCGGACGGGTAGTCCGGACACCAGCCCTGGATGATCAGATCGGGGGCGTTCTTGATGTCGCCGACGGTGTCGGTGAAGGCCGACGGGTCCGTGGTGTTGACGGTGACCTGCACGCCGACCTTGGCCAGCGACTGCTGGATCGCCTCGGCGCGGGTCTTGTCGCCGAGCGAGACGGTGAGCGTGACCTTCAGGTCGGTCTTGCCCGCCTCCTTGAGCAGCGCCTTAGCCTTCTCCGGGTCGCCGGCCGCCGGGATCTTCAGCGGGTCGGCCTTGACGCCGCCGGTCAGCGACGGCGGCAGGTAGGAGGTCGCCACGTCGGTCACCGCCGGGCCGCCGAAGGCCGTCACCTGCGCCTCGCGGTCGACCGCCCACATCATCGCCTCGCGCACCTTCGGGTCGTCGAAGGGCGCCTTGGCGGTGTTCATGAACAGCATGTCGGTGCAGCCGGTGCGCTCGGCCGCCATGCGGGCCCTGACGTCCGCCTTGGGCATCACCTTGGCGACGGTCTCGTGCTGCATCCAGGGCATGTTGATGGCGTTGGCGTCGGCGCCGTCGCTGGCGATGATCCGGTCGTCGGCCTGGCCGCCCTTGATGCCCTGGGTGACCACGACCTTGTCCGGGTAGGCCTTGCGGACGGTGTCGGTGGCCTGGTCCCAGTTGGTGTTGCGGACCAGCACCAGCTGCTTGCCGCGGTCGTAGCTCTCGATCTTGTACGGGCCGGAGGAGAACGGCCGGGAGTCGTACTGGGTGCCCTTCTCCTGTGACTGCGGCACCGGGGAGAAGGTCGGCAGGGTGACGGTGTCCGAGAACTCGGCGACCGGGCGCTTCAGGTGGAAGACGATGGTCCTGTCGTCCGGCGTCTCGATGCTCGCCAGGTGCTCGCCCGTCAGCGGGCCCTTGTAGTTCTCGCCGCCCGCCAGGTACTGGATCGCGTAGTCGGGGCCGCCGGTGAGGTCCGGGGAGAAGGACCGCTCGACGTTGTACTTGATGTCGGCGGACTTGATCGGGCTGCCGTCCTCGTACTTGAGGCCCTCCTTGAGGGTGAAGGTCCACACCTTGCCGCCCTCGGAGGACTTGCCCAGGTCGGTGGCGAGGTCCGGGACGATCTCGCTGCCGGCGGCACCCGGTTCGGACTTGAAGGTGGTCAGGGTGCGGTAGAGCAGCCGGGTCCCGAAGTCCATGTGCGGGACGGTCCAGTTGCGGGCCGGGTCGAGGTGGGCGAAGTCCTGGTTGGTCAGGACGGTGAGGGTGCCGCCCTTGGCCGGCGTCCCGCCGATGATCGAGCCGCTCTCCGCGCCCGGGCCCTTGGTGCTCGACGGGGCCGCGTCACCGCCGCTGTCGCTCTTGTCGTTCGTGCAGGCCCCGAGGCCGAGGGTGAGGGTCGCCGCGAGGGCCGCCGCGAGGGCGGCGTGGGTGCGCCTGGTCATGTGCAACTCCGCTGTGGGGGGCCTGATCCGGCCGCTCCGCTGTGTGACCCGTAACATAGTAATGTGAAATTGCACTGCACAAGAGGTGACGCCGCCCGTTACCGAGCTGTGTCCGTGCTCGCACCCCGCCCGTGCCCGCGCCACACATCTCCCCAGCCCCGCCTAGGAGTTCACCGGTGACCCTCCGCCAGACCGGCCTCGCCACCGGGAGCCACGACCTCCCGGTCACCCCCGCCCTCGCCGCCTTCATGGGCACCCGATGGGCCGCCACCCCGCTCCCCGCCGACCGCCGCGTCCCCGGACACGACCGCTTCCCCGGCCGCCGAGCCCGCCTCTCCGCCGCCTTCCCCGGCGAACGGCTGATCGTCCCGGCCGGCCGGCTCAAGGTCCGCTGCAACGACCTCGACCACCGCTTCCGCCCGCACAGCGCCTACGTCTGGCTCACCGGACTCACCGGCGAGGACCAGGCCGACCACGTCCTCGTCCTCGAACCGGCCGGCCCCGAGAGCCACGAGCCGGTCCTCTACCTGCGCCCCCGCTCCCCCCGCGACGGCGGCGAGTTCTACCGCGACCGCCGCTACGGCGAGTTCTGGGTCGGCCCCCGACCCGACCTCGGCGAAGCCGCCCGGCTCACCGGGGTGCGCACCCGACACCTCGACGACCTGGACACCCTGCTCGCCGGCCCCCAGCCGCCCACCCGGGTCCTGGCCGGCACCGACGCCCTGGTCGACGAGGCCACCGGGCGTCCCGGCCCCTACGCCCACCCGGACGGCGAACTGGCCGCCGTGCTCTCCGAGTTGCGCCTGGTCAAGGACGAGTGGGAGGTCGGCCAGCTACAGCTCGCCGTCGACCACACCGTCACCGGCTTCGAGGACGTCGTCCGCGCCCTGCCCACCGCACTGCGCCACCACCGCGGCGAACGCTGGATCGAAGGCGTCTTCGACCTGCGCGCCCGCGCCGAGGGCAACGGCACCGCCTACACCACCATCGCCGCCTCCGGCGCCCACGCCTGCGTCCTGCACTGGATCCGCAACGACGGCGCCCTCGACCCGAACTCCCTGCTCCTGCTGGACGCCGGCGTCGAGACCGACACCCTCTACGCCGCCGACATCACCCGCACCCTCCCGCTCGGCGGCACCTTCACCCCCGTCCAGCGCCAGGCCTACGAGCTCGTCCTCGCCGCCCAGAGCGCCGGCATCGCCGCCCTGCGCCCCGGCGCCCGCTTCCGCGACTTCCACCGCGCGGCGATGCGGGTCATCGCCGAGGGCCTCGCCGACTGGGGCATCCTGCGCGTCCCCGCCGACCAGGCCCTCGCCGAGGACAACGGCCTGTACCGCCGCTACACCCTCTGCGGCAGCGGCCACATGCTCGGCCTCGACTACCACGACTGCGCCGCGTCCCGCGCCGACCGCTACCTCGACGGCGTCCTGGAGGCGGGCATGGTCCTCACCGTCGAACCCGGCCTCTACCTCCAACCCGACGACGAGACCCTCCCCGTCGAGCTCCGCGGCCTCGGCATCCGCATCGAGGACGACCTCGTGATCACGGAGGACGGCGCCCACCTGATGTCGGGCGCCCTCCCGAGGACGGTCAGGGACATCGAGGCCTGGATGGCCACCCTGCTGGCGTGAGGCCGCAGGCCGGGGCCGGAGCGGACGATCAGGCCACCTTGATCGTCCGCTCGCCCTGGCGAACCGCCACCTCGACCTCACCGCCGATCGCGGCGGCGTACGCGCGCAGGTTGTCCAGGCTGTCCACCTGGCCGTGTTCGATCTGCGACACCCGCGCCTGGCTCACCCCCATCAGTCCTGCTACCTGCTTCTGGGTCAGTCCAGCCGCCTTCCGCAGCTCAGCCAGCTCGTGGCCGCGAATCCGCGCCAGCGTCTCCTGCCGGATCCGCACCCGATCGGCCTCCGCTTCGGGCGAGGCCAGCCACGGGTTGATGCGCTGAGCCTCAGCCCACACCTCGGTCCAACTACGACCCTTCACGCGCTCTCTCCCTTGTCCTTCTCGTCGACGTACTGCTCATAGCGGGCTTCCGCCAGCGGGATGTTGACGTCATACCATCGGGACCATTCCCCGCCCTTGTCTCCCGCGACGAGGATGATCGCCGCCCGCTCGGCGTCGAAGACGAAGAGCATCCGAATCTCCGTACGCCCAGCCGAGCCAGGCCTCAGTTCTTTCAGGTTGTGCAGCTTCCGTGAATACGGTCCACCAGCGGACGCCCCAGCAGCGGTCCTCGCCGCGCCAGCATCATGATCGCGTCGGCAATCTGGTTCGCCGTATCCGGATCCTTGCGACAGATGTCCAGGAACCAGTCATTCACCGCATCGAAGAGCGTGATCTCCCACATGGATGAAAAATTAAGGCGTCCCTTATACGTTACCGCGTGCTTTCCCGCCCAATCCACCCCTGCGAGGGACGACACTCCCCGTCCGGCGTGCGCCGGGCGCACTACCCCTGTGCGGAGCGCCAGAGGTCGGTGACGATCGCCTCCGCCGGGCCGGAACGGGCCAGGTGGTGGGCCGTGCCGGCCCAGAGGTGCATGGCTTCCGTGTCCTCACGGCGGGTGGCGGCGGCGCGCAGCGGGGCGGTGAGGTGGTGGACCTCGGGGTAGGCGGGCGGGGCGTAGGGGCCGTGGCGGTCGATGAAGGCGTTGCGCAGGCCCCGGGCCGGGCGGCCGGTGAAGGCGCGGGTGACGGTCGTCTCCGGGAGTTCGGTGAGCGCCGCCCGGTGTGCCGCCGAGGCGCCCGACTCGTCGGAGCGCAGCAGGGCCGTCCCCAGCTGCACCGCGACCGCCCCGGCCCGCAGCGCCGCCGCGACGGCCGCGCCGTCGCCGAGCCCGCCGGCGGCGACCAGCGGCAGCCCCGTCACCTCCCGCACCGCGGGCAGCAGGCGGAGCAGCGGCACCTCCCCCGGCACGTCCGCGACCCGGTGGGTGCCCCGGTGCCCGCCCGCCTCCGGGCCCTGCACGCACAGCGCGTCCATCCCGACGGCCTGCGCCGCCCGCGCCTCCTCCGGTGTGGTGACCGTGCCGACCTGCAGTGTCCCGGCGGCCCGGAGCGCCGAGGCCTCCTCCGCCGTCGGCAGGCCGAAGGTGTACGAGACCACCGGCACCGGGTCCGCGAGCAGCACGGCGAGCTTGGCCTCCCAGTCGTCCCGGTCCGGCTGTCCGCTCTCCTCCGGCAGCGTCACTCCCCACCGCTCGGCCTCGGGCTGCAGCCGCTCCCGGTAGGCGGCGACGGCCGCCCGGTCCCCGGGAGGCGAGGGGACGAAGAGGTTCACCCCGTACGGCCGGTCGCTCGACTTCCGTACCAGCGCGATCTGTTCGGCCATCGCCGGGGCGCTCCGGTACCCCGCCGCGAGGAAGCCCAGTCCGCCGGCCCGGTTCACCGCGGCCACCAGCTCGGGGGTCGAGGCCCCGCCCGCCATCGGCGCGGCGATCACCGGCACGGCAAGCTCGTCGAGACGCACGGCCATCAGGGGCTCCTCACACTGCTGCGGGTACGGACCGACCTCCCACCCTACGCCCGCCCGTTCAACTCCGGCCCCCGCCAACGGAAGCAGCCTGCCCCCGGAAGCAGCTGCCGCGCCCGCCCGCTACCGGATCAGTCCCCGCCCCCGTGCCTCCCGCACCGCGGCCGTGCGCGAGTCGACGCCCAACTTGGTGTAGACGTGCACCAGGTGCGACTTCACCGTGGCCTGGCTCAGGTGCAGCCGCTGGCTGACCTGCTGGTTGGTGAGCCCGTCGGCGACCAGCCCGAGCACTTCGGTCTCCCGGGCGCTGAGTGCCGCCGCCGGCGTCCGCATGCGTTCCAGCAGCCGGTCGGCGACGCTGGGCGCCAGCGCGGAGCGCCCGGCCGCGGCCGCCCGTACGGCCTGGGCCAGTTGCTCCGGCGGCGCGTCCTTCAGCAGGTACCCGGTGGCGCCCGCCTCCAGGGCGGGCAGGGTGTCCGCGTCGGTGTCGTACGTGGTGACGACCAGGACCCGCGGCGCGCCCGCCCGGGCGGTGATCGCCGCCGTGGCCTGTGCGCCGTTCATGGCCGAGCCGGGCCCGAACTGCAGGTCCATCAGCACCACGTCGACGCCCGCCTCCGCGGCCAGTTCGACGGCCCGTTCGGCGGTCGCCGCCTCCGCCACGATCGCGAAGTCCGGTTCGCTCTCCAGCACGGCCCGCAGTCCGGCGCGCACCACCGGGTGGTCGTCCGCGATCAGCAGCCGGATCACGACGCCGCCTCCGGCCCCGGCACGGCGGGCCCGGCCGGCCCGGCGGGCAGCTGCACGGCCACCGCCGTGCCCTCCCCCGGCGCGGACTCCACCGTGAAGGTGCCGCCGAGGGCCCGGGCCCGGGCCCGCATCGAGGGCAGTCCGAACCCGCCGTCCCCGCCGGTGCGGCCGGCGACCGCCGCCGGTTCGAACCCGGCCCCGTCGTCGAACACGTCCAACGCCACCTCGCCCTCCATGTAGCTGAGTGTCACCTCGGCGCACGAGGCCTTCGCGTGCCGGACGGTGTTGCCGAGCGCCGACTGCGCGATCCGCAGCAGCGCGACCTCGTGGGCGGCCGGCAGCCGGACCGGGTCGCCGGAGACGTGCAGTTTCACCGCCAGGCCGGTCTGCGCCGTCGTCGTCGCGCACAGCCGCTCCAGCGCGACCGGCAGCGGATCGCCGTCCAGCGCGGGCGGGGTGAGCGCGCGGACGAAGCGCCGGGCCTCGTCGAGGTTGTCCTGGGCGGCCTGCCGCGCCTGTTCGACGTAGCCGGCGGCGGCCTCGGTGCGCTCGGGCAGGGCCCGCTGGGCCGCCCGCAGCAGCAGCTGGATGGAGCTGAGGCTCTGCGCGAGGGTGTCGTGGATCTCCCGGGCGAGGCGCTCGCGTTCGGCCGTCACTCCGGCGGCATGGTGGGCGGCGGCGAGGTCGGCGCGGGCGGCGGTGAGTTCGTCGATCAGTCGGCGCCGTTCCTCGCTCTCCCGGTAGAGCGCCTGGTAGCCGAGCACGGTGGCGGTGGCGACGGCCGCGCCGAGGGCGGGCCCGATCGAGGCGGCGAGGCTGAAGCTGTGCTGGTGCCAGGACCACGCGGCGATGGCCGCGGCGGCGGTCAGGGCGACGGCCACCAGCCCGCCGCGCCGCCCGAGCAGGTGCAGTTCCAGGAAGTACAGCGGGAAGGCCAGCCAGACGCCGTCCTGGGTGGCGACCAGGACGCCCGCCCAGGTGACGCCGAGCAGGACCAGCCAGAGCGCGGCGGCCCGGCGCGAGCGGCGGACGGCGGCCAGCTGCGGCCCGACGGCGTAGACGGCGGCCATCGCGGTGGCCGCGGCGGCGACCGCCGCCGGGTCGCCGCCGCGGTCGGCGAAGACGGCCCGGGCGACGGCGAGTGCGAGGAGGCCCGCCACGAGCAGGTGCAGGCAGACCTGGAGGACGCGGGCGACGGGGGTGGTTCTGGTTCGTTCGGTCGCCATCCCTCCAGCCTAAGTTCCACCCGCCGGGCCCGGCATCAATCAAAAGGTTGAGCTCCGCTTCTGCCCTTTGATGCCCAGGATGCAATCCCCGGCTCGATGCCTTCGGGCCCCCCGGTCCACGACGGTGGAAGCGTCGGAAAACACCCGTGCAGAGGAAGGCCCACCGTGTTCGTCGCCTGGAGGGACCTGAGGTTCGCCAAGGGGCGGTTCGCCCTGATGGGAACCGTCATCGTCCTGATCACCGTCCTGGTCGGCCTGTTGTCCGGTCTGACCGCCGGCCTCGGCCGCCAGAACATCTCCGCGATCACCGGCCTGCCCGCCGACCACCTGGTGTTCTCCAAGCCGGCCGACGGGCAGGAGCTGTCCTTCACGGACTCCCAGGTCTCCCCCGAGCAGTGGCAGGCCTGGGCCCGCGAGCCCGGCGTCACCTCCGCCCAGCCGCTCGGCATCACCACCACCAAGGCCGCCGCGGGGCAGCGCACCGCCGCGCTCTCCGCCTTCGGCGTCCCGGACGGCTCCGGGCTCGCCCCGCAGGGCTCCCGGATCGCCCCCGGCCAGGCGGTGCTGTCGAAGACCGCCGCCGAGAACCTGGGCGGCCTCGCCCCCGGCGCCGACTTCACGATGGCCGGGCACCCGCTGCGGGTCGCGGCGGTCGAGGGCGATGCCGCCTACAGCCACACCCCGGTGATCTGGACCGGCCTCACCGACTGGCAGCAGTTCGCCCCGGGCGGCGCCGGCCACGCCACCGTCATCGCGCTCACCACCGCGAAGGGCGCCGACCTCGCCGGCGCCGACGCCCGCCACGGCACCGAGACCCGCACCCGCGACGACGCCCTCGCCGCGATCGGCTCGTACACCTCGGAGAACGGTTCCCTGCAGCTGATGCGCGGCTTCCTGTTCGCCATCTCGGCGCTGGTGATCGGCGCGTTCTTCACCGTCTGGACGATCCAGCGCAGCGGCGACGTCGCCGTACTCAAGGCCCTCGGCGCCTCCACCCGCTACCTGCTGCGCGACGCGCTCGGCCAGGCCGTCCTGCTGCTGGTACTCGGCACCCTGCTGGGCACCGCGGTCGCGGCCGGTTTCGGCGCGCTGATCGGCTCCGCCGTCCCCTTCGTCCTGGACGCCCCGACCGTCCTGCTGCCCGCCGCCGTCATGATCGCCCTCGGTGCGATCGGCGCGGCCCTGTCCATCCGCCGGATCACCTCCGTCGACCCGCTGACCGCCCTGGGGAGCGCCCGATGACCCTGGCCCTCGACCGCATCACCCTCACCTACCCGGACGGCGACGGCCGCCTCACCGCCCTGGACGACGTCTCGCTGACCGTCCCCGAGGGCTCGATCACCGCCGTCGTCGGCCCGTCCGGCTCCGGCAAGTCCACTCTGCTGGCGGTGGCCGCCACCCTGATCACCCCGGACTCGGGGCGGGTCGTCATCGACGGCACCGACACCGCGGGCCTCAGCCGGGCGGACCTCACCGCACTGCGTCGTACGAAGATCGGCATCGTGTTCCAGCAGGCCAACCTGCTGCCCTCGCTCACCGCCGTCGAGCAGCTCCAGGTGATGGCCCACCTCGACGGCCGCGCCCCCCGCGAAGCCCTCCCCCGCGCCCTGGAACTGCTGGACGCCGTGGGCCTGCGCGACCAGGCGGGGCGCCGCCCGCACCAGCTCTCCGGCGGCCAGCGCCAGCGCGTCAACATCGCCCGCGCCCTGATGAACGACCCCACGGTGCTGCTGGTGGACGAGCCCACCAGCGCCCTCGACCACGAACGGGGCGCCGCCGTCCTGGACCTGATCACCGAGCTCACCCACCGCCGGGCGACGGCCACCGTCCTGGTCACCCACGACCGGACGCACCTGACCGCCGTCGACCGGATCGCCGAGGTCCACGACGGGAAGCTGACCCTGCCGACCGCGGTCGGCTAGGACAGCAGACCGCCGACGTCCAAGGTCACCGCCGTCCCGGGCAGCGTGAACACCTGCCCGGGCCGACGGACGACCCGCTGCCGGTACCCGCCGCCCTCGGGCTCGGTCAGCACCACCACCCGCCGATCGGTCCGGTCCACGATCACGTAGGCCGGCACACCTGCCAGCGCGTACGCGGCGGGCTTCCTGGTGAGGTCGCTGCACAGCGCGGCCGACGTCACCTCCAGCACCAGGCGGAAGACCTTCGGGTCGTAACAGTCGTACGCGACCACGTGGTCGTCGCTTGAGGCGTCGACGATCGACAGATCGGGCATGGCGAAGTCGTCCGGGCCGGTGGGCAGGCGGATCGCGAGCCGCTGGAAGACTTCTACGATCCCGTCGTCCAGGCCGGCGTCGTGGCAGGCGCGCACCACGCGCTTCAGGATTCGGGCATGCCGCATGTCCGGGGCGGGCTCGACGGACACCTCACCGCCGAGCACCTCCACCCGGTGTCCGGGAAAGCGCTCGAAAAGAGCCTCGGCCATGAAGAGCGCACTGCTCTGCACAGGGATCGTCATTTCTTGGCGATGAGCAAATCGTCCACGGCAAGCGTCACACCGGCCCCGATCGACTCCGGCAAGGTGAACGTCTGCCCCGGGTGGTGGACGGCGTGCACCCGGTACTCGCCGCCTCGTGGCTCAGTCAGGACCATGACCTTCTGGTTCTTGCGATCGATGATGACGTAAACGGGAACTCCCGCTTCGGCATAGATCCCGGGCTTGATCTTGACGTCGGACAGATGGTTGGACGACGTGACCTCCGCAACCAGCCGAAAGGTCACCGGGTCATAGCAGTTGTGCTCGATCAGGTGATCCTGGTAATCGGCATCGACAAGAGACAGGTCGGGAATCGCGTAGTCGGACGCGCCTCCGGGGAGCCACATTCCCATTCCCTGAACCAGTCGGGATGTCTCACCGTGAAGTCCCGCAGCCCACAGCGGGATCATGAGGTCGGTGAGCGTTTCCGCGTGCGGCCCGTCGGGAGGCGGTGTCACGGTGATCTGGCCTCCGATGATCTCGACCCTGTGGCCCACCAGCTGCTGAGAGATCAGCTCGGCGGCCTGCAGCAGCGTCGGCTGCTCCATGGGCTCTTCCACAGCTGCGGCGGACATGGAATTCCTCCTGACTGCCGATGTCGAGAGCATCATCGTAGAACCCGGGCGCCCTCCCACGCCCGATCGTCGGCCTTCACCCGGACGAGTGGTTTGGCCCCTTACCGGGCCCGCAGGCGCAGCGCGGGGCGCTCCGGCTCGGCCGCCTCGTCCTGGCCCGCCCACAGCGAGCGGACGTGGCTGAGGTGCCGCGTCATGCAGGCCTCGGCCGCCTCGGCGTCGCCGGAGATCATCAGGTCCAGCAGCTCCAGGTGCTCCTCCGCCGAGGACACCAGCTCGCCGCGCTCGTCGAGGCGGTTGAGGCCGTACAGGCGCGAGCGCTTGCGCAGGTCGCCGACGACGTCGACCAGCCGCGCGTTGCCGGCCAGGCCGAGCAGGTCGAGGTGGAACTGCCGGTCGGCCTCCAGGTAGCCGATCAGGTCGTGCTTGCGCGCCGCCGCGACGATCGCCTCGGCCTGCGGGCGCAGCCGCTCCAGCTGGTCCTTGGTCGCGGAGCGCGTCACCCGGCCGACCGTCGGGACCTCGATCAGGGCGCGGATCTCGGTGTAGTCGTCCAGGTCGCGCTCGGTGAGTTCGGTGACCCGGAAGCCCTTGTTGCGGACGGCCTCGACCAGGCCTTCGCGGGCGAGGTCGAGCATGGCCTCGCGGACCGGGGTCGCGGAGACGCCGAAGTCGGCGGCGAGGGCGGGCGCCGAGTAGACGACGCCGGGGCGCAGTTCGCCGGAGATCAGGGCCGCCCGGAGTGCGTGGGCGACCTGGTCGCGAAGCCGCTCCTGGACGGAGATCAGGGTGCGGGATTTGAGGTCGGCCATGGTGTTCCTCCGGATGGGTGCAGAACACCAGCGTACAATGTCACGTTACGTTGCGTGCGCAACTGTCCGTGGTTCGAACGGCCCGTCAAGCCCGCCGACGCTCATGGTGGCAGCGGCCGTCGGCCGTGACAACGGCCGACGGCACACGATCTGCCACTGCGGTCGGGGCTATGCCCGACGGAACTGCCCGACCAGCGTGGTCAGGCTCGCCGCGCCGTTCCCGGACTCCGCGCCCCGCCGGAACGCGTCCGCCAGGAGGGCGGGCAGCGCGCCGTCGACCCCGGAGGCCTCCGCGGTGTGCCGGACGTGCTCGATGCTCGCGAGCGCCATCGTCACCCGGTCGACGTCCCCGCGGTGGTCGCCGGCGGCGATCCGCGGCGCGTAGAACGCCTGGAAGCCGGGCAGCGAGGCGGCCGTCGAGCTCAGGTACGGCAGGAACTGCTCGGCCGTGATCCCGTTGGCCTCGGCGATCGCCGTGGCGTGCAGGTAGCCGACCAGGGAGGTCCAGAACAGGTCCATCTGGATCTGGTAGTACAGCTGCGCCAGTCCGGGGTCGTCGCCCCGGTAGTCGGCGCCGGTGAGAACCTCCAGGGCGGCCCGGTGCCGCTGGAACAGCTCGACCGGCCCGCTGTAGAAGGTGGACGACCCGGGGCTGCCGATGCCCGAGGGCGGCACCTGCACACCGCCGGTCAAGTGCCCGGCGCCGAGCCCGGCGAGCCGACGGGCGGCCTCGCGGGCCCGCTCGGGGGTGTCCGAGCTGAGGTTCACGACGGCCTTGCCCTTGAGGACCGGTGCCACGGCGTCCAGGACCGCGAACACCGCGTCGTAGTCGGTGAGGCTGAGCACGACCAGTTCGTTCGCCGCCACCGCCACCCGCGCGCTCGGCGCCGACTCCGCGCCCCGGGCCACCAGTTCACCGTCCCGCCCGGCCGTGCGGTTCCACACCGTGACGGCGTACCCGGCGTCCAGGTACGCCCCGGCCATGGCCCGCCCCATCGGGCCGAGCCCGATCACCGTCACCGACCGCCCCGACGGCTCCGACCGGTTCGACGGCCCCGACCGCCCCGACGGCTCCGACCGGTTCGACTTCTGCTGCCGCTCGACGGACATGCAGCTACCCCCTCTGCTAGAACGAACGCTCTATCCAGAACGCCGGGCCGACGCTAACACAGCTCTGGAACGAACGCTCTATTCATTTCATCGGCTAGGATCACGCCGTGAAGACGCCCGATGCGCCCGAGACCCCCGCGAAGACCACCGCCGCCCCCGTCGGCACCCGCGAGCGGATCGTCCGGGCCACCTCCCGGCTGCTGCAGCGCCAGGGGTACGAGGGCACCGGGATCAAGCAGATCTCCCGCGAGGCCGGGGCCACCCTCGGCTCCGTCTACCACTTCTTCCCCGGCGGGAAGAAGGAGTTGGCCGCCGAGGCGATCCGGCACGGGGACGAGGAGTTCGCCGTCCTGCTGCGCGCCGGGCTCGGCTCCTCGGCGGACCTCGGCGAGGCGATCGTCGCCTGCACCACGATGCTCGCGCGGGAGCTGCGCGCCTCCGACTGGCAGGACGGCTGCCCGATCAGCAGCACCGCCCTGGAAACGGTCGGCCGCGCGCCGGGGATCGAGCAGGCCGTGGCCGAGGCCTTCGCCAACTGGCGGGCCGTCGTGGTGGAACACCTGGTCGCGGCGGGCATCGACGGGCAGGACGCCGGCGAACTGGCCGGCACGGTCATCAGCACCCTGGAGGGCGCCGAGCTCGCCGCCCAGATCGCCCGCAGCGAGGAGCCGCTGCTGGTCAGCGGCAGGCACCTGGCCCGGCTGCTCGCGACCTACTGCTGACCGCACCGCGGCACGCAAAAGGAGCCGGCCCGGCGGGGGATCCCTTCCCACCGGGCCGGCTCCGGCCCCACGACTCCCGACCACCGCCAGGAGCAACGGACTTGGGCATCGAGATCGCCCTGTACGACGGCCGCCCGAACAGCGGCCGGGCCACCGGCCTGCTGCACCTGTCGGTCGACCACGGCGGCGCGCTCGCCGAAGCCCTGGCCGCGCACACCGGCCCGGCCGACCACCGGCTCGGCCGGATCGCCCCGTACCGCGACACCCACCTCGGCGAGCAGGACGCGGCGGCCGCCTTCGAGGAAGCCACCGCGCTGCTCGCCCGCTGCACCACCGAGGCGCAGCGGGCGGCCGTCCGCGACCTGCGCAACCTGCTCGCCAACTGCGCCGCGACACCGGGGAGTCGGATCTGCTTCATCGGCGACTGAGCCGCTACGGCAACGCAGCACCCGCCTTGTGCACCTCGGCCGCGACCGCCAGGTCCTCCCAGGCCATCCCGACGCTCTTGAAGAACCGCGGCCGCCCGGTCGGCAGCAGCGCGTCGCCGCGCACCAGCTCGGCCAGGTTCCACAGCTGCCGCCCGGCCACGCCCGCCATCAGCAGGTCCCCGGCCTCCCGGGCCGCGACCGAGCGCGCCTCCACGTAGAGTTCGGCCCGCTCGACCAGCGCCTCGTCCACCTCCCGCGCGTCCGGCTCGTGCGAGCCGACCGCCGCCACCGCCGCGTGCGCGGGCACCAGCGCCCCGTCGAACAGCGGTGTGCGCGCGGTGGTGCAGCAGACCACCAGGTCCGCCTCCGCGACCGCCTCCGGCCCGCCGACGGCGGCCGCCAGCCCGAGCCGCTGCCCGTACGCCACCAGCGCCCCGGCCCGCCCGGCGTCGCGAGCGACCACCGTGAGCCGGGTCAGCGGCCGGACGGCCAGCAGCGCGTCGAGGTGCCCGTACGCCTGCGGTCCGGAGCCGAACAGCACCAGGTGCGCGGCCTCCGGCACCGCCAGCCGGCGCAGTGCGGCGGCGGTGACGGCGGGCGTGCGCAGCGCGGTGAGCGCGGCACCGTCCAGCAGGGCGATCGGCTGCAGGGTGGGCCCGTCCAGCAGCAGGTAGCTGCCGGTGATCCGGGGCAGCCCGTGCCGCGGGTTGTCCGGCGCCACCCCGGCGATCTTCACGCCCGCGTACGGCCCGGCGGCGGCCGGCATCATCAGCAGCTCGCCGGCCGGTACCGGCACGGCCGACCGGGCGGGTGCCGCTTCCGGGTCGAACCCGTCCAGCAGCACCCGCTCGATCGCCCCCACTGCCCCGGCGGGCCCGACGCCGCCGGTGCCCTTCACGGCGTACTGGAGCGGCACAACCGCCGTACCGGGCCGGGCAGTCGGCTTCACAGGAGGAACCCCGTCCCCAGTTCGTCGTCCGGCGTCAGCACGAAGCCGTGCTCGCCGGTGCGGCAGGCCGTCCCGCCGACCTCGGTGACGACGCCCTCGCCCAGGGGGTCGCCGCCCGGGAGCACCCGGCCGGTGAACACCGTGCCGATGACCGACTCGTGCCGCAGCGGCTCGCCCGGGGCCAGCCGGCCCTCGGCGGCGAGCACCGCGAGCCGGGCGGAGGTTCCGGAGCCGCAGGGCGAGCGGTCGATCTGCCCGTCCGCGAAGACGGTGACGTTCCGCTGGTTCAACACCCCTCCCTCCGAGGGGAGTTCGTCGTGGAGGATCACGCCGTACACCCCGGACAGCCGGGGGTCGATCGGGTGCGCCACCGCCTCCGAGTCAGCCAGGGCCGCCCTGATCTCCCGCCCCGCGGCGGTGAGTTCGGCCAGCTGCGCCGGCTCCACGGCCAGCCCCAGCGCGGCGGCCGGCACGGAGGCGTAGCAGGCGCCGGAGTGCGCGACGGCGACCTCGACCGTGCCGCGCGAGGTCCGCACCGGCAGCTTCAGCGCGCTCACCCGGGTGGGCACGTTGCGGAAGGTGACCCCGGTGGTGCGCCCGCCGGCCCGGTGGACCAGCGCGGTGACCCGGCCGGAGGGCACGTCGATCCGCACCGGCGCCACGCCGTCCTCGGGGGACGCGACCAGTCCGGAGTCCACCGCCCAGGCGCCGAGCGCGATGGTGCCGTGCCCGCAGGCCGTCGAGTAGCCGTCCTTGTGCCAGAACAGCACGCCGAGGTGCGCCCCGTCGTCGTCCGGCGGCACCAGGAACCCGCCGTACATCCCGGCGTGGCCGCGCGGCTCCCGGGTGAGCAGCTGCCGGACGTCGTCCAGCGCGCTGGGCCGGGGCGCGGTGGCGCTGCCGCCCGCGCCGAGCGCGATGGCCCGCCGTTCGGCGACGGTCTCGCCGGGGATCGCCGGTGCGCCGTCCAGCACGATCCGGAACGGCTCGCCGGCGGTGTGGTAGTCGACGGTGCGGACGTACATCAGGCGCCTCCGCCCGGCAGCACACTGACGGTCCGGCTGACGGTGTAGAAGTCCAGTGCGGCCTGGCCCTGTTCGCGCTCGCCGTGGCTCGCGCCCTTGGCCCCGCCGAAGGGCAGGTGGAAGTCGACACCGCTGGACGGCGCGTTGACCCGGATCATGCCCGCGTCCAGCCGGTCGGCGGCGGCCAGCGCCACGTCCAGGCTGCGGGTGTGCACCGAGGTGGAGAGGCTGTGCGGGGTGTCGTTGGCGAGCGCGATCGCCTCGTCCAGGTCGGCGGCCGCGTGCAGCACGGCGACCGGGCCGAAGAACTCCTCGCGGGCCAGCGGGTGTTCGGCCGGTACGCCGGCGAGCAGGGTCGGCTCGACGTACCAGCCGGCCCGCTCGGGCACCCCGCCGCCGGTGAGCACCTCGGCGCCGGCCGCCACGGCCGAGCCGACGGCGAGGGTCAGCCGCTCCCGGGCGGCGGAGTTGACCACCGGCCCGCACACCGAGTCGTCCACCGCCGCCAGCGCCTTGACCAGCGCCTCGCGCAGCGGCTCGTACGCGGCGCCGACCGCGATCACCCGGCTGGTGGCGGTGCACTTCTGGCCGGCGTACCCGGCGATGGCGGCCGCGATGTGGCCGGCGGCCTGCGCGATGTCGGCGTCCGGCAGCACCAACGCGGCGTTCAGCCCGCCGAGTTCGGCCTGCACCGGCACCCCTCGCTCGGTCGCGGCGCGCACCACGGCCCGGCCGACGCCGGTCGAGCCGGTGAAGGAGACCACGTCCGCCGCCTCGACCAGCGCCGCGCCCTCCTGCGCGCCACCGGGCAGCACGGTGAGCACGTCCTCGGGCAGGCCGGCCCCGAGGGCCAGCTCCGCCAGCCGCAGCGCGCACGCCGTCGCCTCGGGCGCGGGCTTGAGGACCGCCGTGTTGCCCGTCGCCAGCGCCGGCGCGGCCTTCCAGGTCGGGATCGCCAGCGGGAAGTTCCACGGCGCGATCAGCCCGGCCACCCCGTAGGGGCGGCGCCGGGTGAGCAGCAGTCCGGGCCCGGCGGCGGTCTCGTGCACCGCCCCGGAGGCGGCGTACGGCGCCTGCGCGTAGTAGCGCCAGATCGCCGCGGTCCGGGCGACCTCGCCGCGCGCCTCGGCGAGCGGCTTGCCGACCTCGCGCACGATCAGCGCGGTCAGCTCCTCCGCGTGCGCCTCGACCGCGTCGGCGATCCGGCCGAGCGCCGCCGACCGGGCGCCCGCGCCGGCCGCGAGCCAGCCGACCTGCGCGGTGCGCGCCCGCCCGACGGCGGCCCGCACGGCCTCGGCGCCGGGTTCCTCGACGGCGACCACGAGGTCGTCCGGATCGGCGGGGTTGTACGAGGTGATGGTCACGACTTGCAGCCCTTCAGGGGAGGTGCGGAGCAGGAGACCGCCGGGTTCGGAGCCGGGAGCCCGCCGGGTTCGGAGCCGGGAGCCCGCCCGGCCGGAACGGCAGGCCCGCCCGGCCGCAGCGGCAGGAGGCCCGGCCGGATCAGGCGGCCCACCGGTTCAGAGCAGGAAGCCCGCCGGGAACGGGTCACTGGGGTCGAGGAAGTACTGGGCGGTGCCGGTGACCCAGGCGCGCCCGGTGACGGTGGGCACCACGGCGGGCCGCCCGGCCACCTCGGTCCCCTCGACCAGCCGCCCGATGAAGGTCGTGCCGATGAAGGAGTCGTTGCGGAAGTCCTGCCCGAGCGGCAGTTCCCCGCGCGCGTGCAGCTGCGCCATGCGCGCCGAGGTGCCCGTCCCGCAGGGCGAGCGGTCGAACCAGCCGGGGTGGATGGCCATCGCGTGCCGGGAGTGTTCGGCGGTGGAGCCGGGGGCGAGCAGCTGGACGTGGTGGCAGCTGTGGATGGACGGGTCCTCGGGGTGGACCGGCCGGTCGGGGCTCGCGTTGATCGCGTCCATCATCGCGAGGCCCGCGTCCAGGATCTCCTGCTTGCGCTCGCGCTCGAAGGGCAGCCCGAACTCGGCGAGCGGCAGGATGGCGTAGAAGTTGCCGCCGTAGGCGAGGTCGTAGGTCACCGTGCCGTAGCCGGGCACCTCGATCTTGCTGTCCAGGGCGACGGAGTAGGAGGGTACGTTGCGGATGGTCACCGCCTTGGCGGCGCCGTCCTCGACGTGCACCTCGGCGACCACCAGCCCGGCCGGGGTGTCCAGCCGTACGGTGGTGACCGGCTCGACCACCGGCACCATCCCGGTCTCCACCAGCACGGTGGCGACCCCGATGGTGCCGTGCCCGCACATCGGCAGCAGTCCGGAGACCTCGATGTAGAGCACGCCGAAGTCGGCGTCCGGCCGGGTGGGCGGCTGCAGGATGGCGCCGCTCATCGCCGCGTGGCCGCGCGGCTCGTACATCAGCAGGGTGCGGAAGTGGTCCAGGTGCTGCTGGAAGTGCACCCGGCGCTCGGCCATGGTGGCGCCGGGGATGACGCCGAAGCCGCCGGTGATCACCCGGGTCGGCATGCCCTCGGTGTGCGAGTCGACGGCGTGGAACACGTGACGGCTGCGCATGGGTCACAACTCCCGTACAGGTTCTGGTGGTTGATGGGGGCCTGGCCGGCTGCGCGGGCAGCCGGCCGGGAGGCGGCACGGCTAGGCGAGGCCTTCGGCCAGGGCCTTCTCGGTGGCGGCCCGCACGGCCGCCTCGATCTCCGGGGTGAGCGGCTGACGCGGGGCCCGGACCGGACCGCCGGGGCGCCCGGCGAGGTCCATGGAGAGCTTGATGGCCTGGACGAACTCGGTCTTGGAGTCCCAGCGCAGCAGCGAGTGCAGCGACTTGTAGAGCGGCAGCGCCGTCTCCAGGTCGTGCTTGACCGCAGCGTCGTAGAGCGCCACCGAGGCCTCCGGCAGCGCGTTCGGGTAGCCGGCGATCCAGCCGACCGCACCGGCCAGCGCCAGCTCCAGCAGCACGTCGTCGGCACCGATCAGCAGGTCCAGCCCGGGGGCCAGCTCGGCGATCTCGTACGCCCGGCGGACGTCCCCGCTGAACTCCTTGACGGCGACGATCGAGCCCTCGCCGTGCAGCTGGGCGAGCAGCGCGGGGACGAGGTCCACCTTGGTGTCGATCGGGTTGTTGTACGCGACGATCGGCAGGCCCGCCTTGGCGACCTCGGCGTAGTGCGCGCGCACCGAGGCGTGGTCCGCCCGGTAGGCGTTCGGCGGCAGCAGCAGCACGGAGCCGGCGCCGGCCTCGGCGGCCTGGTCGGCCCAGCGGCGGGACTCGGCGCTGCCGTACGCGGCCACGCCGGGCATGACCCGGGCGCCGTCGCCGGCCGCCTCGACGGCCACCTCGACGACCCGGGCGCGCTCCTCGGCGGTGAGCGTCTGGTACTCGCCCAGCGAGCCGTTGGGGACGACGCCCTCGCAGCCGGAGTCGATCAGCCAGCGGACGTGCTCGGCGTAGGCGTCGTAGTCGACGGAGTGGTCCGGGCGCAGCGGGATCGTGGTGGCGACCATGATGCCGCGCCAGGGACGGGCGGTGTCGTGGGGGGTGATGGACACGATGAACTCCTTGGTGAGGTGTGACATTTTATAAGCACGGACAGGCCGGAGACAAGGTCCCCGGCCCGTCCGTTCGCCGGCGGGCATCGGTTCCACGGCGGGCGCCGCTTCGCCGGCGGACGCCGGTTCGACGGCGCGCCCGTCACGACTCCGGGGTGGGCCCCGCCGCCAGCTGCGAGAGCGGCACCGGACAGCCCAGCGGCCGCCGGTCGGGCCCCGGACCGCCCGGATCCCCGGCCGGGCCGGCCAGACACGCCACGGCCGGACCGCACATCCGCCCCTGGCACCAGCCCATCCCGGCCCGGGTGAGCAGCTTGACGGTGCGCGGATCGCCCGCGCCCAGCTCGTCCACGGCCTCCCGGATCGCCGAGACCGGCACCTCCTCGCACCGGCAGACGTCGGTGTCCGGGCGCAGCCAGCCGGTCCAGCCCGGCCCCGGCCGGTGGGCGGCGGCCATCAGCTCGGCGAAGGCCCGCAGCCGGGAGCGCCGGCGCAGCAGCGCGGCCGTCGGCAGCGCCCCGGCCACCGCGTGCGCGGCCAGCTCGCCCTCGGCGAGCGCGAGGTCGGCGCCGCCGACGCCGTTGGTCTCCCCCGCCGACCAGAGGCCGGGGACGCTGGTGCGCAGCCGGGCGTCGACCGCCAGCGCGACCGCGCCGTCCGGTCCGGCCGTGGTCCGCGCGCCCAGCTCGGTGGCCAGGTCGATCTGCGGCAGCAGGCCGTGGCCCACCGCGAGGGCGTCGCAGTCGATCCGCCGCTCGCTGCCGGGCACGGGCCGCCAGTCGGCGTCCAGGCGGGCCACCGTGACACCGGTGACCCGGTCCGTGCCGTGCGCCTCGACCACCGCGCTGCGCGGGCGCAGCCGGACGCCGTGCCGCAGCAGCGCACCGCCGTGCCCGGCGCCCTCGACCAGCTTGCCGGGGACGCCCGCCAGCACGCCCGGGCGCCGCGCGTACCCGAGGTAGGCGGTGGCCTCGACCACGGCGGGCACCTCGGCGCCCGCGGTGACCAGCGAGGACGCCGCGGCGAGCAGCAGCGGTCCGCTCCCGGCGACGACGATCCGGCGTCCGGGCAGGACCAGCCCGGCCTTGAGCATCGCCTGGGCGCCGCCCGCGGTGACCACCCCGGGCAGGGTCCACCCGGGGAACGGCAGCTGGCGCTCGTACGCGCCGGTGGCGAGCAGGACCGACCGGGCCCGGACGGTGGCCCGGTCGGTGCTTTCGGGCCCGCGGGTGGCGTGCACCGCGAAGCCGTCCGCGGCGCGCTCCAGCGCCCAGACCTGGTGCCCGGCCCGGAAGGCGGCCCGCCCGGCCCGTTCGTGGGCGTCGAGCCGGTCGGCCAGGCCGGTGTAGGCGGACCAGTGGTGGTGCAGCCGGTCCGGCCGGGCCGCGCCGAGGCCGGGCGCCGGGTGACGGTAGTACTGCCCGCCGGTGTGCTGTCCGCCGTCCAGCAGGACGCAGCGCAGACCGAGGTCGGCGGCGGTGACGGCGGCGGCGAGCCCGGCCGGGCCGGCCCCGATCACCGCGAGGTCGAAGGACGAGGGGTCAGATGGCGAGGTCGGCACGGCCGTGGCCCTCCTGGGTGGTGACGGTGGTGCCGGGCTCGGCGGGGAGCAGGCAGGTGCGCTGGTTGGGCCGGCCGTCCACGGTGGCCAGGCAGTCGAAGCAGCTGCCGATCCCGCAGAACGCCCCGCGCGGCTTGCCGCCGACCCGGGTGGTGCGCCAGGCGAGCACGCCGTCGGCCCAGAGGGCGGCGGCGATCGACTGCCCGGGCAGCGCGGGGACGGGCCGCCCGTCGAACTCGATGTGGTGGGCGGGCCCGGGCTCGGCCTCGACCAGCCCGGCGGGGGTGCGGCGGCGCATCGGCGGCGTCTCCAATCCAGGACGGAATCTCATGCGGAACGATCGCGGCGCGACCCCGCGCGGTGGTGGGTCCCACCCCACCGGGCCTCACGGCGGCCCGGTGGCCGGGCGTCACGGCACCCGGTGGCCGGGCGTCACGGCGCGGGGAACCGGTCCGGGCGGAACGGCGCCAGGTCCTGCTCCGGCTGCTTCCCGGTGAGCTGTTCGCTGATCAGCAGCCCGGTCGCCGGAGCGAGCCCGATCCCGGCCCCCTCGTGCCCGCAGGCGTGATACAGCCCGGGGACTCGCGGGTCGGCCCCGACGGCCGGCAGGTGGTCCGGCAGGTACGGGCGGAAGCCCCGGTAGGCGCGCAGCACGGTGACGTCCGCGAGCACCGGGAAGAGCTCCGCGGCCTGGCCGGCCAGCCGGCGCAGCACCTCCTGGGAGAGCGTGCGGTCGAAGCCGACGCGCTCCCGGCTGGCGCCGATCAGCACCGGCCCGCCGGGGGTGCCCTCGATCACGGCGGAGGTCTCCAGCCCGGCCGAGCCGCTGGCCACGTTGGCCACGTAGTCGGCGGCGTAGACCTTGTGCCGGACGACCCGCGGCAGCGGTTCGGTGACCAGGACGAAGCCGCGCCGGGGCATCACCGGCAGGTGCACCCCGGCCAGGGCGGCGAGCTCGCCGCCCCAGGTGCCGGCCGCATTGACCACGGCGGGCGCGGCCAGTCGCCGGCGGTCGGTCCGCACGCCGCGCACGGCGCCGTCCGGCCCCCGGTCGACGGCGGTCACGGTCTCCCCGGTGATCAGCTCGGTGCCCATCCGGCGGGCGGCGCGCAGCAGGTGGGCGGCGGCCAGGGCGGGCTGGACCTGGGCGTCCTGCGGGTAGTGGAAGCCGCCGGCCAGGCCGGGGGCGAGGTGCGGCTCCAGCTCCCGCAGCCGTTCGCCGGGCACCTCCTCGGCGACCACCCCGACGGCGCGCTGACCGGCGGCGAAGGCCCGCAGCGCCTCCTGGCCGGCGCCGGTGGAGGCGACCACCACGCCGCCCTTGGGTTCGTACTCGACGGCGGCGCCGAGGTCCTCGGCGAGTTCGCGCCAGAGCCGGGTGCTGAGCAGCGCGAGGTCGAGCTCGGGCCCGGGCTCCTTGTCGGAGACCAGCAGGTTGCCCTCGCCCGCGCCGGTGGTGCCGCCGGCCACCGGCCCGCGGTCCACGACGGCGACGGCGAGCCCGGCGCGGGCGGCGTAGTAGGCGCAGGCGGCGCCGACCACACCGGCGCCGACCACGACGACGTCCAGGGGAGGTCTCTCGGTCTTCAGCACGTCAGTAATATGTCACATGCCATCCACCCTGCCAAGACCGCCCGGCCGAAACCCGGAAAAGCCCCCGACCAGCGGAAAGCCCCGGCCCGTCGCTCGCTGGCGACGGGCCGGGGCTCCCTCAGGACCCACCGGCTCAGGTGATGTCGTCCATCTGCTCGTGCCGCGCGGCCGGCACCGGAGCGCTGCTCGCCGCCGGGGCCGCGGAGGCGTGGACGCTCTCCGCACCGGCCACCGGCTGCACGGAGAGGTCCACGTGCGAGGCCTCCTCGTCGTCCAGCAGGGCGTCCGGGTTGCGGCGCGCCTTGCGCTTGTCGAAGGCCAGCGCGATGATCACCGCGATGAAGTACAGGCCCCAGATCGGCGCGGCCAGCGCGAGCATGGTCAGCGGGTCGGCGCTCGGCGTGGCGAAGGCCGCGAACACCGTGATGCCCATGACCATGCCGCGCCACCAGCCGAGCAGCCGCTTGCCGCTGACCATGCCGACCAGGTTCATCATCACGAGCAGCAGCGGGAACTCGAAGGCGAGGCCGAAGACCAGCACCATCCGGGTGGCGATGTCGAAGTAGTCGTCCGGCGGCAGGATCGGCGTGGTCTTGTCCGGCGTGAACGAGATCAACACCTCGACCGTGGCGGGCAGCACCAGGAACGCGACACCCACACCGGCCAGGAACAGCGGCGCCCCGCACACCATGAAGATGACGGTGTACTTCTTCTCGTGCCGGTGCAGGCCCGGCGCCACGAACGCCCACACCTGCCACAGCCAGATCGGCACCGAACCGACCACGCCGGCCGTCAGCGCGACCTTGAGCATCCAGGTGAAACCCGAGGTCAGACCGATGGTGGAGACCTGGGCGCACTTGCCGTGGTACTGGCCCGCGGTCGCCTCGGTGCACTGCGGAAGCGGCTTGAGGAGGAGGCTTTCGAGCTGCTTGTGGTAGATCAGGGCCACGATGGTGATCAGCACGATCGCCAGGACCGACTTGACCACGCGGTTGCGCAGTTCCCGCAGGTGGTCGGCGAGGGCCATCCGCCCCTCAGGATCCTTTGACGCCTTCGGCGCCTTGGAGAGCTTGCTCAACCCCGGTCCTCAACTCGTGCGTCGAGGCCCGCCGGTCGACGGGCCTCCATGGTCGCGTGCCTCGCGTGCGTCGCGTGTGTCGCGTGCGTCGCGTGCGTCGCGTGCCTCGCGTGCGTCGCGTGTGTCGCGCTCACCGCGTACGTCACGTGTGTCACGTGCGCGCCGCGCTCAGTGCGGGCGTTCGCCGTCCGGCTCCGCCACCGGGCGGGCCGTGTCCGACGCGCCCGGAGCTCCCGGGACGGCCCGGCCCGCGGCGCCGTCCAGCGGCGCCGGAGCGGGCCGCGCGGACTGCTCGGACTCGCCGTCCGTCCGCATCGCCCTGGCCTCGCTCTTCAGGATCCGCAGCGACTTCCCCAGCGACCGCGCGACCTCCGGCAGCCGCTTGGCTCCGAACAGCACGATGGCGAGTACCACGATCACCACGATCGCGGTCATCGAGATGCGCATGCGCGACCACCTTCAGTCATGGCGGCCCGCCGGGCCGCCCGCTGCGGATGGTAACCGCTGCGGGTGACGCCACGACGACGGCCGCCCGAACAGGACAGCGGCCCCCGGCACACGGATTCGGGAGCCATCTGAGAGCGTAACCCGGCCCTACGTCCGCGCAGCAGCCCCCGTACCGTCCACGTCCGCGGTGTGCTACCGGCCCGGCACCGCCGCGGCCAGCTCCTCGGCCGCCGTGGCCAGTGCCCGCGAGGCCGTGTCCACGCCCTTGGCCAGCGCCCGCACGTCCAGCCAGAGCCGGATCGCGAGGACCCCCAGGACCAGCAGGCCCGCGGTGGCGAGCAGGACGGCGGCGACGAGCATCCAGGACATGCGCCCCACCCTATACGGGCACCACGGGCACTATCCCTCGACCGGGACGAGCCGCATGGTGCGGACCCCGGCCCCGGTGAGCGCCTCGACGATCTTCTCCCCGGCCGGCTTGCGCACCGCGGCCCCGCAGAGCGGGCATCCGAAGCTGTAGTGCGCCTGGGCCGGGGTGCGACCGAGGGTCAGGCGGAACTCCTCGGCCGGGAGCTCGACCTTCTCCCGGCACTCCGAGCAGTACACCTTGAATCTGGTCCCGGGTTCCACCGCTCAGACCTGCCCCTCCCCGTAGGCGGCCAGCGCTTCCCGCGCGGCCGAGCGCGCCTGCTCGGCCAGTTCGGGCGGCGAGACGATCCGGCCGTCCCGGCCCAGCCGCAGCGCCAGCGGGCGCAGCTGGGAGGGGTCGGCGCTGCGCAGGGTGATCCGCAGCCCGCCGTCGGGCAGTTCCTCGGCCCGGTCGTGGGTGTAGTACTCGGCCACCCAGCGGCCGCCGGAGGAGACCTCGACCACCACCTCCGGGTCGTCCGCCGCCGGGTTGACCAGCCCGCCGCTCAGGTCGCGCGGCTCGCGCCGGGGCGGGTCGGCCGGGACGTCCAGCACACGGATCTCGGCGACCCGGTCCAGCCGGAACATCCGGTGGTCCTCGGAGGTGCGGCACCAGGCTTCGAGGTAGGTGTGGCCCTCGGTGAGCAGCCGGATCGGGTCGACCTCGCGCTCGGTCATCCCGCCGCGCCCGTGCGAGTAGTAGCGCAGCCAGAGCCGGCGGCCCTCGCTGAGCGCGCGGTCGATGTCCGCGAAGACGTGGCTCTCCGCCTCGAAGGTCACGCCGACCCGGGCGCTGCCCTCGGCGCTCTCGCCCGCCGCGTTCTCGATCTTGGCGACGGCCCGGGTGAGCGCCTCCCGATCCCCGGCCCGCAGTCCGGGCAGGCCGGCCACCGCACGGGCGGCCACCAGCAGCGCGGTCGCCTCGTCCGCGGCCAGCCGCAGCGGCTGGGCCACGTCGTCGACGTTGTGCCACCAGATCCGCTCGCCGTCGGTGTCGATGTCGAGCAGGTCGCCGCCGCGGAAGCTGGTGCCGCACATCGGCAGCACGTTGAGGTCCCCGATCAGCTCGCGCTCGCTGATCCCGAAGGCGCGGGCCACCTCGGCGACCTCGGCCCCCGGCCGCTCGCGCAGGTAGGTGACCAGCGACAGCATCCGCCTGGTCTGGTCAATGGCGTTGCTCATGCCCGTACGTCCTCCGAGTCCAGCCCCGCGACCGCCCGCAGCCGGTCGACCACATCCGCCCGCAGCTCCTCCGGCCCGAGCACCACCACGTCCGGCCCGAACTCGGCCAGATCGGCGCCCAGCCCGTTGCCGTACGGGATCTCCAGCTCGTCCCAGGCCTCGTCCACCCGGGTGCTGTTCAGCGCCTTGGTGCGCAGCGGGAAGCCGGCGCCCCGGCGGACCCGGACGGTCGCGGTGGCGGTGGCCCCCTCCCCCGCGAACTTCGCCACGGTGGCCCGGACGTCCACGTGCTCGGGCACGGTGCCCAGGAACGCCCCGCTCCGCGCCTTCACCCTGCCGGTGATCCGGCTGAGCCGGAACACCCGGGCGTCCCCGCGGTCGCGGTCGTAGCCGGCCAGGTACCAGTGGCCGCGCCAGCACTCCAGCGCCCACGGCTCCACGCTGCGCTGCTCGACGGCGGCGGCGCCGGCCTTGCGGTACTCGAAGGTGACCGGGCGGCGGTCCCGGGCGGCGGTGAGCAGCGGCTCGAACGCGGCCTCCCGGGCGGGGATGCGCGGCTCCAGGGCGGAACGGCCCTCGGCCTCGGCGAACGGCACCCCGGCCGCGCGCAGCTTCTGCAGCGCGCCGCTGGCCGCGCCGGACATCTTGGCCTGCTGCCAGACCCGGGCCGCCAGCGTCAGCGCGGCGGCCTCCTCGGCGTCCAGCGCGATCTCGGGCAGCCGGTTGCGGTCGGCGCGGGCCAGGTAGCCCAGCTCGCCGTCCAGGGCGCTCTCGTCGACGTCGATCACCAGGCCGAGCTCGCGCAGGTCGTCCTTGTCCCGCTCGAACATCCGGTTGAAGGCGTCCTCGCTGCTGCCCTGCCAGGCCTCGCGGTACGCCTCGATGGATTCCCGCAGCTCCTTCTTGGAGAGCGGACGTCTGGTGTTCATCAGGCACAGGGCGAGATTCATCAGCCGCTCTGCCTTGGCGATCGCCATCGCTGACCCTTCCGGTGTGCCGCGCCGCGCGCGGGGTGCGCCAACCGGGCGATCACCACCCGGCGGGACCGACCGTACCGGTAGCGGTACGCACGGCAAAAGCGGCCTCCCGCACCCGGTTCCCGCGCGGTGTCCTCCGCACCCGGACAAGCCCGTGGGCCGGGCCCCCGGAGGGGTCCGGCCCACGGTGCGAGCAGGCTCAGACGGCCAGCAGGTCGACCACGAAGATCAGGGTCGAGCCCGCCGGGATGGCCGGGGTCGGCGACTGGTTGCCGTAGGCCAGGTGCGACGGGATGGTCAGCTCGCGGCGGCCGCCGACCTTCATGCCGACGACGCCCTGGTCCCAGCCCTTGATGACGCGGCCGCCGCCCAGCGGGAAACGGAACTCGTTCGGGCTCCGGTTCCAGCTGGCGTCGAACTCCTCGCCCGTCTCGAAGGTCACGCCGACGTAGCGGACGCTGACGTTCTGGCCCTTCTTGGCCTCCGCGCCGTCACCGACGACGATGTCGCGGATCTGCAGCTCCGTCGGGGCGTCGCCGATCGGGAAGTCGATCTCGGGCTTCTCGTTGAGGTTGACGCTCACAGTCCCTCTTCTCACATTTGGCGGTTCCGTACACGACCAAGCGGCGGGCGCCCGCACCCGGTCCGCCCCGACAGCGGGGACGGACCACGGTACGCGCGCCCGCCGCCCGTACGGGTCCGGCCACGCGGCCGGGCCCGAAGGTCACACAGACACTATTGTCACCCGAAAGTGGATCAGCCCTGACCGGCGTCCAGGATGTCCACCACGAAGACCAGCGTCGCGCCGGGCGGGATGTCGCCCTGGCCCTTGTCGCCGTAGCCCAGCGCCGCCGGGATCACCAGCTCGACCCGGCTGCCCACGGTCTGGCCCTCCAGGCCCTGGTCCCAGCCCTGGATGACCTGGCCGCCGCCGACCGGGAAGGTGAACGCCTGGCCCTTGCTGAGCGAGGAGTCGAACACCTTGCCGTCCTTGAACAGCGCGCCGGTGTACTGGACGACGACCTTCTCGCCCTTCTCCACCTTCGGCCCGTTGCCCTTGATCAGGACGTGGGACTTCAGCTCGGTCGGGTCCTTGGCGCCGGCCACCGGGGTGATCTCGGCCGGCTTCTTGCCGTTGTCCTTGACCTGCGGGAAGTCCGCCGGCGGCGGGGTGACCGTGCCGCTGACCACCGCGTCCGGCGCGTTGGCGTTGCGGACGTCGATCACGAAGATCAGGTCGTCCTTGGGCCCGATCGACATGTCGGCCTTGCCCTGGGAGCCGAACGCGGCGGCCGGCGGGGCCACCACCAGGATCCGGCTGCCGGCCTTCTTCCCGATCACGGCCTGGTCCAGCGCCGGGATCAGCGAGTCCGTGCCGGCCTGGAAGATCTGCGGCTTGCCGTTGGCGTCGTACGAGCTCGGGATGTCCTTGCCGGTGTTCCAGTCCTTGGCGGTGTAGTCCACCGAGGTCCAGGAGTTCTTGTCCACCTTGGCGCCGGAGCCCTCGGAGAGCACCTTGACCACGAAGGAGCCGTCCGACGCCTCGCCCGGCACCTGGATGTCGGCCTTCTTGCCGAAGTCGCCGGTGACGGTCGGCAGCACCTTGGCGCTGTCCTTGATCGGCGGCACCGGGTCGGCGGTCGGCTTGGGCGGCGCGGTCGCGGCGTCCGGCTTCGCGGCGCTCGCGTCCTTGCCGCCACCGTCCTTGTTGACCAGGTACAGCGTCACGGCGCTGCCCGCCAGCAGCACGGCCAGCACCGTGCCGAGGATCACACCGAGCCGGCCGACGCTCGGCGGGTTCTCGTCGTACCCGGCCTCGGAGGTGTCGGCCCGGCGGACGGTGGAGGCGAAGATCTGCGGCGTGTCGTCGGTCGTCGTCCCGCCCGGGGCACGCGGCGCCTCGCCGGGCTGCGCCCAGCCGGCCTGCTGCTTCAGGATCGACGGCGGGACGACGATCGACTCGCCGTCCCCCGGAAGCGGGCCGCCGGGACGGGAGGCGGCCGGGTCACCCGCAGAGCTGTCGTTCGCCGCGGTGCCGGCCCCGCCCGGGCTCGGCGTCTTCTCAGTCATGACTCCCCATCCATCTCGCCACAGGTCTTCCAGGTCTGCGCCCGGCGTGCTGAACGCCGGCCTGCCGTCGCACCGCCCGCCCCGGACCTCGGCGCCGGACGGCACCTGCCACAGCGCGAGGGCAGTATGACAGCTCAGGATGAGGGCGGACGCTTCGTTGTACGAGCGTCCGCCCAAGCGTACGGAATCCCCCGGGTGACTTCCTAGACCGCTTCCAGAATGTCGATCACGAAGACCAGCGTGGAGTTCGCGGGGACGGCGCCCTGCGCCTTGTCCTGGTAGCCGAGCGCGGGCGGCACCACGAGCATCACCCGGCTGCCGACGTTCTGCCCCACCAGGCCCTTGTCCCACCCCTCGATCACGCTGCCGGTGCCGATCTGCACCGCCTGCGCCCCGCCGTGCGACCACGAGGAGTCGAACTGCTGGCCGTTGCTCCACAGCACCCCGGTGTACTGCACCACCAGGGTCTGCCCGCTCTTGACCTGCTTGCCCTCGCCCTTGATCAGCACCGCCTGCTGCAGGTCGGTGGGTGCGGGCTGCCCGGCCGGGATCGTGATCGTCACCGGCGCCTTGCCGTTGTCCTTGACCTGCGGCAGCGTCGGGGGCGGCTGCGTCATGGTCCCGGTCAGCGTGGAGTCCGGCGCCAGGCTCTCCATGATGTCCAGCACGAACACCACGGTGTCGTTCTTCTCGACGCCCAGCTGGGTGGAGCCCTGCTCGCCGAAGGCCGCCGCCGGCGGGGCCACCACCAGCAGCCGGCTGCCCACCTTCTTGCCGATCACGCTCTGGTCCAGCGCCGGCACCAGCTGCCCGCTGCCCGCCTGGTAGAGCTGCGGCTTGCCGTTCGGGTCGTACGAGCTGGGCAGGTCCTTCCCCGTCGTCCAGTCCTTCGCGGTGTAGTTCACCGTCACCCAGTCGCCCTTGTTGACGGTCTGGCGCTCGCCCTCGGTGACCGTGTTCACCACGAACTGACCGCTGGGCTGGCCCTCGGGGATGGTGATGGTCGCCTTGCTGCCGAATCCGCCACCCGAAAGAGTGGGCATCGGCGGCGCCTCGCTGACCGGCGCCGGCACCGTCGGGGCAGCGCTCGCCGCGGACGGCGTCGCCGGTCCGGCCGCCTTGGTGGAACTGCTGCAGGCGACCACCAGCAGCAGCGGCAGGGTGAGAAGCAAACCGGCGGTGCGGCGCACGGTGGTCCTAACTGTCGGTCGAAGTCGGCTCTCCTGACTCGACGGACAGCGTATGCCCGGCACGCGTCCGGCCCCGGTAGACACCACCGGGGCCGGACGGTGCCGTGATCAGGGCACCTCGCTCACGAACCGTGGACTACATGCCCGCGATGAGCTTCTCCACCCGCTCGTCCACCGAACGGAACGGGTCCTTGCACAGCACCGTGCGCTGCGCCTGGTCGTTCAGCTTCAGGTGCACCCAGTCCACGGTGAAGTCCCGGCGCTGCTCCTGCGCCCGGCGGATGAAGTCCCCGCGCAGCCGGGCCCGGGTGGTCTGCGGCGGGATCGACTTGGCCTCGAAGGTCTTGAGGTCGGTGGTCACCCGCTGCGCCTGGCCCTTGCCCTGGAGCAGGTAGAACAGGCCCCGGCGGCGGTGGATGTCGTGGTACGCGAGGTCGATCTGCGCCACCCGCGGGTTGGACATGCTCATCTGGTGCTTCTCGCGGTAGCGCTCGATGAGCTTGTACTTCATGATCCAGTCGATCTCGGTGGCCACCCCGTCCAGCCGCTCGGAGCGGACGGCCTCCAGGGTGCGGCCCCACAGGTCGAGGACCCGCGCGATCGTGCCGGTGTTGATGCCCTTGCGGTCGGCGAACTCCAGAGCCTTGCTGTAGTACTCCTCCTGGATGTCGAGCGCGCTGGCCTCGCGGCCGTTGGCGAGCCGCACCTGGTGGGTGCCGGTGAGGTCGTGACTCACCTCGCGGATCGCCCGGATCGGGTTCTCCAGGGTGAGGTCGCGCATCACCACACCGGCCTCGATCAGCCGCAGCACCAGGTCGGTGGCGCCGACCTTGAGCAGCGTCGTCGTCTCCGACATGTTGGAGTCGCCGACGATCACGTGCAGCCGGCGGTAGCGCTCGGCGTCCGCGTGCGGCTCGTCCCGGGTGTTGATGATCGGCCGCGAGCGGGTGGTGGCGGAGCTGACGCCCTCCCAGATGTGCTCGGCCCGCTGGCTGACGCAGTACACCGCACCGCGCGGGGTCTGCAGCACCTTGCCCGCGCCGCAGATCAGCTGCCGGGTCACCAGGAAGGGGATCAGCACGTCGGCCAGCCGGGAGAACTCGCCGTGCCGGGCCACCAGGTAGTTCTCGTGGCAGCCGTAGGAGTTCCCGGCGGAGTCGGTGTTGTTCTTGAAGAGGTAGACGTCCCCCGCGATGCCCTCCTCGTGCAGCCGCCGCTCGGCGTCCACCAGGAGGCCTTCGAGGATGCGCTCGCCCGCCTTGTCGTGCGTCACCAGCTCGACCACGTCGTCGCACTCGGGCGTGGCGTACTCGGGGTGGGATCCGACGTCGAGGTAGAGCCGGGCGCCGTTGCGCAGGAAGACGTTGCTGCTGCGGCCCCAGGAGACGACCCGGCGGAACAGGTACCGCGCGACCTCGTCCGGCGACAGCCGTCGCTGCCCGCGGAACGTGCAGGTCACGCCGTACTCGTTCTCCAGCCCGAAAATCCGGCGGTCCATGAGCACTCCATTCTGGTCGGAGCTGTCCGAAACCGCCTCCACGACGACTGGGCCGCCGCAGGGGCACCGGAGTCCCGCACGTCGGCGGTCCGGCCGCCGTACGGGACTCCGCAGGCACTGCTACTCCGGCGCGGTGTCCGCCGGGTTGTCCTCGTCGTCCGCCTCGGCGGACTGGTCCCCGTCGAGCAGCCGGCCGAGCTGGTTGCCCAGGATCCGCTTGAACTTGCGCTGCTGGAACCGCTGGCGGTCGAGGACCGCGACCTCCAGCTGCTCCGGGGTGAGGCTGCGCGGGCTGCCGCCGTTGGGGTCGCGGGCGAGCGAGTCGACCGCGACCTTCACCGCCTCGGTGAGGCTCAGGCCGACGCGGTGGCGCTGGCCCAGGTAGTTGCCGATCGAGTCGGCGTTGCCGCCGACCACCACGTAGTTCTTCTCGTCGACGACCGAGCCGTCCGGCGTGAGCCGGTAGATCTGGTCGTTGTCGCTGGTGCGGCCGACCTCGGCCACGATCAGCTCGACCTCGTACGGCTTGTCCCCGACCGAGGAGAAGATGGTGCCCAGGGTCTGGGCGTACACGTTGGCCAGGCCGCGGGCGGTGACGTCGGCCCGGTCGTAGGAGTAGCCGCGCAGGTCGGCGTAGCGGACGCCGCCGATGCGCAGGTTCTCGAACTCGTTGTAGCGCCCGACCGCCGCGAAGGCGATCTTGTCGTAGATCTCGGAGACCTTGTGCAGCGCTCTGGAGGTGTTCTCCGCGACGAAGACGATGCCGTCGGCGTAGGTGAGCACGACCACGCTGCGGCCGCGCGCGATGCCCTTGCGGGCGTACTCCGCGCGGTCCGCCATGGCCTGCTGGGGCGAGACGTAGAACGGTGTCGACACCGGCGGTCGTCCCTTTCCTGTGAGGTGATGGCTAGATCAGCGGGGCCTGCGGACCGTTGGGGCGGGTCAGGCGCTCGTCGGTGATGGCGACGGCGACCTCCGTGACCTCCGCCTCGGTGAGCCGGCGGAAGCCGTCCTCGGTGATCAGCGAGACGATCGGGAAGATCTTGCGGGCGAGGTCCGGGCCGCCGGTGGCGGAGTCGTCGTCCGCCGCGTCGTAGAGCGCCTGGACGACCAGGGTCACGGCCTGGTCGGCCGTCAGGTCCTCGCGGTACAGCTTCTTCATCGAGCCGCGGGCGAAGACCGACCCCGAACCGGTGGCGGCGAAGCCGCGCTCCTCGGAACGCCCGCCGGTGACGTCGTAGTTGAAGATCCGGCCGCGGCCGCGGTCCAGGTCGTAGCCGGCGAAGATCGGCACGACCGCCAGCCCCTGCATCGCCATGCCCAGGTTGCCCCGGATCATGGTGGTGAGGCGGTTCGCCTTGCCCTCCAGGGAGAGCGTGGTGCCCTCGATCTTCTCGTAGTGCTCCAGCTCCAGCTGGAACAGCCGGACCATCTCGACCGCGAGGCCGGCGGTGCCGGCGATGCCGACCGCGCTGTACTCGTCGGCCGGGAACACCTTCTCGATGTCGCGCTGGGCGATCACGTTGCCCATCGTCGCCCGGCGGTCACCGGCGATCACCACACCGCCGTCGAAGACCGCGGCCACGATCGTCGTCCCGTGCGGGGCCTCGACGACGGCGCCCTCGGGGAGCCCGCGGCGACCGGGGATCAGCTCCGGCTGGTGCTCCGCCAGGAAGTCGAGGAACGAGGACGATCCCGGGGTCAGGAAGGCAGCCGGTAGACGCCCGGTGCCACGAAAGTTGGCTTCCACACGATTCCTTCCAGGTAGCTTGAAGCGCGCGCTGCCCGCACCCTACCCGCCCGACGATCACCGGCGGAGCGAGGAGGGGAGGTGCCGGGCGGCCGGGCGGCGAACGCCGCCCGACCGCCCTCGACGGTCGCGACCGTGAATTCCCGAATACCGGGGACGGACTATTGCCCGCCCTTTTGGACGAAGCCCCTCACGAAATCCTCCGCGTGCGACTCCAGGACCTCGTCGATTTCGTACAGCACCGCGGCGACGTCG
>NZ_JBIWNL010000004.1:0-231261 GCF_044767225.1 Kitasatospora sp. NPDC101447
GTGCTGCGGGGGGCGCTCCGGGCGGGGGGGCCCGGGTCGGGGGGGGCGGGGGGACCCGCGCACCCGGGGGGGCCCCGTGGTCCCGGCGGGGTCCGCGGGGCCCCGCCGTCGGCGCGCCTGCCCCACCCTCAAGGAGCGGCGCGCCGGGGGAGGTGGGTCCTCAGGGCATCCGGTGGACGAACGGGCCGACCGTGTCGGAGAACGCGTTGCCGTTGTTGGCGTCCCAGTTGGTCGACCAGGTCATCGCGCCGCGGATGGTCGGCCACTTGGCCGGCGGCACGAAGCTGCCGCAGTTGTTGCCGGTGGCCAGGCAGTCCAGCGCGTTGTTCACCACGGTCGGGGAGACGTAGCCGCCGCCGGCCGCCCGGGTGGAGGCGGGGACGCCGATGCCGACCTGGTCCGGCCGCAGTCCGCCCTGGATGTGGGTGCAGACCTGCGAGGTGATGAAGTCGATGGTGCCCTGGTTGTAGACCTTGCCGTCGCAGCCGTTCATGCCGCCCGAGTTGTAGAACTGGGTGTTGACGACGGTGAGGATGTCCTTGGTCTTCAGCGCCAGCTGGAAGTAGGCGCCGGCGGTGCTGTACATCCCGATGGTCTCGGGCGCCATGGTCAGGACGAAGCCGGAGCCGACCTTGGCCTGCAGGGAGTGCAGCGCGTCGGCCAGCGGGCCGGGCTGGACGCCGTTCTCCAGGTCGACGTCGATGCCGTCGAAGCCGTAGTCCTTGATGATCGCGTAGGCGCTGTCGGCGAAGTTGGCCGCGGCGGTGGCGTCCCCGACGCTGATCGCGCCGTTCTGGCCGCCGATGGAGAGGACGACCTTCTTGCCGGCCGCCTTCTTGGCCTTGAGGTCGGCGCGGAACTGGGCGTCGGTGTAGCCGCCGAGCGCCTTGGACAGACCGGGGTCCAGCGTGAAGCTGATCGCGCCGGTGCGGGTCGGCACGGCGTCGGCGAAGGACACCGCGATGATGTCGTACGCGCTCTGGACGTCGCTCAGGCGCTGCGGGGTCGAGTTGTTGTCGAAGTTCTGCCAGTAGCCGGTGACGGCGTGCGCCGGCAGGCCGGTGGTCGGCGGGGTGGTGCCGGTCGGCGTGGCGGTGGGAGTGGGCGTCGCGGTCTGGGTGGGCGTGGCGGTGGGGGTCGCCGTGGGCGTGGCCGTGGGGGAGGCGGTGGCCGTCGCGGTCGGCGTGGGGGTGGGGGTCGCGGTCGGCGAGGGGGTGCCGGTGCCGCCGGGGCCGGCCAGCGCGACGTCGTCGGCGAGGTAGGCGCCCTGGCCGTACCAGCCGTGCAGGTACACGGTGACGCTGGTGGCGTTCGCCCCGGTGGTGAAGGTGGTGGACAGCTGGTTCCAGCTGTTCTGGTTGGACCAGGTGGAGGGGTCGGTGCCGCCGGTACCGCGCGCGCCGAGGTAGACGTACGGGCCCTGGACCCAGGCGCTCAGCGTGTAGCTGGTGTTGGGCAGCACGCTGATGGTCTGGGTGCACTCGGAGGTGTCGCCGGCGCCCGGGGTCGCCTGCAGCGCGCCGGTGCCGGAGTGGACCGGCGAGGACACGGCGGCCGCGGCGCCGGTGCAGCTCCAGCCGCCCAGGCCGCCGTCGAAGCCGCCGTTGGTGACCAGGTTTCCGACCGCCGCGCCGGCGCCGCCGGCGAAGAGGGCGAGGCCGCCGCCGGCCAGGGCGAGGGCGGTGGCACCGGCCGCGACGGCCGGGAGGGGGCTGCGCCGGCGCTTGTGGGAGGGCTGGTTCAGCGTACGGGCCATGGGATGACGCTCCTGGGGGAGGAGGAGCGGCCGCCGCGGTGGGGGGCGCGGCGGCCGCGTGTGGGGGGAGGGCTTTGCGTCCGAGCAGGCCGTGGGAGGGCCCGGGGTGAGCCTGGGTGAGGGGCGGCGGAGGGTCGTTCCGTCCCGGGTCACAAGCTGGACTAGACCATTGCTGGTCGTCAAGCACCGGACGGACGGCTTACGGTTCCGTTAAGGATCCGGAGACCGTTCCGTGTCCGCACCGCCACCGCCACCGGACGCCCCGGGCGGCTCCCGGACGACCGCCGGGCGCTCCCCCGAAGGCCCCGACGCGCTCCTTGCGACAGACTTCGCACAGGACCGTGACCAGACCGCTACCTGCGGCTTTACCGTGCGCGTGCCTGCCGGAGTAGGCTGCGCCGGGGTGGTGACGCACCCGCTGAACGAGCACGGAGGGGTCCGGGAAACATGGGTCTGCGCGATGTCGCCGAACGGACGCCGGGGCTGCGCACCCTGCTGGGCGGGATGTACGGGCTCTACGGCCGCCGGGTCGAGGTCCACCTCGCGCGCACCCCGCACCACATCGGCGTGATCCTCGACGGCAACCGCCGCTGGGCCAAGGCCGCGGGCGGTTCCACCGCCTACGGGCACCAGCGCGGCGCCGACAAGATCACCGAGTTCCTCGGCTGGTGCGACGAGACCCACGTCAAGGTCGTCACCCTCTGGATGCTCTCCACCGACAACCTGGACCGCCCGGCCGACGAGCTGGTCCCGCTGCTCGGCATCATCGAGGACGCCGTCACCGGCCTGGCCGCCGCCCGCCGCTGGCGGGTCCACCCGGTCGGCGCGCTGGACCTGCTCCCGCAGCACACGGCCGACGTGCTCAAGCGCGCCGCCGACGAGACCGCCGACATCGACGGCATCACGGTCAACGTCGCCGTCGGCTACGGCGGCCGGCACGAGATCGCCGACGCCGTCCGCTCACTGCTCCAGGAACAGGCCGGCCGCGGCACCTCGATCGAGGAACTGGCCGAGATCCTGACCGTCGAGCACATCTCCGAGCACCTCTACACCCGCAACCAGCCCGACCCGGACCTGATCATCCGCACCTCGGGCGAGCAGCGGCTGTCCGGCTTCCTGCTCTGGCAGAGCGCGCACAGCGAGTTCTACTTCTGCGAGGCGTACTGGCCGGCCTTCCGCAAGGTCGACTTCCTGCGCGCCCTGCGCGCGTTCGAGCAGCGCAACCGGCGGCTGGGGCTCTAGGGCCCGTCCTGGTCGCGGGCCCGCGGCCCCGGCCGGCGGCCGCGCGGCGAAGTGACCGCCGTAGGGCTGGCCTACCCGGGTGCCGCGCGAGGCCAAACGTTCACCGGCAATGATCCGTCAGTTCGCCGGGGGCGCGAATGCACCGCCCCCCGCCTGGGAATACTCCAGTCAGTCCGGCCCCGAGGCCACCGGGGCAGCGAGGCCGGCTTGCCGCGGATGACGCAGGGTCATCCGCTCTGGAGGCCTAGTGGTCAGTTCCAAGAGCCGCCGGACACCAGACCGGCGCACGTACGTTCTCGACACCAGCGTGCTCCTGGCGGACCCGCTCGCCATGACCCGCTTCGACGAGCACGAGGTCGTCCTGCCGGTGGTGGTCGTCACCGAGCTGGAGGCCAAGCGGCACCACCCGGAGTTGGGCTACTTCGCCCGCCAGGCGCTGCGACTGCTCGACGACTACCGCATCCGCCACGGCCGGCTCGACGAGCCGATCCCGGTCGGCGAGCTCGGCGGCACCATCAGGGTCGAGCTCAACCACTCCGACGTGTCGATACTGCCGGTCGGCTACCGCGCCGGCGGCGGTGAGGCGGACACCCGGATCCTCGCGGTCGCCCGCAACCTGCAGGCCGAGGGCTACGACGTCACCGTCGTCTCCAAGGACCTGCCGCTGCGGATCAAGGCCAGCTCGGTGGGCCTGCTCGCCGAGGAGTACCGGGCCGAGCTGGCGATCACCTCCGGCTGGACGGGCATGTCCGAGCTGCACGTCCCGGCCGATCAGGTGGACGCGCTGTTCGCGGCCGGCCACGACGCCGGGGTGGACGTCGACGGGGTGGACGAACTGCCCGTCCACACCGGACTGGTGCTCACCTCGGAGCGCGGCCGCGCGCTCGGCCGGGTCACCGGCGACGGGCGGGTCCGGCTGGTGCGCGGGGAGCGCGAGGCGTTCGGGCTGCGCGGGCGCAGCGCCGAACAGCGGGTGGCGCTGGACCTCCTGCTCGATCCGGACATCGGCATCGTCTCGATGGGCGGCCGGGCCGGTACGGGCAAGTCGGCGCTGGCGCTGTGCGCGGGTCTGGAGGCGGTGCTGGAGCGGAGGCAGCACCGCAAGGTGATGGTCTTCCGGCCGCTGTACGCGGTCGGCGGCCAGGAGCTCGGCTACCTGCCGGGCTCCGAGGCGGAGAAGATGGGCCCCTGGGCGCAGGCGGTCTTCGACACCCTCTCCGCCGTCACCACGCCGGACGTGATCGAGGAGGTCATCTCCCGGGGGATGCTGGAGGTGCTGCCGCTGACCCACATCCGGGGGCGCTCGCTGCACGACGCCTTCGTGATCGTGGACGAGGCGCAGTCGCTGGAGCGGAACGTCCTGCTGACGGTGCTGTCCCGGATCGGCCAGGGCTCGCGGGTGGTGCTCACCCACGACGTGGCGCAGCGGGACAACCTCCGGGTGGGCCGGTACGACGGCGTGGTGGCGGTGGTGGAGAAGCTGAAGGGGCATCCGTTGTTCGCGCACATCACGCTCACGCGCTCGGAGCGTTCGCCGATCGCGGCGCTGGTCACGGAGATGCTGGAGGACATCAACCCGTGATCCGTCCCTGATCGGGACATAGTCGGACAATGCGGTCAATTCGCGCCCCGGGGCCCGCTCCTGACGGAGCGGGCCCCATCCGTTTCATCACATCGAGTGCTTTCCGTCCGGCGAACTCCGGGGCGGTGAATGTGACATGCGCCACGCGGGCGGGAATTGCGTCCGCGGTGTCCCGTGCGGCATGGTGAGGGTTCTGTCAGGCCCCGCGTACGGCGCGGCAGGGCTTCCGGACCCCGGGAGTCAGGCCCGGAAGGTCCGCCAACTCCGGTCGGTGGACGCATAATTGAACACCGATGAGCCGTACGCCGCCCGATTCCAACGCCCGGTCGCCTCACCTCGGCACCGGACGCCGGGCCAGCACCTCCCGTGACCAGAGCACCGTGCGGAGGTCCGTGCCAAGGGGCATGTTGCGTCCGCACGGTCACGCGTGGGCGATGCTGGAAGGAATCCATGTGACTCGGATCTCGGTCCGGGGAGTTGCTGTGGCCTCCGCCACCGCCGTCACCGCTGTCGGTGCCGTCGTTGGTATGGCCTCGGGCAGCGAGGGCAAGACCACGCAGACGGTCGACGTCGCCGGCGCGACCCTGCTTGCCGAAGTCCCCTCTGGCGCCCAGGCGCAGACCATCAGTGACAACATCGGCCAGCAGGCGACCGCCCAGCAGGCCTCCGCCGACGCAGCTGCCAAGGCCGCCGCGGAGCAGAAGGCCGCCGAGGAGGCCGCGCGCCAGAAGGCCGCCGCGGACGCCCAGGCGAAGGCCGACGCCCAGGCCAAGGCCGACGCGGACAAGGCTGCCAAGGCTGCCGACGACGCCCGCAAGGCCGCCGCCGAGGCCGCCAACCGGTCGAAGGCCCGTTCGGCGATGACTGCTGTCGACGGCAGCACCAACACGCCCCCGGTCTCGGTCAGCCCCGGCTCGGTCCAGGACCTGGCCCGGCAGATCGTCGGCAACGACGCCCAGTTCCAGTGCTTCAGCCAGATCGTGAAGCGCGAGAGCGGCTGGGACTACACCGCGACCAACAAGAGCTCCGGCGCGTACGGCCTCGTCCAGGCGCTGCCCGGCTCGAAGATGGCCTCGGTCGGCGCCGACTGGCGCACCAACCCGGCCACCCAGATCCAGTGGGGCCTCAACTACATGAACAGCCGCTACGGCAGCCCCTGCGGCGCCTGGTCGTTCTGGCAGGCCCACAGCTGGTACTAGGAGCGGCTGCCGCTGCGGCGGCGCACTCCGTACGGCCCCGGCCGCTCGCCCTTCCCGGGCGGGCGGCCGGGGCCGTCGCTGTTCCTGGGCCGTTGCCGTTGCCGTTGCCGTTGCCGTTGCCGTTGCCGTTCCTGGGCCGGGGCGGCCGGCCGCCGGCGTGCCGGCGGGAGCAGACGAACCGCGCCGCCCGGGCTGCGCTGACCAGTGCGCTCTCGGGCGGTGCGGTCCTGGATGCGGACGCGGGGCGCGGGGAGGGGTCCTGGTTGCTCCCCGCACCGGCCGGTCCGCCGGCAGTTGGCTCTCGATGCCCTCCGGAGCCGTGCTCTCCGGGGTCTCGTCCCGACTCCTCCCCAGCGAAGTGCATCCGAAACCAGCGGGAACATGGCGATTTGCCCTGGTTTCCGGAGTGAGGTCGTCGAATCGAACTGACCGGCGGCCGGACTCGCCGCACCCTCGCCGGGTAGCGTCATCCCTGACGGCCGCGGCAGGACCCGCGGCGTACCGCCGGGCACGGCGGACCGGGCAGGGGAGCGGTGGTAGCGAGGATGGCGCGGGGCGGAAAGGCCTTCAAGGCCGTGGCCAAGGGCATGGCCGTGGTGGCGAGCGCGGCCGCCGTGATCGAACGGCGCAGACGCGCCGCGATGGCGGCCGACCCGCACGAACTCGCCGTGCCCGTGCTCACGGAGGGTCACACGCTCGTCGAGGGGCCCGTGCCGGCCGTCGAGGCGTCCGGCCCGGTGCCGGTCCCCAGGGCCGACCCCGCCCCGGCGCCGGCGGTGCCGGTGGGGGCGCCGGTCGTCGAGGCGCCCGCACCCGTCGCACCGGCTCCGGCCGCGCCCACCGAGCCCACCGTGCACGCCGGGCTCGGCCGCGAGTACCACCCCGGTCGGCCCGCCACCCCCGCCGAGGCGGTGCCGTGGGGACTGCGGGTGGCCGCCGAGTCGACCTGGCGACTGCTGCTGCTCGGCGCCGCGCTCTACGTCGTCTTCTACGTGGTCGACATGCTGCGGCTGGTCGCCTTCTCGGTGCTGGCCTCGCTGTTGATCGCCGCGCTGCTGGAGCCCTCGGTGTCCTGGCTGCGCCGGCACGGGGCGCCGCGCTCGCTGGCGGCCGGCGTGGTCTTCCTGAGCGGTCTGGCCGGGATCGGACTGGTCGGCTGGTTCGTGGTCTGGCAGGTGAGCACCAACCTGCCGGACGTCACCGCCCAGGTCAAGGACGGTGTCAACCAGCTGCGGGACTGGCTGATCACCGGGCCGCTGCACCTGACCCAGCAGCAGATCAAGGACTTCGCCGACCAGATCACCAAGGCGATCACCACCAACACCGATCAGCTCACCTCGGCCTCGATCACCGGCGCGCAGATCGCCGTCGAGGTGCTGACCGCGCTGCTGATGACCTTCTTCACCACCTTCTTCCTCCTCTACGACGGTGAGCGGATCTGGAACTGGGCGCTGCGCGGACTGCCCCGGCACTCCCGCTTCGCGATGGCCGGCGCCGGCCCGAAGGCCTGGGCGACGCTCACCGCCTACGTGCGCGGCACCGTGTGCGTGGCCTTCATCGACGCGGTCTGCATCGGGATCGGCATCGACCTGCTGGGCGTCCCGCTGGCGATGCCGCTGGCCGTGATCATCTTCCTGGGCGCCTTCGTCCCGCTGGTCGGCGCACTGGTCACCGGCACCGTCGCGGTGCTGATCGCCCTGGTCACCCAGGGGCCGTGGACGGCGCTGATGGTGCTGGTGGTGCTGATCGCGGTGATGCAGGTCGAGAGCCACATCCTGCAGCCGCTGATCCTCGGCCGGGCCGTCCGGGTGCACCCGCTGGGCGTGGTCCTCGGTGTCGCGGCCGGCGGCATCATCGGCGGCATCGGCGGCGCGGTCGTCGCCGTCCCGCTGATCGCCGTCACCAACACCGTGATCACCCACCTCCGCCGTCGCAACGAGGCCGGCCAGGCCGTGTTCGTCGCCCTCGAAGCCGCCCGCGAGGCCGCCGAGCGCACCGCCGCCACCCACCCCACGGCTGCGGCCCAGCCGAACCAGGCGGTCCAGCCGAGCCCGGTCGCCCAGCCCGCCACGGACTGACCCGCGCGGGACGGACGGCCGCGGACGGACCGGCCCGGGCAGCCGCCCGGGTGCCGGAGGGTCGGCGCGGCGCGGGCGTACCGGGAAACGGCGACGGGCCCCCTCCCGGACGTGTGTCCGGGAGGGGGCCCGCTCGGGTGCCGGGTGCGTCAGGCGGTGACGTCGGCGAGGGCGGCCTCGGAGTCGAGGACGCCGGCCACGGCCTGCAGGACGGCGGCGATCTTCATCGAGGCCTGGATGACCTCACGCTCGACGCCGGCCTTGCGCAGGACGGCCTCGTGCGAGTCGAGGCACTGGCCGCAGCCGTTGATGGCCGAGACGGCGAAGCACCAGAGCTCGAAGTCGACCTTCTCGACGCCCGGGGTGCCGATGATGTTCATCCGCAGACCGGCCCGCATCGTGCTGTACTCCTTGTCGGAGAGCAGGTGCAGCGTCCGGTAGTAGACGTTGTTCATCCCCATGATCGCGGCCGCGCCCTTGGCAGCGGTGTACGCCTCGGGGGAGAGGTTGGCCTTGGCCTCCGGCTCCAGCTCGCGCAGCAGACCGGCGCTGCGGCTGGCCATCGCGCAGGACAGCACGGTGCCCCAGAGCTGCTGCGCGGGGAGGTCGGAGTTGCCGATGACCGAGCCCAGGTTGAGCTTGAGGTCCTTGGCGTAGTCCGGGAGGGCGGCCTTCAGGTCGTCGAGAGCCATGGGTCAGCCCGCCAGCAGGGCCTGGGCGTCGAGGGTGTCCTCGCCCTTGTTCCAGTTGCACGGGCACAGCTCGTCGGTCTGCAGGGCGTCCAGCACCCGCAGGACCTCCTTGGGGTTACGGCCGACGGAGCCGGCGGTCACCATGACGAACTGGATCTCGTTGTTCGGGTCGACGATGAAGACGGCGCGCTGGGCGGTGCCGTCCTCGGCCTCGACGCCGCAGGCGCGCATCAGGTCGTGCTTGATGTCGGCCAGCATCGGGAAGGGCAGGTCGCGCAGGTCCTTGTGGTCCTTGCGCCAGGCGTGGTGCACGAACTCGGAGTCGCCGGAGACGCCGAGGACCTGGGCGTCACGGTCGGCGAACTCGTCGTTCAGCTTGCCGAACGCGGCGATCTCGGTCGGGCAGACGAAGGTGAAGTCCATCGGCCAGAAGAAGACGATCTTCCACTTGCCCTCGTAGGTCTTGTGGTTGATGTCAGCGAAGGCGCTCGCGGCGTCCAGGTCGACACAGGCCTTGAGGTCGAACTCGGGGAACTTGTCACCGATCGTGAGCACGTTCGCTTCTCCTGAAGTGAGATGAGGGGAGCTTTGTCCGGATTCCGGACACCCAGCACGATTCCACATCGTGGACTGATCAGGGAAATAGCTACACTGGATGTGTCTGATCGGAGATTGCTATCAGTACCGAATCCCCCACGTCGCGGCCGGGCTCCCGGCGGAGCGCCGCCGCCAAGGCCGACCCGACTGTGACGAGCACCACGGTCCGCAGTCCGCGCACCCCGACCGTCGCCCAGCTGCGGGCCTTCGTCGCGGTGGCCGAGCACCGGCACTTCCGGGAGGCCGCGGCGGCGACCGGGACCAGCCAGCCCGCGCTGTCCGGTGCGGTCGCGGCGCTGGAGGAGTCGCTGGGCGCGCAGCTGGTCGAGCGTACGACGCGCAGGGTGATCGTCACGCCGCTGGGGGAGCGGGTGCACCAGCACGCCCGTCGGGTGCTCGCCTCGCTGCAGGCGCTCACCGAGGAGGTCGAGGCCGCCCGCCGCCCGTTCACCGGGCCGTTGCACCTCGGCGTCATCCCGACCGTCGCGCCCTACCTGCTGCCCACCGTGCTGCGGCTGGTCCGCGACCGCTTCCCGGAGCTGGAGCCGCACGTCCACGAGGAGCGCACCCCCTCGCTGCTGGAGGGCCTGGCCTCGGGGCGCCTGGACGTCCTGCTGCTCGCGCTCCCGGCCGGCGGGGCCTCCCCGACCCTGGACATCCCGCTCTTCGACGAGGACTTCGTCCTGATCACGCCGACCGACCATCCGCTCGCCGGGCGGGTCGACGTCCCGCGCGACGTGCTGCTCGACCTGGACGTGCTGCTGCTGGAGGAGGGCCACTGCCTGCGCGACCAGGCGCTGGACATCTGCCGCGAGGTCGGCGCCGACCCGGCGGGCTCGACCACCCGTGCGGCCGGGCTGTCCACGCTGGTCCAGCTGGTCGCCGGCGGCCTCGGGGTGACCCTGCTGCCCGCCACGGCGCTGGACGTCGAGGCCGGGCGCAGCGACCGGCTCGCCGCCGTCCGCTTCGCCGAGCCGGCGCCCGGCCGCCGGATCGGTCTGGCCGTCCGCCCCGGCTCGGCCCGCGGCGACGAGTACGAGCGCTTCGCGGCGGCGCTGCGCGAGGTGCTGGTCGAACTGCCGGTCCGGATCATCGGTTCCTGAGCGGAGGGGCCGCCGCGCGGGCTCCTAGAGGTCGGCGGGCGTGCCCAGGCAGAGTCCGACCGCGGTGGCCACCAGGACGTCCAGCGCCCGCAGGGTGTCCGGGCCGGGCTGCTCGCCGGGAGCGCGCAGCGACAGGTAACGGTCGGTCAGGCCGTGGAACCCGGTCAGGAAGTGGACGGCGATCTCCTCGGCGGGCGTGGCGAGTTGCAGGCCGTGCGCCGCGGCGAGCGCGGTGATCATCTCGGTCGCGGTGCCCTCGCTCTCCTGCTGGAGCCCCCGCATGATCTCCTGCAGGTCGGGGTCGCGCATCGCCAGCGCCGAGAACTCGGTGAGGAGCTGGCAGCGGCCGTCCGGGCCCGTCGAGCTCTCCCAGAGCGCGTGGACCAGCGTCCTGACCTGCTCGGTGAAGGAGCCGTCGCCGGGGTAGGCGTCGCGGACGTAGCCGATGAACTCGGCGGTCAGCTGCTCGATCACCGCCCGGTAGAGGTCCTTCTTGGTGCCGAAGGTGTAGTGCACCGTCGCCTGTGCCACGCCCAGTTCGGCCGCGATCGCGCGGGTGCTGCCGGCGGCGATCCCCTCCCGGGCCATCAGGTCGATGGCGGCCTGGACCAGCTGCGGGCGGCGTTCGGAGGCGGGGACATGAGCCATCCAGCCAGGGTATCGCCATGGTCGGCCAACTGTGTCAGATGATTCGGTCAAATGCATCTGTCGGTCGACTTTGTCACGCGACAAGGTTGCGCGTACGGTGGAGCGAGACCTGTCCTGACCGACTCCGAGGGACCACCCATGGCCACGTACCTGTACCGACTGGGCCGCTTCTGCTTCCGCCGAAGGCGTGCCGTCCTGGCCGTCTGGATCGCCGTGCTGATCGCGGTCGGCGGGGCCGCGGGTGCGTTCGCCGGCAAGACCAGCGACGAGTTCAAGGTGCCCGGCACCGAGGCGCAGACGACGCTGGACCGGATCAAGGACACCTTCCCGGCGCAGGGTCACGCATCCGCCCAGGTCGTCTTCGCCGCCCCCGCGCCCGGCGGTGCCACCGCGCCCGAGGCGGCCGCGGCGGTCGGCGCGGCCGTCGACCGGATCGCCCACGTCCCCGGTGTGGCCGCGGTGCCCGACCCGTACGCGACCGGCGCCGTCTCGCCCGACGGCCGGGTGACGATCGCCCTGGTCTCCTTCGACCACAAGCTCGCCGACGTCACCGACCAGCAGCGCGACGCGGTCCGGGCGGCGGCCGAACCGGCCCGCGCGGCCGGGCTGGACGTGGCCTTCGGCGGCGACGCGTACAACAAGTTCGCCCAGATCGAGGGCGGCTCCGAGTCGATCGGCCTGGTGGTGGCCGGGGTGGTGCTGGTGATCACCCTGGGCACGCTGGTCGCGGCCGGGCTGCCGCTGCTGACCGCGCTGGTCGGCGTCGCCGTGGCGATGGCCGGACTGCTGGCGCTCACCGGCTCGTTCCAGATCATCACCACCGCACCGGTGCTGGCCCTGATGGTCGGCCTCGCGGTCGGCATCGACTACGCGCTGTTCATCCTGTTCCGTCACCGGCGCCACCTGGACGAGGGACTGGAGCCGGAGGAGGCCGCCGCCCGTGCCACCGCGACCGCCGGAAGCGCCGTCGTCTTCGCCGGCCTGACCGTGGTCGTCGCGCTCGCCGGGCTCGCCGTCGCGGGCGTCCCGTTCCTCACCGTGATGGGCCTGGCCGCCTCCGGCGCCGTCGTGGTGGCCGTGCTGGTCGCGATCACGCTGCTGCCCGCGGTGCTGGGCTTCGTCGGCCGCGCCGTCGACCGGCTGCCGGTCTGGAAGCGGGCCCTGCGCACCTCCGGCAGGACCACCATGGGCGAGCGCTGGGCCCGCTTCGTGGTCCGCCGGCCGCTGCCCGTCCTGCTCGTCGGCCTGGCCGGGCTGGGCGTCATGGCGGTGCCCGCGGCGAGTCTGGACCTCGGCCTGCCGGGCGGCGGCTCGCAGGCCGTCGGGACGGACGCGCGCAAGGCGTACGACCTGGTCAGCGACAGCTTCGGGCCCGGCTTCAACGCGCCCCTGGTGGTGGTCGTGGACGCCCAGGGCGCGCCGCACCCCGAGCAGGCGGTGCAGGGCGTGGCGGGCAGGCTGCAGAGCCTGGAGGGCGTCCGGACGCTGCTGCCGCCGCAGGTCGACCCGAGCGGCCGGACCGCGCTGGTGCCCGTCATCCCGCGGACCGGACCGGACGACGAGGGCACCAAGGCGCTGGTCGACGAGATCCGCGGGCAACGCGCCGAGCTGAAGTCCGCCACCGGCGCGGACATCGCCGTCACCGGCACCGCCGCCGCCAACATCGACGTCTCCACCAAGCTCGGCCAGGCCCTGCCGCCGTTCGTCGCCGTGATCGTCGGCATCGCGCTGGTGCTGCTCGCGCTGGCCTTCCGCTCGGTGCTCGTGCCGATCAAGGCGGTGCTCGGCTTCCTGCTCAGCATCGGCGCCTCGCTCGGCGCGGTGGTCGCGGTCTACCAGTGGGGCTGGCTGGACGGCGTGATCGACGTGCCGAAGGTCGGCCCGGTGGTCAGCTTCGTGCCGATCCTGCTGATCGGGGTGCTGTTCGGGCTGGCGATGGACTACGAGCTGTTCCTGGTCTCCGGGATGAAGGAGCAGCACGTCCACGGCAAGGCGCCGCGCGAGGCGGTCGTGGGCGGGGTCAAGGGCGGCGCCCGGGTGGTGACGGCGGCCGCGCTGATCATGATCTCGGTCTTCGGGGCCTTCGTCTTCGGCCACGACCCGATCGTCCAGCCGATCGGATTCGCCCTCGCGGTGGGCGTGCTGGTGGACGCCTTCGTGGTGCGGATGGCGCTGGTGCCGGCCGCGATGGCGCTGTTCGGCCGGGCCGCCTGGTGGTTCCCGAAGCCGCTGGAGAAGGTCGTGCCGAGGGTGGACATGGAGGGCGAGCAGCTGATCGCGCGGCTGCAGGAGCAGCCCGCGAAGGAGCCGGTCGGGGTCTGAACACCCCGGTCGAGGGCGCCCGGGAGGCGCCCGGGAGGTGTCCGAGCGGCGCCCGGTGGGATCACTTCCGCCGGGCGCCGGCGCATGTCCCGTCGGGCGCGGCCGTCGGGCGGCCTACGGCTGCGGCAGCCGCTGCTCGAACCAGACCACCTTGCCGGTGCCCAGCCGGGTCGCGCCCCAGCGGTCCGCGCACCTCGCCACTATCTGCAGCCCGCGCCCGCGCTCGTCCTCCGGGCCGGCCCGGCGCGGGCGCGGCAGCAGCGGGCTGTCGTCGCCGACCTCGCAGCGCAGCCGGGTGGTGCGCACCAGGCTCAGGGTGATCGGCCGGGTCGCGTGCTGGACGGCGTTGGTCACCAGCTCGCTGACCATCAGCGCGGTCGCCTCGCTGAGCTCGTCCAGCCCCCAGCGGCGCAGGGTGTGCGCGGCCAGCCGGCGCGCCCGGCCCGGCGTCTCGTTGCGCGGCTGCAGGTACCAGTGCGCGACGTCCCCGGCCGGGATGCCGTCGAAGCAGGCGCCGAGCAGGGCGATGTCGTCCCCGCGGTCGCCGGGCGGCAGGATCCGCAGCGCCTCCATGCACAGCTGCTCGGGGGACTGCCAGCGGGCGGCGGCGATCCGGGCGCGCAGCACCTCCAGGCCGTCGCTGATCGGGCGGGTCCGGGTCTCCACCAGGCCGTCGGTGAACAGCAGCAGCGCCGAGCCGGGCGGCGCGGGCAGTTCCACCGAGTTGAAGTCCACCCCGCCGACCCCGATCGGCGCCCCGGAGTCCAGCTCCACCAGCTCGGCCGTCCCGTCCGGGCGGACCAGCACCGGCGGGACGTGCCCGGCGTTGGCCAGCACCACCCGGTTGGCGATCGGGTCGTAGACCGCGTACACGCAGGTGGCCAGGTGCTGTTCGCGGCCGAGCCGCTGGGCCTGCTCGTCCAGGTGGTAGAGCACCTCGTGCGGCGGCAGGTCGAGGGCGGCCAAGGTCTGGGCGCTGGTGCGCAGTTGGCCCATGATGGCGGCCGAGGTGAGCGAGTGGCCCATCACGTCGCCGACGATCAGGGCGACCCGGTTGCCGGGCAGCGGCACGGCGTCGTACCAGTCGCCGCCGACCTGCGCGCCGCGCTCGCCGGGCAGGTAGCGCTGGGCGATCCGGACTCCGTGCGGCTGCGGCAGGCGCAACGGCAGCATGCTGCGCTGGAGTTCGTTGGCTATCTCCCACTCGCGGGCGTACCGCAGGGCGGTGTCCACGGCCAGCCCGGCCTGGGTGGCGAGGTGCGCCGCGGTCGCGGTGTCCGCGGCGTCGAAGACCGGGCGGCCGGTGCGTTCGGGAGGGCGGCGGATCAGCACCAGCAGTCCGAGGACGGCCTTGCGGCCGCGCAGCGGCAGGGCGACCACGGAGGTGCCCGCGGCCAGCCGCGCCACCCCGCGGGTGCCGTACAGCTCGCGCAGCAGCACCTCGGTGCGCTCGGCGCCGGGCGTGCCGAGGACGGCCGCTTCGGCGGGGCGACGGCTCAGCAGGGCGTGCGCGAGCGCCCCGCCGCGGGTCACCGGGGTGGCCGGGCCGCTGTCGGCCGTCGAGCGGGCGCCGTAGCGGGAGCGGCGCCGGTCGTCGAAGCCGCCCGGGCGGCCGCGGCGGCCGATCCGGGTGCCGGTGCTGTGGTGGATCCGCAGCTCCTCCGGGAAGCCGGGCTCGCGTTCGACGTTGGGCAGCGGGTCGCGGAGGTGGACCACGGCGGCGTCGGCCAGGGTCGGGACCAGCACCCGGCCGATGTTGCGCAGCGTCGCGGCCAGGTCGAGGGCGCTGTTGATCCGCCGGGTCGCCGAGTCGAGGTACGCGAGGCGGTCCGCCACGTCGGCGCGCTCCGGCCGCGCGGCCGGCGTCCTCGTCGGGGCCTGCGCCCGGGCCGGGACCTGGCGGCGCTGGCCCGGGACGGCGGGCGGCTGCTCCGCCTCGGTCTTGAGCTGGTCGCGCACGGCTGCCTGTCCTGGGTTCTGTGTGGTCGGTGGGTGTTCCGTGGGTGGGTGTTCCGGTCGATCGGTCGGTCAGCCGACGCGTCGACAGCACAGGAACAGCTGTTCCTCCGGCGGCAGCGAGGTACTGGCCGGCGCGTACGGATGCCCCGAACACTCCTCGACGGCGAAGCCGGCCGCGACCAGAACCCGCTCCAGATCCTCCCTCAGATACCCACTGATCCGCAGCTCTCTGCCAAGGAACGGAAGCGGAACGTGATCCAGGTCCGCCTCGACCATACCGAGCGCCAGCAGTCCGCCCGGCCGCAGGAGTTCGCGCAGGCGCCGGAGAACGGTGGGGATCTCGTCCTGCGGCAGCAGGATCAACGAGAAGAAGGCGGTGACGGCGGCGAAGGCGCCGTGGCCGTCGGGGCCGAGCCCGGGGGCGTTCCAGACCCGGTCGGCGCGCGCGGTGGCCAGATCGTACAGGTCGATCCGATGGAACACCGGCGGGAACGAGCCGGGGAACGCCGCCCGCCGGGCCAGGGAGAGCATCACGTCGGAGAGGTCCACACCGGTCACCCGCAGCCCGGCCCCGGCCAGCTGGCGGACGGTCGGCTCGCCGGTGCCGCAGCCCACGTCCAGGACCCGGGCGCCGGGTTCGAGCTCGGCGAGCAGCCGCCGGCCGCAGGCCAGCTGCCCGTCCTTGGCGGGGAACGCCTCGCCGTACCCCGCGCCGATGGTGTCGAAGGCGACCGCCTGCAGGGCCCGGGCCGCGCGGCGCCGTCGTACCTCGGGTTCGTCGTCCCCCGCGTCCTCGCCGACGGGGAACGCGTCCGATATCTGTCCGGTCGTCACGTTGAGAGGCACCCTTCCACCCGTGGCCTCCGGTCGGCTCCTCTGCGGCCCCGCGGGCCGCTGCCGGTGGCGGTGTGTCACGCTCCCCGCAGCACAGAGACGACTGCACCCAGACCCGCTCTGCGGCAGACACTCGTGTGCGTACTGGCATCTGAGAATATGCGTGATCACTGCGTCGTGGGGTCCCTTTCCGGCCAACTCGTCGCGCTTGGGTCGATGTGGCCGGGGTTGCGGAAGCACGACGGTGCGGGCAGGGGTGGTGCGCCGGACCCCGCACGCCGTACGGCGCGCCGGGGTGGCGCCGCTGACCTGCGGTTTCTCCGGTCCGCAGGCAGACTGTCGGTCGTTTATCGAACGTCAATCGGTCCGGTGCACAGTGGAGTCCAGCGCCGGGGAAGCGTTGAGGGCGCTCCCGCAGCCGGGGGGCTGCGGGAGCGCCGACGCGCGGATCGGGGGAGGTTCTCCGTGGGGAGCGGAGGCCTTACGGCGCGGGGGGAGAGAAGGGCTCGGTGTGCTGCTGGGCGATGAGGTCCGCCACGGGGGAGGCCTCCGGCACACCGAGCCGCGTGAAGATCGCGTGCGCCTCCTGGAGGCACGCGAGCCCGCGAGCGGGCTGGGCGAGGGCGAGCAACGCCTCGCCCAGCGCGGCGTTGGCCAGGCCCTGGCAGTAGGCGGAGTCCATCTCCTGGCCGATCGCGAGCGACTCGCCGGCCGCCTCGGCGGCGTCGGCGTGTTGCCCGGCGGCGAGCAGGGCGGAGGCGAGGCGGGCCAGGGTGTAGCCCTCCCAGAGGGGGTTCTGGTGGGACTGGAACAGCTGGTGCGCCTCGCGCAGGTACTCGACGGCTGCTCCCGGCTCATCGGTGGAGGAGAGCACCACGCCCGTTTGGTAGAGGGTGTCGGCGAGGCACGGGCCGTTCCTCGACGTCCGGGCCGTCGTGACCGCTTCGATGACCGAGCGCACCGCCGTCTCGGTGTCGCCCAGTCTCAGTTGCGCCCGGGCCATGTTGCCGAGCAGCCGGGCCTCGTTGATCGGAACGCGCACCACCCGGCTGATGGCGAGGGCCTGCTCGAAGAACGAGATGGCCTCGGCCGGGCGGTTCGTCAGGCTGAGGATGATGCCCAGATGATTCGTCGCCGCCGACCGCAGAATGGTCATCTCCTCGGCACCCTGAAGGCTCAGGCTGTTCCGGAGCGACCGTTCGGCGCCCTGGAAGTCATTGGTGATCGACTGGAGCGTCCCGAAGGCGAAGTGCACCCGGGCGAGCGCGGCGGAGTCCCCGGAGGCAGCGGCATTCTGTTCGGCGGTCTCCAGGGAGCCGCGCACGCGGGAGCCGTGGGTGGGATCCCCGACCAGGCTGTTCAGGACGATCAGCAGGTCGACGGCCGGTCGCAGGACGAAGCCCGGCCCTCGGACGGCTGCCTCGACCGTGCTGAGCAGGAAGGTGATCTCGGTCCGGAGCCATTGCCGCGCGTCCTGGCTCGTCGGCAGGTCCAGGCCCGAGGAACTCAACGGATTGAGCGGTTCCGGGAGCCGGTCGTCGGGCTCGATGACCTGGGCCGCGTTGCGGACGGTCGGAACGAGCAGGTCGAGCAGCCGCAGCACCGCCTGTTCCTGCTCCGCGGCGTCCCCGATCCGCTCGTTCTGCCGCTGGGCGTACAGCCGGAGCAGGTCGTGGTAGCGGTAGCGGCCCGGGGTGAAGCACTCCAGCATGTTCGCCTCGACCAGCGCCTCCGCGAGGTCTTCGGCGGTGTACTCGTCCACGCCGAGCAGCGCCGCGGCGGCCGCCAGCGGGATGTCGGGGGAGTCGATCAGGGCGAGGAGTCGAAAGGCGCGGGCCTCGTCGGTGGACAGCTGTCCGTAGCCGAGCCCGATGGTGGTCTCCACGGCGAGGTTGCCGAGTTGGAGTTCGTCCAGCCGTCGGCGCTGGTCCGCTAACCGGCGGGCCAGGTCGGAGACGCTCCAGCGCGGTCGGCTGGCCAGCCGGGCGGCGGCGATGCGGACGGCGAGCGGCAGGAAGCCACAGGCGGCGACCACCTTCATGGCCGCTTCCGACTCGGCGGCGACCCGCTGCTCGCCGACGATGGCCGAGAAGAGCGCCAGCGCCTCGTCCGGGGTCAGCTCCTCCACGTCGAACAGCTGGGCGCCCGGGATGCCGGCCAGCCGGGAGCGACTGGTGGCGAGCACGGCGCAGCCGGAGACGCCGGGGATCAGCGGTCGGATCTGGTCGGCGTCCCGCGCGTTGTCGAGCAGGATGAGCATCCGCCGGTTGGCGAGCAGCGAGCGGTAGAGGGCGGCGCGCTGTTCGAGTGAGTCGGGGTTCTCGGTGACACCGAGGGCGTGCAAAAAGTCGCCGAGGACGACGACCGGGTCGGCGGGCGAGGCGCCGGCCCCGCGCAGGTCGACGTACAGCTGGCCGTCCGGGAACTCGGCGCGGACGCGATGGGCGACGTGCACCGCGAGGGTGGTCTTGCCGACGCCGCCGATTCCGGCCAGGGAGGTGACCACCACGGCCTGGCCGGTGGCGTTCATCAGGACGGTGGAGAGGTCGCCCACCAGTTCCGTTCGACCGCTGAAGTCCGAGACGTCAGCGGGCAGTTGAGCCGGAGCCGGCGGAGCGGCCGGACCCTCCTCGCGGGGCGCGGGGGCGGGTGCGGCCGGAAGGACGAGATCGGGATCGGCCGCCAGGATGCGGGTGTGGATCGCGGACAGGCCCGCACCCGGCTCGACCCCGAGCTCCTCGATCAGCAGCTTGCGGGTGTCGGTGTAGACGCCGAGCGCCTCGGCCTGGCGCCCGCAGCGGTACAGCGCCAGCATCAGCAGCTCGCGCAGCCGCTCGCGCAGCGGGTGTTCGGCCGTCAGGGTGTTGAGCTCGCCGACGATCTCCGCGTGCAGGCCGATGTCGAGGGCGACGGTGCACAGCTCCTCCGAGGCCGCCACCTGGCGTTCTCCCAGTCGCAGCCGCTGGGCGTCGGCGTAGGGGCCCGGAATGCCGGTGAGGGGTCGGCCGCTGAACATGGCCAGCGCCTGCGTCAGCAACTGGTGCGCTTCGTGCTTGTCGCCGGTCGTGCGGGCGGCCGAGGCCTCGGAGGAGAGCCGCTCGAAGACCGTCAGGTCGAGCGCCTCGCCCGGGACGCGCAGTGCGTAGCCGTCGGCGACCGAGACCAGGAGTTCGGCGGGGCGGCGCACCTCCCGTCGGGGCTCGATGACGGAGCGCAGGCGTGAGATGTAGGTGCGGAGCGCGGCCACGGCCTGGGCCGGAGGCCGGTCGCCCCAGAGGGAGTCGACCAGGTCCTGGGTGGTGACCGGGCGGCCTGAGTGCAGCAGAAGGGTGGTCAGAACCGCCTGCTGCTGGGGGGAGCCGAGGGAGAGGGGCTTTCCGTCGAGCCAGGCCTGAACCGGACCGAGGACTTGGAAGCGCAGCGCAGGGCCCTGCGGCGTCTCCCGAAACTCCATGAAGTCCCCCGGTGGCCTGTGGTGTCGATTCCGTGAAAGGGCGCTCGGCGGTCCGCCGCGGTGCTTCAGCTTAGGCGGGCGCCTGACTCTGCCGGACAGCGCCGCAAGTCGCACGATGTTTATCGGACATTTAATCAACCCTACGATACTGTCCCGGCGCCCGCGCCACGGAGGTCGGGCTGGACACAATTGATGACCGAAAGGCGGCCGCCCAATGGCCAACGACCAGAGCGAGACCCCGGTGGCGTCGACGCCCGAGAACGAGGCGAAGACCGAGGCCCCGGCCGCCGCTGTGGAGGCGGGCAAGGCTGTCGAGGTCGCGGTGGCCGCGTCCTCGAACCCGACCGAGTACACCGCGCCGACGGACGCGCAGAAGAACGCGATCGAGAACGACTTCTTCGGTGACGAGGCCGACCACGTGGTGGAGCCCGCCACGCCGGCCACCGACAAGTCGGGCCAGGTCTACGAGCCGGAGGGCATGATCGCCGGCCACCCGTAACCCGCGCGGTCCGAGTGCCCCCGTGCCCCGTCCGGGCGCGGGGGTGCTGTCGGTTATGTGCACGCCGGTTCGTGCGCCGGTGCGCCGGTGGCCGATTCCCGTTCCCGGTGCACGCATGGTGACCGGTGTCATCCGTAACGTGCCCGGCGGTGTGCGCGGGGCGTTCCGGAATTCCGGATTCACCGGTGGGATAGCAGGGTCCGGAATGTAACTGTTCGCGGGGATTTCGCCGGAATTACCGGAGGCGAAGTCATTCAGCCGAATCGAGGGGCCCGGGAACGGGCGAGACGTGGTGCGGTTCGGCGGCCCATTCGAGGCCGCCGCCCTCGGGGCGCAGGTAGTGCTCGCCGCCGATGGTGTCCATGTAGATGCCGGTGCGTCCGGTCCTCCGGTCGAGGACGAGTTCACCCACGTGCGGTCGGTAGGCCGGGGCGTTGCGCTGTCGGATGCTCACCGCTGTGCTCCTCGCTCGGTAGGCGACTGGCCAGCATCTCTAGAGAAGCTAATATCTCTAGAGATGTCAACGGTCGTATCGGCTTACTAGCGGCCGCGGGCGCGCCTACGATTTGTCCGAGGCAGAGGGAGCGGCGATGACCGGCAGCAGTGGCGACAAGCAGCCCAAGTACCAGCGGATCGCCGACGCGCTGAAGGCGGCCATCGACACCGGCCGGTACCGCGCGGGCGACCGCCTGCCCGGCGAGAACGACCTCATGGACGAGTACGGCGTGGCCCGGATGACCGCCCGCCAGGCACTGGGCGTGCTGCAGAGCGAGGGCATCGCCGAGGCGCGCCGCGGCGCCGGGGTGTTCGTGCGGGACTTCCGGCCGCTGCGCCGGCGCGGCATCCAGCGGCTGGCGCAGGGGCAGTGGGGGTCCGGCCGGTCGATATGGTCGGCCGACATCGACAACCGCAGCCTGGTGGTCGACCAGGTGTCCGTCACCGAGCGGGGCGCGCCCGAGCACGTCTCCCGGGTGCTCGGCGTGGACCCGGGTGCCGCGATGTGCGTACGGAACCGCCGCTTCGTGCTGGACGGCAAGCCGGTGCTGCTCTCCACCTCCTACCTGCCCGCCGGTCTGGTCGCCGGTACCGCGATCACCCGCGAGGACACCGGCCCCGGCGGCACCTATGCCCGGCTGGCCGAGATCGGCGCCAAGCCCGTGCACTTCCGCGAGGAGGTCCGCTCCCGGATGCCCAGCGGGGAGGAGTCCACCCGCCTGGAGCTGTCCGCCGGCACCCCGGTGATCCTGATCTGCCGCACCGCCTTCGCCGACGAGGGCCAGGTGGTCGAGCTCAACGAGATGATCCTGGACGCCGCCTCCTACGTCCTGGAGTACGACTTCGACGCGTGAGCGCCTGTCGCTCGGCTGCTGCTACTGGTAGTGGTAGCGGGCCTTGAGGACCTTCACTTCCTTCTCGTCGGCCCGGTACACCAGTCGGTGCTCGTCATCGATCCGGCGGGACCAGTAGCCGGCCAGGTCGCCCTTCAGCGGTTCGGGCTTCCCGATGCCACCGAACGGGTCGCGCTGGATCTCGCCGATGAGGCGGGTGATCCGCTGGGCCATCTTCCGGTTCGACGCGAGCCAGAACAGGAAGTCCTCCCAGGCGTCCGGGTCGAAGTGGGCGCTCCTCACACCTCTCCCGCCAGGGATTCCAGCTCCTCCATGGTCCGGCTGACGCCGGCCTGACCGGCCCGATCGCGGGCGACGGCCTCCATGAGCCGCTGGGCGTTGGCAGGTGAGCGCAGGAGGTGGATCGTCTCCTGCCACGAGTCGTAGTCCTCGGCGGACATGAGGACCGCGTCCCCGCTCTTCGAGGTGATCCTTATGGGGGCGTGGTCGTCGTTGACCTTCTTGATCAACGGGAAGAGCTGCGTGCGGGCCTCGCTTGCGCTGATCGCCACCGTCGTGCCTCCATCTGCGTACCGTGTCCCCGTACCGCGATGGTACGAGTTCTCCGTACCATGCGCCACGAGAAGACCGCCCCGGTCGCAGGGCGGCCGGGGCGGTCTGGGGGCGTGCGGGGTCATTCCCCGGGCGTGCGGGCTACTCCTTCGAGCGGACCCGCAGGTTGGTGATCAGCGGGCCTTCCGTGGTCTCGCGGAAGAAGTCGTTGCCCTTGTCGTCCACCACGATGAACGCCGGGAAGTCCTCGACCTCGATGCGCCAGACGGCCTCCATGCCGAGCTCGGCGTACTCCAGCACCTCGACCTTCTTGATGCAGTCCTGGGCGAGGCGGGCCGCCGGGCCGCCGATGGAGCCGAGGTAGAAGCCGCCGTGCTCGGCGCAGGCGTCGGTGACCTGCTTGCTGCGGTTGCCCTTGGCGAGCATGACCATCGAGCCGCCGGCCGCCTGGAACTGGTCGACGTAGGAGTCCATCCGGCCGGCCGTGGTGGGGCCGAAGGAGCCGGAGGCGTAGCCCTCGGGGGTCTTGGCCGGGCCCGCGTAGTAGACCGGGTGGTCCTGCAGGTACTTGGGCATGCCCTCGCCGGCGTCCAGGCGCTCCTTGATCTTGGCGTGGGCGATGTCGCGGGCGACGACCAGGGTGCCGGTGAGCGAGAGGCGGGTCTTCACCGGGTACTTGGAGAGCTCGGCGCGGATCGCGGACATCGGCTGGTCGAGGTCGATGCGCACCACGTCGTCGTCGAGGTGTTCGTCGGTGGTGTCCGGCAGGTACTTCGCCGGGTCGGTCTCCAGCTGCTCCAGGAAGACGCCCTCGGCGGTGATCTTGCCCAGCGCCTGGCGGTCGGCGGAGCAGGAGACGGCCATGGCGACCGGCAGCGAGGCGCCGTGGCGCGGCAGGCGCACCACGCGCACGTCGTGGCAGAAGTACTTGCCGCCGAACTGGGCGCCGATGCCGATCTTCTGGGTCAGCTCGGTGACCTTGGCCTCCAGCTCCAGGTCGCGGAAGCCGTGGCCGGTCTTGGCGTTGCCCGAGGTCGGCAGGTTGTCCAGGTAGTGCGCCGAGGCGTACTTGGCGGTCTTCAGCGCGAACTCGGCGCTGGTGCCGCCGATCACGATGGCCAGGTGGTACGGCGGGCAGGCCGCGGTGCCGAGCGAGCGGATCTTCTGCTCCAGGAACGAGAGCATGCTCGCCTCGTTCAGGATGGCCTTGGTCTCCTGGTACAGGTACGACTTGTTGGCGGAGCCGCCGCCCTTGGCCATGAAGAGGAACTTGTACGCGTCGCCGTCGGTGGCGTACAGCTCGATCTGGGCCGGCAGGTTGTTGCCGGTGTTCTTCTCGTCCCACATGGTCACCGGGGCCATCTGGGAGTAGCGCAGGTTGAGCTCGGTGTACGCGTCGTACACGCCGCGCGCGATGGCGGACTCGTCGCCGCCCTGGGTGAGCACGTTCTGGCCGCGCTTGCCCATGACGATCGCGGTGCCGGTGTCCTGGCACATCGGGAGGATGCCGCCGGCCGAGATGTTGACGTTCTTCAGCAGGTCGAGCGCGACGAAGCGGTCGTTGGGGCTGGCCTCCGGGTCGTCCAGGATGCGGCGCAGCTGGGCGAGGTGGGCGGGGCGCAGGTAGTGCGAGATGTCGTGCATCGCCTCGGCCGTCAGCAGCCGCAGGGCCTCGGGCTCGACCTGGAGGAAGGTGCGACCGCCCGCCTCGACGGTGGAGACACCCTCGGAGGTGAGCTTGCGGTACGGGGTCGGGTCAGCGCCCAGGGGGAGCAGGTCGCTGTACTCGAAGTCTGGCGTGGGAGCCATCGGGGCGGTCCTTAGCTATCCAGTGGTCCGGCTGCGTCGGCGAAGCACCATCCAGGGTAGGACCCGGCCGGAGCCGTCCTGCGGACAGGTCAGCCTTGCGTGACCGGGCTCACTCGGGCAGTAGTGCGAGCGACTAGGCTGGCCCCCGTGGACAACTCGCCGTCGCACGACGATCCGGGGCAGCCGGTGCCGGCGCCCGTACCGATGACCAAGTCCGAACTCAAGCCCGAACCAAGGCCGGAGGCGAAGCCCGGGGCCGAGCCGCAACCGTCGCACACGCCGGCGGCGCAGGCGGAGATGCGCGTCTCGGACGCCGACCGGGAGAAGATCGCGGAGCTGCTGCGCGACGCCTACGCCGAGGGGCGCCTGGACGCGGACGAGCACGCGGAGCGCATCGAGGCCGCGTACGCCGCCAAGACCTTCGGCGACCTGGCGCCGCTGACCCGGGACCTGCCGGCCCGGCCGCTGTCCTTCGAGAAGCAGCCGCTGGGTGCGGCGGCCCCGACGCCCCAGCCGCCCGCGCGGCAGGAGTCGCCGGCGGTGGTGGCGATCTTCGGCGGCGCGTCCCGCAAGGGCCGCTGGCGGGTGGGTTCGCACCTGAAGGCCTTCGCCGCGTTCGGCGGGGTGGAGATCGACCTGAGCGACGCGGTCTTCGAGTCGCCCGAGGTCGAGATCGTGGTGATGGCGATGTTCGGCGGGGTCGAGGTCCGGGTGCCGGAGAACGTCAGCCTGCAGGGCGGCGGGGTCGGCCTGTTCGGCGGCTTCGACGTCCGCGAGCAGACCGCCGCGGACCCGTACGCTCCGGTCGTCCGGGTCAAGGGCCTTGCGATGTTCGGCGGTTGCACCGCCAAGCCGCGCCGGGGCAAGAAGCTCAAGGAGTGGGTTCGCCGCCAACTCGGCACCGAGTAAACCCTGTTGACCAGCACAGCGCCCGACCGGGAGCCAACTCCCGGTCGGGCGCTTGACGTTGTGGCCGGTGCACTCCGTAGTCGATTGCGTGCAGTGTGCATGAATCGCGGCCGGGCGGGGTAGTTCCTTCCGCACATCGCTTCTTGTACGGCTGCGCACCGGAGGCGGCCGAGCGGCCGTTCCGGAGGGTTGGACAGCGGGGGCTCGCAGCCGGGCAGGGGAGCGGGGTTCCCCGTGTCCGAGAGCCTCGTCAGGAGTACGGCCGTGCTGCATCCGATCGAGTCCCGCACCACCTCGCCAGTCGCCGCCGCGCAGCTGCTGGAGCGCCGGCCCGGCGTCCGCCCGCAGCCGCAGCCCCCGGGCGGCCCGACGGGTGCCCCCGCGGGCGAGGACGACCCCTGGCACACCGGCGCGGCGTGCCGGCGGGATGAGGTGGGGCTGTTCTTCGCGCCCTCCAAGGAGCCCACGGCGGCCCGGCTGTCCCGCGAGGAGCAGGCCAAGCAGGTCTGTGCCCGCTGCCCGGTGCTGCTGGAGTGCCGCGAGCACGCGCTGGCCCAGCCGGAGCCGTACGGCGTCTGGGGCGGGCTGACGGCCGCCGAGCGGCGGGTGGTGCTGGCCCGGCGGCGGCGCCGGGACGGCGAGCTGCGCGAGGCGGCCCGGGTGACGGCGGCCGCCGGGCGCCGGATAGCCGGGTGACGGCGGGCCGAAGACCCGGGAGTCGGGCGCCGCGGGGCCGGGGGCCCGGGGCCGGACGTGCCGCGGCCCCGGCGGAGGGGGATTCCGCCGGGGCCGCTGCCTGCTGTCCGCAGGACGCGCCGTTTCCGGTTCGTCAGTTGGCGCGGTCGAAGTCGATCGCGCTGTAGGCCCGCAGCTTCGAGAGCTTGTGGGTGGAGTTGATCTCGCGGATGGTGCCGCTCTTGGAACGCATCACCAGCGAGCTGGTGGTGGCGGTCTCCGAGCGGTAGTGCACACCGCGCAGCAGTTCGCCGTCGGTGATGCCGGTGGCGACGAAGAACACGTTCTCGCCGCTGACCAGGTCGTCGGTGGTGAGCACCCGGTCCAGGTCGTGGCCGGCGTCCAGGGCCTTCTGCCGCTCGGCGTCGTCCTTGGGCCACAGCCGGCCCTGGATCACGCCGCCCATGCACTTCATCGCGCAGGCCGCGATGATGCCCTCCGGGGTGCCGCCGACGCCCATCAGCAGGTCGACGCCGGTGCCCTCGCGGGCGGCCATGATGGCGCCGGCCACGTCGCCGTCGGAGATGAACTTGATCCGGGCGCCCGCCTCGCGGATCTCCCGGACCAGGCCGTCGTGGCGCGGGCGGTCGAGCACGACGACGGTGACGTCCTCGACGGCGCTGCCCTTGGCCTTGGCGACCCGGCGGATGTTCACCGCCGCCGGGGCGGTGATGTCGACGAACTCGGCGGCCTCCGGGCCGGCCACCAGCTTGTCCATGTAGAACACGGCGCTGGGGTCGAACATGGTGCCGCGGTCGGCCACGGCCAGCACGGCCACGGCGTTGTTCATGCCCTTGGCGGTGAGGGTGGTGCCGTCCACCGGGTCCACCGCGACGTCGCACTCGGCGCCGGTGCCGTCGCCGACCCGCTCGCCGTTGTAGAGCATCGGGGCTTCGTCCTTCTCGCCCTCGCCGATGACGACGACGCCGTTCATCGAGACGGTCGAGACGAGGGTGCGCATCGCCTTGACGGCCGCGCCGTCCGCGCCGTTCTTGTCGCCACGGCCGACCCACCGGCCAGCGGCCATCGCGGCCGCCTCGGTGACCCGGACGAGTTCGAGCGCGAGGTTCCGGTCCGGAGCCTCGGGCGCGACCTCCAGGGCGCTGGGAAGGTGGTGCGGGTACTGCGTGGTCATCGTCGTTACCTCTCTGTACGCGACGGCCAGTGAGCGCCCGACTACTGCCTGGTCGAACGCCGTGGTGAGGGTTCTGCGATCGTATCTGCCCACGAGATGACTGTCTGTGGCGCGGGTCGCCATGCTCAGGCGAAAACCACCGCTTCGTCCCGGTTCACCCGTACGTGGGCACCCCGGGTGGCCGTGCCGTTGTGTGGATGAGTCACCATGTGGGGGTGGCTGCAGAGAGCAAGGGCATGAGGGGTCGCCAGACCGTACGGGACATGGTCCTGTCGATGGTGGCGGTCGGTTTCGTCGTCTGGATCGGGTACCTCTTCCTCCCGCACGACGCCGACGGCGATCCGGTGCACGTGGTCGAGTACAAGGTGGCCGCGGCCACCGCCAAGCGTGCCGCGCCGTACCCGCTGCTCTCCCCGGACGGGCTGTCCGACAAGTGGCGGGCCACCTCGGTCAGCTACCGCTCGGCCGACCAGAGCAACGGCAAGGGCAACGCCTGGCACCTGGGCTTCGTGACGCCGTCCGGCCAGTACGCGGCGGTCGAGCAGAGCGACGCGCCGCGCGACTCGCTGCTCGCCGACAAGGTCCGCGGCGGCAAGCCGGACGGCACCTCCGACGTGGACGGCCACACCTGGGACCGGGTCCAGGGCGAGAAGGCCCGCGCGCTGACCGCGCAGACCGGCTCCGGGACGACCGTGCTCACCGGCACCGCCTCCTACGAGGAGCTGGCCGAGCTGGCGCAGGCGCTCAAGTAGCGCCGCCCCGCACTCGAACGCCGAAGGGCCCCGCACCGGACGAACCGGTGCGGGGCCCTTTCGCGCGGGCCGGTCAGACCGTGGTGACGACCTCGTCGTACGCCAGGCGCGGCGAACGCGGGAACCAGGCGTCCTCGCCCGGCTTGCCGATGTTGACCACGGCCAGCACCGAGTGCTCGCCGTCGCCGAAGAACTCCTTGTTGATGCCCTCGGCGTCGAAGCCGGTCATCGGGCCCGCGGCCAGGCCGGCGGCGCGCACGCCGATGATGAAGTACGCGGCCTGCAGGGCGCCGTTCAGCGTGGCGGACTGCTCGCGGACGCTGCGCTCCGAGAAGAACATGTCCTTGGCCTGCGGGAAGTGCGGCAGCTGGGTCGGCAGCTCCTCGTGGAACTCGTTGTCCACGGCGAGGACGGCGACCAGCGGGGCGGCGGCGGTCTTGGCCTTGTTGCCGTCCGCCATGTGCTGGACGAGGCGCTCGCGGCCCTCGGCCGAGCGGACCAGGACGACGCGCAGCGGCTGCTGGTTGAACGCGGTCGGGCCGAACTTGACCAGGTCGTAGATGGCCTGGACCTGCTCCTCGGAGACCGGCTCGTCGGTGAAGGTGTTCGCGGTGCGGGCCTCGCGGAACAGCAGGTCCTGAGCGGCGGCGTCGAGTACCAGGGCGTCGGTGGTCATGCTTCTGCACCTCATGCGGGAGGGGGGTTCGTCGGTGTGACCGGCCGTGGCCGATCACTTCCTCCAACATAGGTGAATCTTCAACGATTCCCCAAGTCGATGTGATCCACCTCACGTCCTCCGCCGGGTCGCGCCCGCCCCGGCCGCCTCACTCGCCGCCCGGGGCCCCGCCGTCCTCGGCCGCCAGTGCGGCGTCCAGCCGGGCCCGGGCGCCGTCCAGCCAGCGCTGGCACACCTTGGCCAGCTGCTCGCCGCGCTCCCACAGGGCCAGCGACTCCTCCAGCGACGTGCCGCCGTTCTCCAGCTGCCGGACCACGTCCAGCAGCGCGTCCCGGGCGTGCTCGTAGCCCAGCGCGTCGTCCGGGTTCGGGGCCGCCGCCGCGTCCTGCTGCTCCTGCTGCTCTGCCATGCGTGCCAGCGTAGGGGGTGGGACGGACACCGCTAGTCCTCCTCGGCCACGGTGACCGGGAAGCCGCCACCCGCGACCCGGGCGTGCAGCCCCTCGCCGGGCGCGACCTGGGCCGGGTCGGTCACCACCGTGCCGTCCGTCCGCTGGAGCACCGCGTAGCCGCGCTCCAGGGTGGCCGCAGGGGAGAGCGCGACCACCCGGGCCAGGGTGTGCCCGAGGTCGCTCTGCGCGTGGTCCAGCCGGTGCCGCAGGGTGCGCCGGGCCCGCTCCAGCAGGCCCTCCACCTCCTGGCCGCGTCCGTCCAGCATCCGGTGCGGGGCGGCCAGCGACGGGCGGGTGCGCAGCCCGTCCAGCCCGTGCTGCTCGCGCTCGACCCGGGCCAGCACGTGCCGGCGGGCGCGGTCGCGCAGCTGGCGGACCTTGGCCAGCTCCTCGCCGACGTCCGGAACCACCCGTTTGGCGGCATCGGTCGGCGTGGAGGCGCGCAGGTCGGCGACGAAGTCCAGCAGCGGCTGGTCGGGCTCGTGCCCGATCGCGCTGACCACCGGCGTACGGGCGGCCGCGACGAGCCGCACCAGGCCCTCGTCCGAGAACGGCAGCAGGTCCTCCACGCTGCCGCCGCCCCGGGCCACGATGATCACGTCCACCTCGGGGTGCTCGTCCAGCTCCCGCACCGCCGCGCTCACCCGCTCCACCGCGCTGACCCCCTGCACCGGGACGTTGCGCACCTCGAAGCGGACGGCCGGCCAGCGCCGCCGGGCGTTCTCCAGCACGTCCCGCTCGGCCGCCGAGCCGCGCCCGGTGACCAGCCCGACGCACTGCGGCAGGAACGGCAGCGGCCGCTTGCGCTCGGCCGCGAACAGCCCCTCCCCGGCGAGCCGCCGCTTCAGCTGCTCCAGCCGCGCCAGCAGCTCGCCCAGGCCCACCGGCCGGATCTCCGAGGCGCGCATCGACAGCTGCCCGCGCGCCGCGTACCACTCCGGCTTGGCGTGCACGACGACCCGCGCGCCCTCCTGCACGACGTCCGCGACCTGGTCGAACACCGAGCGGAAGCAGGTCACCGTGAGCGACACGTCCGCCTGCGGGTCCCGCAGGGTCAGGAACACCACGCCCGCCCCGGGGCGGCGGCTGAGCTGGGTGATCTGCCCCTCCACCCACACCGCGCCGAGCCGGTCGATCCAACCGCCGATCAGCGCGGAGACCTTGCCGACCGGGAGCGGGGCTTCGGGGGAGCTGGTGTTGGCCATGGGACGAGGCTAGCGGCGCCTGCCGACACTGCCCGGCGAACCCTGCACTCCGAGCACCACCAGGCCGACGGCCAGCCAGACCAGCCCGACCAGCTGGGCGGTGGCCGAGGCCTCGTAGACCACCGCGCCGATCACGGCGATCCCCAGCAGCGGGACGACGAGGTGCCGCAGCCGGTCCCGCGAGCCGTGCTGCACGGTGTACCAGCCGATCACCGAGGCCTGCAGCAGTGCGAAGGCGGTCAGCGCGCCCACGTTCACCACCGAGGTCAGCCGGTCCAGGCCGTCGTCCCGGTTCGCCGCCCAGACCGCCGCCGCCATCGTGATCACCGCGGCGGCGAGCAGCGCCCGGCGCGGCACCGCACTGGCCGGGTCGACCGAGCCGAGCACGCGCGGCAGCCGTCCGTCCCGGGCCATCGCGAAGACCAGCCGCCCGGCCGCGGCCTGCCCGGCCAGGGCCGCGAAGGCCGCGCCGATCGCCTTGCTCGCCGCCACCAGCACGTGCAGCCAGTGCCCGATGCCGCTCTCCACCGTGTCGTAGAAGGCCGAGCCCTGCGCCACCGGATCGGCCGCCAGCTGCCGCGGACCCAGCGGCTCCAGCAGCGCCGCCAGGTAGGTCTGCGTCACGAACAGCACCCCGGCCAGCGCCAGGCACCAGAGCAGCGCCCGGGCGACCGCCTCCGAGGCGCCGACCGCCTCCTCCACGAAGGTCGCGATCGCGTCGAAGCCCAGGTAGGAGAGCACCGCGACGGACACCGCCGCGACCACGGCGGTCGACGAGAAGCCGCCGACGGCGGTGAAGGGGGTGTCCCAGCCCCGCCGGGCGCCGTCCTGGGCCAGCGCCACCACGGCCGCCACCACGAACACCAGCAGCACCGCGATCTCCATCGCGAGCACCGCGAAGCCGACCGCCGCCGCCGTCCGCACCCCGACCAGGTTGAGCGCGGTGGTCACCACGACCGCGATCGCCGTCCACACCCAGCGCGAGACGCCCGGCACCAGCGAGTGCAGCGCGATCCCGGAGAACAAGTAGGCCACCGCCGGGATCAGCAGGTAGTCGAGCATCGCCATCCACCCGGCGATGAACCCCGGCCCCTCGCCCAGCCCGGCCCGGGCGTAGGCGAACACCGACCCGGTCTGCGGCACCGCGCGCACCATCTGGGCGTACGAGAAGGCGGTGAATCCCATCGCCACCGTGGCGACCAGGTACACCGTGGCGACGGCCCCGTGGCTCTTGGCGTCCAGCACGCCGAACACGCCGACCGGGGCCATCGGGGCGATGAACAGCAGCCCGTAGACCATCAGATCGCGGACGCCCAGGCTGCGGCGCAGGCCGCTCGGCGTCGCCTGCTCGCTCGCAGAGCTCATAGACACCACATTTGAGCACTTGTGATCGGGTCTGTACGGAAAATGCCCGTTGTCGGCGCGGCTGCCCGCCCCGGGCGGCGCCGCCCGCTGCCGCCCGTACGATGGAGCCATGTCCAACACCGCGCCGCGCCGTGTCCTGCTCGCCGCCCCCCGGGGCTACTGCGCGGGCGTCGACCGCGCCGTGATCGCCGTGGAGAAGGCCCTGGAGCAGTACGGGGCGCCCATCTACGTCCGCAAGCAGATCGTCCACAACAAGTACGTGGTGCAGACCCTGGAGAAGAAGGGCGCGATCTTCGTCGACGAGACGGAGGAGGTGCCCGAGGGCTCGATCGTGGTCTTCTCCGCGCACGGCGTCGCGCCGTCCGTCCACGACGAGGCGCGGGCCGGCAGGCTCGCCACCATCGACGCCACCTGCCCCCTGGTCACCAAGGTGCACAAGGAGGCCGTGCGCTTCGCCGACGAGGGCTTCGACATCCTGCTGGTGGGTCACGAGGGCCACGAGGAGGTCATCGGCACCATGGGCGAGGCCCCGGACCGGATCCACCTGGTGGACGGTGCCGAGGACGTCGCCAACGTGCAGGTCCGGGACGAGTCCCGGGTCGTCTGGCTGTCCCAGACCACCCTGTCGGTGGACGAGACCATGGCCACCGTCGGCGAGCTGAAGAAGCGCTTCCCGGCGCTGGTCAGCCCGCCCAGCGACGACATCTGCTACGCGACCCAGAACCGCCAGGTCGCGGTCAAGCAGATGGCCCCCGAGACCGACCTGCTGATCGTGGTCGGCTCCAAGAACTCCTCCAACTCGGTCCGCCTGGTCGAGGTCGGCCTGGAGTACGGCGCCAAGGCCGCCCACCTGGTGGACTTCGCCGAGGAGATCCGCGAGGAGTGGCTGGAGGGCGTCGGCACCGTCGGCCTGACCAGCGGCGCCTCCGTCCCGGAGATCCTGGTCGAGGGCGTGCTCGAATTCCTGGCCGCGCGCGGTTACGACACGGTCGAGACCGTCAAGACCGCCGAGGAGCACCTGACCTTCTCGCTGCCCAAGGAGCTGCGCCGCGACCTGCGCGCCGAGGCGGCCGGCAAGCTCTGACGCTTCCGGAGGACCCGGCACCCCCTCGCGGGGTGCCGGGTCCTTTGCTGTGCGGCCTGCCTGCTGCGTCCTGCTCTCCGCGGTGCCGGCCTGCGCCGCTCTTTGCGGTGCGGGCCCGTGCGTGCTCTCGTAGCTTTGTTCACAGGCTGTGGACAAGCGGGTCCGCGGCGACAGCGGAGGGTGGACGTGATGACGGCGGTATTCGGCGTGGACATCGGCGGCTCGGGCATCAAGGGCGCACCGGTCGACCTCGCCCGGGGCGCGCTCGCCGAGGAGCGGTACAAGGTGCTCACCCCGCAGCCGTCCGCCCCCGAAGCCGTGGTCGCCGCCGTGTGCGAGGTGGTCCGCCACTTCGACCACCGGGGCCCGGTCGGGCTGACCTTCCCCGGCGTGGTGGTCGACGGCCGGACCAGGACGGCGGCCAACGTGGACAAGGGCTGGATCGGCGTGGACGCCGAGGGCCTGTTCCGCGAGGCGCTGGACCTGCCGGCGACCGTCCTCAACGACGCCGACGCGGCCGGCCTCGCCGAGACCACGCACGGCGCGGGCCGCGGGCGCTCCGGCGTCGTCATGGTGCTCACCTTCGGCACCGGCATCGGCAGCGCGCTCTTCGTGGACGGCGCGCTGGTGCCCAACACCGAGCTGGGCCACCTCGAACTGCGCGGCAAGGACGCCGAGCGGCGGGCCTCCTCGGCTGCCAAGGAGCGGCACGGGCTGAACTGGGCGCAGTGGGCCGGGCGGGTCGACGAGTACCTGGACCTGGTGGAGATGCTGTTCTCGCCGCAGCTGATCGTGATCGGCGGCGGGGTGAGCCGCAAGCACGAGAAGTTCCTGCCGCTGCTGAAGGAGCGCGAGGCGGGGGTGGTGCCCGCGGAGCTGCGCAACGACGCGGGCATCGTCGGGGCCGCGATGGCGGCGGCCCGCGCGGCGGGCTGAGGCCCGCGCCGGGTGGTCAGTCCGGTTCGCCGGGCCGCTCCGCTGTGGCCGGTCCGCTGTGGCCGGTTCAACGCGAGCGCCGGATCGGCCGCTTCCGCCGGATCGACCGCTCCCGCCCCGGGGCCGGCGGGAGCGGGTTCAGCGGGAGCGGTGGAACCGGCGCTGGGCGACGAAGCGCGCGAGCACGATCAGCGCGGCGAGCCCGGTGCCGGAGAACAGCCAGCCGGCCCGCAGGGCCAGCCCGGTCGCGAGCGAGACCACCTGGGCGGTGACGCCCGAGGAGCCGACCGGTGCGAGCAGCAGCAGGGCCGCGGCGAAGGCGATCGGCCCGCTGATCGGCGCGGCCAGCAGGTCGACGTAGCGGACCCGGACGGCCAGCTGGAAGCAGACCACCAGGTAGCCGAGGCCGAACAGCCAGCCGAGGTCGCCGAAGAGCAGCCGGTCCAGGCCCGCCACCGCGAGCGTGGCCAGGACGGCGACCACGCCGGCTCCGATGGCCGTCAGCCGGGTCGGCCGACCGGTCCGGCGCCGCCCGTACGGCTGCTCGTCGCCGCGCCCGCGCAGCGGCAGCCGCAGCCGCGGGCCGGCCGGGCGGGCGGGTCCGGAGGGGCCGGTCACCGGCCGTAGTCGGGAGGCGGGGGCGGACCCGGCCGTCTCGGGAGCCCGGCCTGGACCGGGGACGGAGGCTGCGGCCGCGCCGTTCGGCGGACGGCGTCTGGGCCCTGGCGGCTGGGTTCGGATGCGCTGCTCCACCCGCCCAACGTACGGTCCGATCATCGCCACACTGTGTAATGGACCGTTCAGGTCTTGCCCCGTGTCTCCGGATGGCTTAGTCATGTGATCGTCGATCGGGCGGCTGACCTGCCCGGCCGAGCCGACACATCATGATCATCGGATCGTCCCACGGGGGTGCACATGACCGGTTTCACGTTCGAACGGCTCGACCACGTCCAGCTCGACATCCCGGCCGGCGCCGAGGACGAGTGCCGGGCGTTCTGGTCCGGCGTGCTCGGCATGGCCGAGCTGGAGAAGCCGCCGGTGCTCGCCGCCCGCGGCGGCTGCTGGTTCCGCGGCGGTGGCGTCGAGGTGCACCTGGGCGTGACCCCGGACTTCCGCCCGTCCCGCAAGGGGCACCCCGGGATCCTGGTGCACTCGCTGGACGCACTGGCCGAGCGCCTCGCCGCGCACGGCCACGAGGTGCTCTGGGACGACAACCTGCCCGGCCACCGGCGCTTCCACAGCGCCGACACGCTGGGCAACCGGCTGGAGTTCCTGGAGCCCCGGGCGGCGTCGACCGAGGCGTGAGGCAGCGCGGGCGCTGCCCGTAGACTTGGGGGTCGGCCCGTACGGTGCCGACCCAACTCCTCCAAGCCCACGGGACTGCGCTTCATGTCGCTCACGATCGGAATCGTCGGCCTGCCGAACGTCGGCAAGTCGACCCTGTTCAACGCCCTGACCAAGAACGACGTGCTGGCGGCCAACTACCCGTTCGCCACCATCGAGCCGAACGTGGGCGTGGTCGGCGTCCCGGACGAGCGGCTGGCCAAGCTCGCCGGGATCTTCGGCTCCCAGCGCATCCTCCCGGCGACCGTCGACTTCGTCGACATCGCCGGCATCGTGCGCGGCGCCAGCGAGGGCGAGGGCCTGGGCAACAAGTTCCTCGCCAACATCCGCGAGTCGGACGCGATCTGCCAGGTCGTGCGCGCCTTCACCGACCCGGACGTGGTGCACGTGGACGGCAAGGTGTCGCCCAAGGACGACATCGAGACCATCCACACCGAGCTGATCCTGGCCGACCTCCAGACCATCGAGAAGGTCCTGCCGCGGCTGCAGAAGGAGGCGCGCCTCAAGAAGGACACCGCCCCGGTGCTGGCCGCCGCCGAGGCCGCGCAGGCGATCCTGGAGACCGGCAAGACCCTCTTCGAGGCCGGCTTCGACACCGCCCCGATCCGCGAGCTCCACCTGCTGACCGCCAAGCCCTTCCTCTACGTCTTCAACGTGGACGAGGACGAACTGGTCGACGAGGACTTTAAGAACGCCCAGCGCGAGCTGGTCGCCCCGGCCGAGGCGATCTTCCTCAACGCCAAGATCGAGTCCGAGCTGATCGAGCTGGACGACGCCGAGGCCCTCGAACTCCTCCAGTCCATGGGCCAGGAGGAGCCCGGCCTCGCCACGCTCGCCCGGGTCGGCTTCGACACCCTCGGCCTGCAGACCTACCTGACGGCCGGCCCCAAGGAGACCCGGGCCTGGACCATCAAGAAGGGCGCCACCGCCCCCGAGGCCGCCGGTGTCATCCACACCGACTTCCAGAAGGGCTTCATCAAGGCCGAGGTGATCTCCTTCGCCGACCTCGTCGAGTCCGGCTCGATCGCCGAGGCCCGCTCCAAGGGCAAGGCCCGCATCGAGGGCAAGGAGTACGTCATGCAGGACGGCGACGTGGTGGAGTTCCGCTTCAACGTGTGATCGGGCCACTGCTGCATGCCACGTGACGTGGCAAGTGTGCAGGTCGGAGAGGGTCGGACTCCACGGAGTCCGGCCCTCTCCTCGTTGCCGTGCTGACTTGGTGCTGACTTTCGGGTGTCCCCAACGGTCGCCGACCCACTCGGAAGCGCGCCTGAGTGGTACGTTATTCGGTACCACTCGCCGAAGGGGGTACGCGCCATGTCCATCACCGCGAGCGAGGCCCGCAGGGATCTCTTTCCGTTGATCAAGAAGGTCAACGAGGATCACGACGCCATCGAGATCGTGTCCAAGCACGGAAATGCCGTGCTCGTCTCGGCCGAGGACTACGCCGCCCTGCGTGAGGGCTCGTACCTCCTGCGTTCGCCGGCGAATGCGCGTCGCCTGCTCAAGGCGTACGACAACGCGCTGAACGGTATAGGGCTCTCCGAGCGCACGCTCATCGACCCCGACTCGGCTGATGCCGGGCGGGGTGTCGAGTGAGGCTCGTCTTCGAAGAGCAGGGCTGGGAGGACTACACGTCCTGGCTGAAGAACGATCGCAAGATGCTCGCGAGGATCAACAAGCTGATCGAGGACGTCCTGCGCGATCCGTTCACCGGGATCGGCAAGCCCGAGCCGCTGAAGTACCACCTGCCGGGGGTCTGGTCGCGGCGGATCGATGACGAGCACCGCCTCGTCTATCTGGTCACCGACCGGGAAATCATCATCCTGGCGGCCCGCTACCACTACTGATCCCCGGCCGTGGCGTGCTGTTCCGCTTCAACGTGTGACGGCTGATGCGTGACCGGACCGCCCGCCCCCGTACGCACGGGGGCGGGCGGTCCGGCGTCGGCGGGTGGTCAGCCGACGGTGACGGTGAGCAGGCCGTCCGGGGCGGGCGTGACGGTGACCGCGGTGAGGGTGTCGGCGTGGGCGTCCGGGTGGTGGGCGGTGGCGCGGGGGCCGATGCCGACGACGCGGATGCCGGCCGCCTTCGCGGCGGCGATGCCGGCGCCGGAGTCCTCGAAGGCGAGGCAGTCGGCGGGCGCGAAGCCGAGGGCGGCGGCGCCCTTGAGGAAGCCCTCCGGGTCCGGCTTGCTGGCACCGACGGACTCGGCGGTGATCAGGACGGGCGGCAGCGGCAGCCCGGCGGCGTCCATCCGGACGCGGGCGAGCGGCTGGTCGGCGGAGGTCACCAGGGCGTGCGGGAGGCGGGCCAGCGAGGCGAGGAAGGTGGCGGCGCCGGGCACCGGGACGACGCCGTCGGTGTCGCCGCGTTCGTGGTCGAGCATCCGCGCGTTCTCGGCGAGGTTGACCTCGACCGGGCGGTCGGGCAGCAGGGCGGCCATGGTGGCGTGGCCCTGGCGGCCGTGGGCGACGGAGAGCACCTCGGCCGGGTCCAGGCCGTTCTGCACGGCCCAGCGGCTCCACCAGCGTTCGACCACGGCGTCGGAGTTGACCAGGGTGCCGTCCATGTCCAGGAGGAGGGCGCGGGCGGTCAGCCGGGTGGGGGCGGCGGGCATGGGGGGCTCCATGGGGGGCTCCTCGACGGAAACGGAACGACAGCTGTTTGTTCCTCGATGATACAAAAGATCAACCGAGCAGGTGGGCGTTGACCGCGCGAGCCTCCTCGGCCAGCTCCGGAAGCTCCACCACCTCGACCCCGGCCGCCTCCAGCAGGGCGGTGCCCTGGCAGTCGGTGACGAAGAGGTCCGGCTCGCGCCAGGCGACCACCACTCGCGGCACGCCCGCCGCGATCAGCCGGCGGGCGCACGGCACCGGCCGTGAGGCGCGCTGCCCGCAGGGCTCCAGCGAGCTGTAGACGGTCGCCCCGCGCAGCCGGGGGTCGTCGGCCGGGAGCTTGGCCAGGGCCGCCTCCTCGGCGTGGTTGTGCGGGTCCGTCTCCCGGCTGTAGCCCTCCGCCAGCACCCGGCCGTCGGCGCCGACGATCACCGCGCCCACCGAGAACGCCGTCTCGGACGGCGGGCAGCGGCGGGAGAGTTCGACGGCCCGGCGCAGGTGGTCGAGGTCGGTGGTCGCGGGGCGGTTCACGGCGCGGGCTCCTTCGGGGCGTACCTGAGCAGGACGACGTCGCCCACGGTACGTGCCTCCAGCAGCCGCATCCGCCGGGCCGGGCCGCCCGGGAAGGCGGCCGGGCGGACGAACCGGGGCGCCTCGGCCTGGCCGACCAGCAGCGGGGCGACGGCCAGCTGCAGCTCGTCCGCGAGGCCCAGGGCCAGGAACTGGGTGTGCACGCCCCCGCCGCCCTCGACCATCAGCCGGCGCACTCCGCGCGCGCCCAGGTCGTCCAGCACCGCGCCGAGGTCCACCGCGCCGCCGAGCGCGACCACCTCGGCCCGCCCGTCCAGCCGGGGGCGCAGGACCGCCGCCCCGGCGTCCGTGGTGTAGGCGAGCTTGGCGCCGCCGGTGTGCCAGAACCGCAGGTCGGCGCCGAGGTCGCCGCTCGCGCTGAGGGTGACCTTCAGCGGGTGCTCCGTCCGGCCCGCCGCCAGCCGGGCGGACCGGCGCGCGGGGTCGTTGACCAGCAGTCGCGGGTTGTCGGCGCGCAGGGTGTTGCCGCCGACCAGGATCGCGTCGGCGGCCGCGCGCTCCTCGTCCACCCGGTCGAAGTCGGCGGCGTTGGACAGCAGCAGCCGCTCGGGGGAGGCGTCGTCGAGGTGGCCGTCGAGCGACACGGCGGCGCTCAGCAGGACGAAGGGGCGCTGGCCGGGCATGGGCGGGACCGTTCTGTCGGGGGCGCCTCCACGGTACGGCGAGCGGGTACGGGCGGGATGCCACCGGGCCGGAATGTGAGACGGAACTTCTCGGCATGCGGGATGCGGAGTAGCGTCGAGCCATCGAGGAGAACGGAACGCCGACCACGCCCCAGGGGGATCCCATGTCCGGACCGCAGCCCTCCGCCGTCTACACCCACGGCCACCAGGAGGCCGTGCTGCGCTCGCACCGCTCGCGTACCGCCGCCGATTCGGCCGCCTACCTGCTGGCCGAACTGCGGCCGGGGCAGGCCCTGTTGGACATCGGCTGCGGGCCCGGCACGATCACCGCCGACCTGGCCGAGCTGGTCGGCCCGGACGGCCGGGTGGTCGCGGTGGACACCTCCGCCGAGGTGCTGGAGCAGGCCGCCGGGTACGTGGCCGCACGCGGCCTGTCGAACGTGGTCTTCGAGCAGGCCGATGTGCACCGACTGCCCTTCCGGGACGGCGGGTTCGACGTCGTGCACGCCCACCAGGTGCTGCAGCACGTGGCCGACCCGGTGGCCGCGCTGCGCGAGATGCGGCGGGTGACGGCCCCCGGCGGGGTGGTGGCGGCCCGGGACGTCGACTACGCCTCGATGACCTGGTTCCCCGAGGTGCCCGAGCTGGACCGCTGGCTGGAGCTGTACCGGCGCACCGCCCGCGCCAACGGCGGTGAGCCGGACGCGGGCCGACGGCTGCTGTCCTGGGCCCGCGCGGCGGGTTTCGCGGACGTCACCGCGAGCGCCGGCACCTGGACGTACGCGACGCCTGAGCGGCGCGCCTGGTGGGGCGGCATGTGGGCGGACCGGGTCACCGGCACCGCGCTGGGCCGGACGGCGGTCGAGCGGGGCTACGCGGAGCCGGACGAACTGCGGCGGATCGCGGCCGGCTGGCGGGAGTGGAGCGCCGCGGAGGACGGCTGGTTCTCGATGCTGCACGGCGAGGTCCTGGCCCGCGGCTGAGTGCCCGACAGGGGTCCGGCCGGGGCGGGCAGGTGTTCGGAAAGATCGGGTAAAGTCGCGCGACCGTTCACATCGGGCCCGTCAGGGGGTCCGTGCCATGGTGCCGAACGCCGAGCCGATGCCCGCCCCGGCGGGTTGGGGGAGTCCACGTGTCCAAGCCTGAGTCCGAGCCGTCCGCCCCTGGGCCGGAGACGCCCGCGCGGACCGGGCCGGACGCGGGCACGGACGCTGGGACGGGGGTGGACGCGGGGACGGGTGCGGCTCCGACGACGGGTCAGGACCCCCGGGTGGACTTCCGCAAGGAGGCCGACGAGCCCGAGGCCACCCCGGCGGACCCCGCGCCCACCCCCCTCGCGCCCGCGCCCGCGCCCGCTCCCGTCGCGCCCGCCCCCCTCGCGGGCGCCGTGCCGCCGCCCGCCCCCGCCGACCCCTGGGCCGCGCCCGACCTCGCCCCCGCCGCCCCTGTCGCCCCCGCCCCGCCCGTCGTCGGGCACCCGCAGCCCGTCCCGCTGCCGTCCGCCGCCCCGCCCCAGCCGCCGCATCCGCTGCCCGCCGGCGGCTGGGCCTCCGTCACACCCTCCGCCCAGGCCGGCTTCCGGCCCGACCAGCCGTACCCGCAGCCCGCCGGTCCGGCGCCCACCAACGGGTTCGCGGTCGGCTCCCTGGTGACCGGTCTGGTCATGGTGGCGCCGGTGGCCCTGGTGTTCGGCATCGTGGCGCTGGTCCAGATCAACCGCCGCAAGGAGCGCGGGTTCGGCCTGGCGGTGGCCGGTGTCGTGCTGGGCACGATCGGCACGCTCCTGCTCTCGCTGCTGCTGGGGGCGGGGAACTTCAGCGGTGCCGGCGGCGGCCGGTTCGCCCACGCGCCCAAGGCGCCGGCCGGCTCCGTCCACTGGTCCGACCTCAAGACCGGCGACTGCTACAACTCCCCCGCCGGGGGATCGGTGACCGGCACCGACGGCGACGAGACGGTGTACTGGGTGAACCGGGTGGCCTGCGCCGAGCCGCACCACGGCGAGGTGGCCGGAACGGTCCCGTTCCCCACGGGCAGCGGCGCCTACCCGGGCGAGAGCGAGGTCCGCGAGTCGGCCGCCCGGCTGTGCCGCAAGGTCATGGACGACTACGCGCTCGACCAGTGGGCCGTCCCGGACGGCATGGACGACGTCTACCTCTACCCGACCGCGAACAACTGGGCGGCCGGCGAGCGCTACGCCACCTGCGCCTTCGAGGACCGCGACGACCAGCACCGGGGCACCGTCCGCACCGACCGGAGCCGCCTGACCGCGCCTCAACTGGCCTACCTGGAGGCGGTCCGGGTCTTCAACGACGCCTACCTGGAGCAGCCGAAGCAGGAGGTCTCCGAGGCCGGGGCCGACTACCGGAGCTGGGCCCGCCGGATGGCCGTCGCCTCCCGGACCGAGGCCGCCGTGCTTGGCGCGCCGACGACGGACTGGCCGGCCGACGTCCGGCCGAAGATCGCCAAGCTGGTCGAGGCGCAGTCCCAGGCGGCCCCCGCGTGGGACTCCGCGGCCTCCGCCGACGACCTGGAGGGCGGCATCCGCCGGGCCAAGGCGCTGGTGGCCAAGACGGTGCCGATGAGCGTGGACATCCGCCGCGCGCTGGGCCTGTCCACCGGCGAGCAGGTGCCCGACCTGCGGGTCTGAGCCTGCGCGCACGAGGTTACCGGCCGTTAACAACGTCCATACCTGCCGGTAGCGAACGGCGCGTAGCGTCGCGGGTGTGCCCCCGGCCCGACCCCCACGCGAGCCGGGGGCACGACGGCATCCGGCCGGCCGAGCGGCCACGACGGCATCCGGCCGGCCACGGCGCTCGGACCGGCCGCCGGAGGCCACTGGAGGCGGCGGCGGACGCCGGATACCCTCGCGCCATGGGCACCTACCGGGTGATGCGGCAGGACGACAACGGCAACCGCTTCCTGGTCGCCGACGGCCTGGACGGCGCAGCGGCCGAGCGGCTGGCCGCCGAGTTCGAGGCCCGCGGCCACAAGCAGCTGTACTGGGTCGAGACGACCGGGTCCGCGGCCGGGCCGGCCGAGCACGGGAACGGCGCCGTCCGGAACGCCTGAGGCCGTAGGGTCGGGGCCATGGACGCCCCGCACGCCCCGCACCCCACCGACCGCTCCACCGACCGTCCCGCCGGCAGCCCCACGGAGCGCCCGGCCGACGGCCCCGCCGAGCTTCGGATCGTGGTCGGCGGCGCACTGGTCCGTGACGGCCGGGTGCTGGCGGCCCGGCGCAGCGCGCCCGCGGCGGTGGCCGGACGGTGGGAGTTCCCCGGCGGGAAGGCCGAGCCGGGCGAGACCGAGGCGCAGGCGTTGGAACGCGAGCTGCGGGAGGAACTGGGTGTCCGGGCGCGCGCGCTGACCCGGCTGCCCGGCGCGTGGGCCGTGCGCCCCGGCCTGGAGTTGCGCTTCTGGGCGGCCGAACTGCTGGCCGGTGAGCCGCGCGCGCTGCAGGACCACGACGCGCTGCGCTGGCTGGGCCCGGACGAGCTGGACGCGGTGGACTGGATCGACCACGACCGCGACGTGTTGCCGTACGTCGCCCGGCTGCTCGCGGAGCCGGGGACGGCGCACGACGCGCAGTCCGCCGGGTAGGTCAATCGGACAAGACGACCCGGCGACCGGGATAGCCTGGGTTCTGCTGGGTATGTCACTTTTCGGCACTATTCGTCACCATCGGTGAGCCGCCCCCAGCCGGCGACGCCGATCCCGACCAGAGCCGGAGGCCCCGTCGGTGTCGAGTACCGGGAACGGCGGCGGGGGAGAGCGGCGGGCAGGAACCGCGGGCAGCGCGGCCGCCCGCGCCCGGCTGCGCCGCGCCGCCCGTCCGACCGCCCCCCAGCCGCCGGTCGGCCGCCGCCGCGGTCCCGTCGCCGCCCCCGACACCGAGCGGCCCGCCCAGCCGGCGCCGACCCTGGCCCTGCCCGAACCGGGCGCCCGCTCCGGGCTGCGCAGCCGCCCCGGCCGGCCGTTCCCCGGCGGGCCCGGCGACGCCCCGAACGCGCTCGGCGCGCCGCCCGGGGGCGGCCTGCTCGACATGCTCAAGGTCGCCATCGCGATCCTGGACACCGCGGGCCGGGTGGTGCTCTGGAGCCCCGCCGCCGAGGAACTGCTCGGCTGGCCGAACGAGCTGCTGGTCGGCCGCCGGATCGACGAGCTGATCCCCGACCAGGAGCAGGTCGTCCGGGTTCGGGCGGCGGTCCAGGACACCCTGCGGCACGGCCGCTGGGCCGGCTACGCGGAGCTGCGCGACCGGGAGGGCGTGCCGGTCGCGGTGGAGGCCCGGATCTCCCTCCTGGTGGACGGCGACGGCACCCCGTTCCTGCAGGTCAGCATGGCCGAGTCGGCCGCCGTGGGGGCCGTCGAGCGGGACCTCGCGGTGCGCGACGCGCTGTTCGAGCAGTCTCCGCTGGGCATCGCCATCCTGGACACCGACCTGCGCTACACCGCGGTCAACCAGACCCTCGCCGAGATGAACGGCGTCGCCCTGGAGGACCACGTCGGCCGCACCACCGGCGAGACCCTGCCCGAGCGGGCCGCCGACGAGATCACCGCCATCCAGCGCCAGGTGCTGGCCACCGGCGAGCCGGTCATCGACGTCACCCTGGCCTCCCCGGTCACCACCCGGGCCGGCTACCGGTCGATCTCCTACAGCCGGATGACCGACCGCTCCGGCCGGGTGCTCGGCATCTCCGGCACGGTGATGGACGTGACCGAGCGCTACCGGGCGGTCGCCAAGGTCGAGCACGCCCGGCGCCGGCTCTCGCTGCTCAACGAGTTCGGCTCCCGAGTGGGCGACCTCCTGGACGCGTCCCGGATCGCCCAGGAGCTGGCCAGCTCGGTCGTCCCCCGGCTCACCGACCACTCGGCGGTGATCCTGCTCCAGGCCGTCGCGCACGGCGACGACCTGCCCCGGCACGGCCACGACCGCCGCACCTCGCTGCTCCAGCTCGGCACCGCCTCCGTCCAGGACGGCCCCGAGGTGGACGTGATGCTGCGCCGCGGCGCCCGGATCACCTTCTCCGAGGACTCCGCCTGCGGCCGGGTGCTGCGCACCGGCGTGCCCGAGCTGCTCTCCGGGGCCGAGCAGCTGGACGACGTCACCTACCCGGGCGACCCCAAGATGCAGGCCGCCCGGGACCTCGGGGTGCACTCGATGCTGGTCGTCCCGCTGCGCGCCCGCGGCATCGTGATCGGCCTGCTGCAGGTCAGCCGGGCCGGCTACCGGGAGGCCTTCGACCGGGACGACCTGGCCTTCACCGTCGAGCTCGCCGACCGGGCCGGCAGCTCGTTGGACAACGCCCGCCTCTACGCCCGCGAGCGCACCGCCGCGCTCACCCTCCAGCGCACCCTGCTCCCGCAGCAGGTCCCGCAGCCCACCGGCGTCGAGGTCGCCTACCGGTACGTGCCCGGCAGCAGCGGCACCGAGGTCGGCGGCGACTGGTTCGACGTCATCCCGCTGCCCGGCGACCGCACCGCGCTGGTGGTCGGCGACGTGATGGGCCACGGCCTGCGGGCCGCCGCCACCATGGGCCGGCTGCGCACCGCCGTCCGGGTGCTGGCCGCCCTCGACCTGCCGCCGGACGTCCTGCTGCGGCACGTCCACGAGCTGGCCGACGACCTCGCCCAGGGCCCGGACGAGGCGCTGCTCGCCACCTGCGTCTACGCGGTCTTCGACCCGGCGACCGCCCGGCTGACCGTCGCCAAGGCCGGGCACATCCCGCCGGTGCTGGTGGTGCCGGGACAGGAGAGCGAGGAGCCCACCCGCAACGGCAGCCCGCTGCCCGGCGGCGCCGGCCGGATCCTCGACCTGCCCTCCGGCGCCCCGCTCGGCGTGGGCGGAGTCCCGTTCGAATCGGTCGAACTGAAGATCCCCGAGGGCAGCCTGCTCGCGCTGTGCACCGACGGCCTGGTCGAGTCCCGGGACAAGGACCTGGACGTCGGCCTCGGCCGGCTGCTCACCGTCCTCCAGGAGCCGCACGCCTCCATCCAGGCCGCCTGCGAGGCGGTGCTCGACACCATGGAGCAGGGCCGCGAGCCGGACGACGTGGCGCTGCTGCTGGCCCGGCTGGGGCACGGCCAGGCCGGCACCCCGACGGCGGGCTGGACCCTGCCGGCCGAGCCCACCGCCGTCTCCCGGGCGCGTCGGCTGGTCCGCGCCGCGCTCGCCGAGTGGGGCGTGGAGGCGCTCACCGACACCGCCGAGCTGCTGGTCAGCGAGCTGGTCACGAACGCCGTCCGGTACGCCAGCGCCCCGATCGGGGTGCGGCTGACGCTCGGCGAGACGCTGCTGGTCGAGATCTCCGACCCGCTGCCCGACCCGCCCCGGGAGCGGCACGCGGCCGAGGCCGACGAGGGCGGCCGGGGCCTGGAGCTGGTCCGCCGGCTGGCACTGCGCTGGGGCGCCCGGGCCGAGGGGATCGGCAAGGTGGTCTGGTTCGAGCAGGCGCTGCCGGGTAATGAGCCCGACGAGGCGTGACTCGATCGAACGCCGGACGGAGCGACAGGAGAGCGGTGCCGCATATGCCATCGGGGGCCCGGGGGGAGCGCGCGCCCCGGAAGGGGGCGCGAGCGTGGCATTGTGGTTGCGCGGGCGGTAGGACAAAAACCTTCGCCCGATCTGATGTTGTGATGTTGAGGGCGTGTGAACGCACCCCTTGATGATGAATACTCGGTCTTCTCGACATCCGGACGGTCGCGGGTTGGAGGGGTCGGTCCGTTGAACAGCACTCCGGCGCGGAGCGCGCCGATCAGCAGCGGTCATGCCGCTGTACCCGGGCAGGCCGGTTCGTCGCACCTGCCCGTACCGGCGACCCGGCCGGACGGCGACACCGCGAGCCGCGGCGCCCACCCCGTCGCCGAGGCGCGGCCGTGGGGCGCCGGCGACCCCGGCACGATCTACGACTACATTCGGGTCGCGACCTTCGCGATCGGCCCGGACGGGCGGATCAGCCAGTGGAGCGAGCGCGCCGCCGAGTTCTTCGGCGTCCCGGCCGCCGACGCCGTCGGCGCCGACCCGATCACCACGTTCGTCCCCCGCGAGCTCTGGCAGCGCGGCCGCGCCCGGCTGGAGCGCACCCTGGCCGGCGAGGAGTGGGTCGGCACCACCCCGTACCGGGAGGCCGGCGGCGGCGAGGGCCTGGCCGAGCTGTACCTGATGCCCGACAGCGCCCTGCCCACCGCGGGCGCCACCTGCCTGGCCGTCGACCTCGGTCGGCTGCGCCGGATCGAGACCGACCTCGCCGCCTCCGAGGCCGTCTTCGGGCAGACCCCCACCGGCTTCGTGCTGTTCGACGACCGGCTCCGCCTGCAGCGGGTCAACGACGCCTTCGCCTCCGGCATGGGCCTGGTCCCCACCGACCTCGAAGGCCTCACCCCGCACGACCTCTTCCCGCCGTCCGAGGCCGACCGGCTCACCGCCGCCCTGCGCAAGGTCCTCGCCACCGGCGAGCCCGTCTTCGACCTGCGCTTCCACGGGGCCGTCCCGACCCGCGACGGCAACCGGCTCTGGGCCGTCTCGCTGTACCGCCTGAACGGCGCCGCCGGGCAGCCGATGGGCGTGGCCGGGCAGGTCTCCGACGTCACCAGCCGGCACGTCGCCGAGCGCGAGGCCGACGGCGTGCGCCGCAACCTCGCCCTGCTCAACGAGGCCAGCGCCCACATCGGCTCCACGCTCGACCTGGAGACCACCGCCAAGGAGCTGCTGGACGTCGTCGTCCCGCCGTTCTGCGACCTCGCCACCGTCGACCTCTACACCGCGCTGCTGTCCGGCGAGACCGTTCCCAGCGCCGGCCGGCTCGGCGACACCGTGCTCACCGACGGCAGCGGCGAACTGCGCCGGGTCGCCGTCTCCAGCGTGGTCGGCGGCGCCTCCTCGGTGCTCGGCTCGGTCACCGGCCTGCCCATCGCCGAGGCCGGCGGCACCCTCTGTTACCCGCGCCGCTCCCCGCACGCCCGGGCGCTGCGCACCGGCCGCAGCGTCGTCCCCGACCCCGGGCCCGACCCGCTGCTGCGCTCCACGCTGATCGTCCCGCTGGTCGCCCGCGACCAGGTGCTCGGCCTCGTCCAGCTCTCCCGCGCGATCGGCAGCGAGCCCTTCGACGCCCGCGACGTCGCGATCGCCGAGGAGCTCGTCGCCCGCGCCGCCGTCTGCATCGACAACGCCCGGCTCTACCGCCGCGAGCACGAGCGCGCGCTGATCCTCCAGCGCAGCCTGCTGCCCCCCGGCAACCCGGCCGCCAGCGGCCTGGAGATCGCCTGCCGCTACCTGCCCAGCAACAACAACACCGAGGTCGGCGGCGACTGGTTCGACGTCATCCCGCTGCCCGGCAACCGCACCGCGCTGGTCATCGGCGACGTGATGGGCCGAGGCCTGCGCGCCGCCGTCGCCATGGGGCAGCTGCGCACCGCCGTCCGCACCCTGGCCATGCTCGACCTCGACCCCGCCGAGGTGCTCACCGCCCTGGACGAGATCGCCCGCGGCCTCGGCGACGACTCCGTCCCGGCCGGCCCGCCCACCCCGTACGGCCGGCTCACCTCGACGGCCGACGAGGAGGCGCGCGAGGTCTACCTGGCGACCTGCGTCTACGCCGTCTACGACGCCGTCACCCGCCGCTGCATCTTCGCCAACGCCGGCCACCTGCCGCCGGTGCTGCTCAGCCCCGGCGAGAGCGCCCGGATGCTCGACGTACCGCCCGGCCTGCCGCTCGGCGTCGGCGGCGAGCCCTTCGAGGAGGTCGAGATCGTCCTCCCGGACGGCGCCGTGCTCGGCCTCTACACCGACGGCCTGGTGGAGAGCCGCAAGCACCAGCTGGACGAGGGCCTGCGGGCCTTCCGCTCGGCGCTCTCCGTCGAGGGCAAGGGGCTGGAGGACCTCTGCGACCACGTGCTCGGCGAGCTCAACCCGCACCACGGCGAGGACGACATCGCCCTGCTGATGGCCAAGGTGCACGCGTTCCCCGAGGACGCCGTCGGCAACTGGTTCCTGTTGCCCGAGCCCACCTCCGTCGCCAAGGCCCGCGAGCTGGCCTGCAGCTGGCTGCTGACCCGGGGGCTGGAGGAGCTGGTCGACACCACCGAGCTGCTGGTCAGCGAGCTGGTCACCAACGCGCTCAAGCACGGGCGCGGCGAGATCCGGCTGCGGCTGCTGCGCGAGCGCGGCCTGGTCTGCGAGGTCTGGGACGACGGCTACGCCCAGCCCCGGCAGCGGCGCGCCCAGGAGACCGACGAGGGCGGGCGCGGTCTGCAGCTGGTCAGTCTGCTGGCCGAGCGCTGGGGCAGCCGGCGCACGCCGAAGGGCAAGATCGTCTGGTTCGAGCTGGCGCTCTAGCCGGATCGGGAACCCCACCGGGGACGGCCCGGCCGCACGGGTCGGGCCGCACGGGTCGGGCTGCACGGGTTGGGCCGTAAGGGTGCAGTCGCCCCCGGTCCGCCGTGTCGGCGCGGGCCGGGCCGCGCGGGCGGCGTTCGATGGCCGCCATGCGCGTCCGCCAGCTCACCGCCGCAGCCGCCGCGCTGCTGCTCGCCGCCGGTCTCGGCGGCTGCTCCGACGACCCCGACCCCGGCCGTACCCCGGCCCCCGCCCCGGTCTCGGCCGATCCCACCGCGACCACCGGTGACGTCCGGGCCGCCGACCGCACCGACGTCCGGGGCGGCGGCACGCTGCGCTGGGCGATGGACGGCGTCCCGACCACGCTGAACGTCTACCAGGGCGCGGCGACCGCCGACTCGGCGCTGCTCGCCCATGCGCTGTACCCCTCGCTGTTCCGCCCCGACGAGCACGGCCGGCTGGTGCCCGACCCGGACTACCTGGCGGGCGCGGAGTCCACCCCGCCCGGGCAGCTGCCGCAGGTGGTCACCTACCGGCTCAACCCGCACGCCGTCTGGAGCGACGGCACGCCGCTCTCGGCCGCCGACCTCGCCGCCCAGCGGGCCGCCCTCTCCGGGCTGGACCCGTCCTACCGGGGCGCGCACCCGGCCGGGTACGAGGCCATCGACTCGGTCGCCCGGGGCGAGGACCCGCACGAGGTGCGGGTCACCTTCCGGCGGCCGTACGCCGAGTGGCGCTCGCTGTTCGGGCCGCTCTACCCGGCGGCCGAGACCGGCACCCCGGCCGCCTTCAACCGGGCGCTGACCGACGGCGGCCACCCGAGCGCCGGGCCGTACACCCTCTCCCGGTACGACGCCGGGGGCGGGCGGGTCACCATGACGCGCAACCCGCTCTGGTGGGGCGACGTGCCCAAGACCGACCGGATCGACTTCCTCGCCGTGCCGCCCGAGCAGCGGCTGGACGCGCTCGACCAGGACAAGCTGGACATCGCCCTGCTCACCGCGGCGGTGGACCGGGCGGTGCCGAGCCCCGCCGCGTCCGCCCCGGCGGCGGCACCGCCCGCCGCGGCTCCCGAGGCGGCGGCGTCGGCGCTGCGGCGGGCCGAGTCACTGCCCGGCGTCACCGTGCACCGGGCGGCCGCGGCCTCGCTGACCCAGCTCACCGTCAACGCCGCCCGCGGTCCGCTCACCGACCCGGCCGTGCGGCGCGCCCTCGCCGGGGCCGTCGACCGGCGGCGGATCGCCGACGCGGCGCTCACCCCGCTCGGCCTGCCCGCCGCTCCGCTCGGCAACCACCTGCTCGCCGGGGACCAGGAGGGCTACCGGGACAACAGCGCCGCGGCCGGCCCGCAGGACCCGGCCCGGGCACTGGACGCGGCGGGCTGGAAGCGACCCGCCGGCCGGGGCACCCGCACCAAGGACGGGAAGCAGCTCGCCCTCACCCTGCTCGTCCCGGCCGGCTCGGCGACCGCCAGGCGCACCGCCGACGCGCTCACCGCCGACCTCGCGGAGTACGGGATCGCCCTGAAGCCGGTGACGGCGCCCGCCGAGACCTTCGTCCCGGACCACCTGGCCGTCGGGGACTACGACCTCGCGCTCTTCTCCTGGCCGGCCGGGCCCAGCCCGGCGAGCGAGCAGCGCCCCGCCTACGCCAAGCCCCGGCCCGGCCCCGACGGCGCACTCGACGCCGGGAGCAACTACGGCCGCAGCGGCACCGAGGAGATCGACCGGCTGTTCGACCGGGCGTCCGCCGAACCGGACCCGGCGGCCCGGCTGGACCTGCTGCAGGAGGCGGACGTACGGATCTGGCAGCTCGGGCACTCGGTGCCGCTGTACCAGCGGCCGGAGCTGGTCGGAGTCCGGGAGGGCGTGGCGGGCGCCGGAGCGTTCGGCTACGGCTGGCCGCGCTTCCAGGACGTGGGGTGGACGGGCTCCTGAGGACGGGGCCCCTCAGGACGGCCCTCCTCAGGACGGGCCCAGCTCCCGGGCGAAGCGGCACAGCGCGGCGGTGAAGGCCGCGGGATCGTCGAAGTCGGCCAGGTGGCGGGCCCGCGGGATCAGCTCGGCAACGGGGCACTGGGCCGCTGGATCACGAACGGCGGACTGTCGGAGTGCGGCCGCCGGGTGAAGAGCGCGTGACCCACCTGTGATCTTGGTCCCGCCCGACCTGCTCGTTTCCGCCCACCTGGGCCCTTCCCCGTACGATAGGAGGAAGCCGAGGCATGTCCATGTGCCCGGCGGGTGGACCGGTAGTAGCAGGCGGAACGGGCGGCGGCGATCGACAGGGATCGCAAGTGCGCGTCACGCAGCCGGGCGCCGCAACCCACGATTCCGGGAGAATCCGCAAGGCATGCCCACGCGCAACGACATCCGTAACGTCGCCATCGTCGCCCACGTCGACCACGGCAAGACCACGCTGGTCGACGCCATGCTGAAGCAGGCCGGCGCCTTCGCCGCCCACCAGCAGCTCGACGACCGCATGATGGACTCGAACGACCTGGAGCGCGAGAAGGGCATCACCATTCTCGCGAAGAACACCGCGGTCAAGTACCACCCCAAGGACGGTGGCGCGCCGATCACCATCAACATCATCGACACCCCGGGCCACGCCGACTTCGGTGGCGAGGTCGAGCGCGGTCTGTCGATGGTGGACGCGGTCGTCCTGCTGGTCGACGCCTCCGAGGGTCCGCTGCCGCAGACCCGCTTCGTGCTGCGCAAGGCGCTCACGGCGCGGCTGCCCGTCATCCTCTGCATCAACAAGACCGACCGCCCGGACTCCCGGATCGACGAGGTCATCAACGAGACCTACGACCTGTTCCTGGACCTGGACGCGGACGAGGACCAGATCGAGTTCCCGATCGTCTACGCCTGTGCCCGTGACGGCGTCGCCTCGCTGACCAAGCCGGAGAACGGCACCGTCCCGGCGGACAGCACCAGCCTGGAGCCGTTCTTCTCCACCCTGCTGGAGCACGTCCCGGCGCCGAGCTACGACGCGGACGCGCCGCTGCAGGCCCACGTCACCAACCTGGACGCCGACAACTTCCTCGGCCGCATCGCGCTGCTGCGCGTCGAGCAGGGTGAGCTGCGCAAGGGCCAGACCGTGGCCTGGATCAAGCGCGACGGCAGCATCTCGAACGTCCGCATCTCCGAGCTGCTGATGACCGAGGCGCTCACCCGCAAGCCGGCCGAGGTGGCGGGCCCCGGTGACATCTGCGCCGTCGCCGGCATCTCCGACATCATGATCGGCGAGACCCTCGCCGACCCGGAGAACCCGATCGCGCTGCCGCTGATCACGGTGGACGAGCCGGCCATCTCGATGACCATCGGCACCAACACCTCGCCGCTGGTCGGCCGTGGCGGCAGCGGCAAGGGCGCGGACGCCAAGTCCAGCGGCAAGGTGGACCGCAAGGTCACCGCCCGCCAGGTGAAGGACCGCCTGGACCGCGAGCTGATCGGTAACGTCTCGCTGCGCGTCCTGGACACCGAGCGCCCGGACGCCTGGGAGGTGCAGGGCCGTGGTGAGCTGGCGCTGGCCATCCTCATCGAGACCATGCGCCGCGAGGGCTTCGAGCTGACCGTCGGCAAGCCGCAGGTGGTCACCAAGGAGGTCAACGGCAAGACCCACGAGCCGGTCGAGCGCCTCACCGTGGACGTGCCGGAGGAGCACATGGGCGCCGTCACGCAGCTCATGGGCATCCGCAAGGGCCGGATGGACAACATGTCCAACCACGGCTCGGGCTGGGTCCGGATGGAGTTCGTCGTGCCGTCCCGCGGCCTGATCGGCTTCCGCACGGAGTTCCTGACCAACACCCGCGGCACCGGCATCGCCCACTCGATCCACGAGGGCCACGAGCCGTGGTTCGGCACCCTGACCACCCGCAACAACGGCTCCCTGGTCGCCGACCGGGCCGGCGTGGTGACCGCCTTCGCGATGACCAACCTGCAGGAGCGCGGCGTGCTCTTCTGCGAGCCGGGCACCGAGGTGTACGAGGGCATGATCGTCGGTGAGAACTCGCGCTCCGACGACATGGACGTGAACATCACCAAGGAGAAGAAGCTCACCAACATGCGGTCCTCGACCGCCGACGTGGCCGAGTCGATCGTCCCGCCGCGCAAGCTCTCGCTGGAGCAGTCGCTGGAGTTCTGCCGCGAGGACGAGTGCATCGAGGTGACCCCGGAGACGGTTCGCATCCGTAAGGTCGTCCTGGACCAGAAGGACCGCGGACGCACTGCCTCGCGCGCCAAGAAGGCGTGATCAGGACGCACTGACGGCCATTGGCCGGAATGTTTCGCCCCCCTTTCCAATGGAGAGGGGGGCGAACTTTTTCAACTACTCCAAGTTGTCGGGGCCGGTATTAACCGAATAACGCTCATCACACCCGGGTGTCCGCTGAGCGGACGCGACGGTTCGTCATGCATGACGACTGTCCGTTTGGTACCTGTCTGGCTATGTCTCAAATGTCCGGTTTTCGAAACTTACCGACTGTTCATGTGACCTAATTGAGATCGTCACTGGTCACTTTCGTGTCCGTGCGTGACGGATAGTGGAGCCAGTCAGGCTCGGGTCAAGGGTGAACGCGCAGGGGTGCGCGCCGAAACCACGAGCGCGGACGGCATTGCGGACCCGGTGAGAACCGTTCCGTGGTGCCCTCCTCGTTGCAATCGTCGAATTCAGGAGGCACACCGATGCGTGGTGGGAGCCAGGCCAAGTGGGTTGTCGCAGCTGTTGCGGTCGCCCTTGCCGCGACTGCTTGTAGCAGCAGCAGCGACTCCTCCAGCGGGGGCAGCTCGGACGGTGCCGCGGTCAACCCCGCGGGCATGTTCAGCTACCAGAGCGGCGAGCCTCAGCGCCCGCTGCAGCCGGCCAACGCCATGGAGAACCAGGGCGGCCGTATCGTCAAGCAGCTGTTCACGGGCCTCGTCGACTACGACCCCGCGACCGGTGCGCTGCGCAACCAGGTGGCCGACAAGATCGAGACCACCGACGCCAAGACCTACACCGTCACGCTGAAGTCCGGCTGGACCTTCCACGACGGCACCCCGGTCACCGCCAAGTCCTTCGTCAACTCGTGGAACTGGTCGGCCGCTCCGGCGAACAACCAGATCAACTCGGACTGGTTCTCGGACATCGTCGGCTACGACGCCGTCCACCCGGACAAGGACAAGGGTGACCCGACGGCCAAGGAGATGTCCGGTCTCAAGGTCATCGACGACACCCACTTCACCATCGAACTGACCAGCCCCGTCTCGTACTTCACGTACAAGCTCGGCTACTCGGCCTTCTTCCCGCTGCCCGACGGGTTCTTCTCGGACCCGGCCGGCTACGGCCAGAAGCCGATCGGCAACGGCCCCTACAAGTTCGAGTCGTGGGAGCACAACAAGGCCATCACCCTGAAGGCCTACGACAAGTACACCGGCACCAACAAGGCGAAGAACGGCGGAATCGTCTTCCGCAACTACACCTCGCCCGAGGCCGCGTACAAGGACCTGATGTCCGACACGCTGGACGTGCTGGACCAGGTCGACTCGACCGACCTGCCGAAGTACAAGGACGACCTGGGCAAGCGCGCCGTCGACCAGGCGCAGGGTGCCATCCAGAACATCTCGTTCGCCCTGTACAACGCGGACTGGAGCGACCCGGCCAAGGCCAAGGTCCGCCAGGGTCTGTCGATGGCGATCGACCGCGACACCATCACCAAGACCGTGCTGAACAACAGCCGTCAGCCCGCCGACTCGTTCGTGGCGCCGGGCGTCATGGGCTACAAGGCCGGCACCTGTGGTGACGCCTGCAAGTACAACCCGGAGAAGGCCAAGGCGCTGATCGCCGAGGGCGGCGGCGTCCCGGGCAACAAGATCACCGTCCTGTACAACTCCGACGGTGGCCACAAGGAGTGGGTGGACGCGGTCTGCAACTCGATCCGCCAGGCGACCGGCGTCGAGTGCATCGGTGACCCGAAGCCCGACTTCAAGACCGCGCGTGACATCGTCACGAAGAAGGCGGTCCCGAGCATGATGCGTACCGGCTGGGTGCAGGACTACCCGCTGAACGCCAACTTCCTGCGTGACGTCTACGGCACCGGTGCCGCGGCCAACGACGCCGGCTACTCCAGCCCCGAGTTCGACAAGCTGGCCCACGACGCCGACGCCGCCACCTCGGTGGAGAAGACGGCGGAGCTGTACGAGAAGGCCGAGGAGCAGCTGGCCAAGGACATGCCGGCCATCCCGCTCTGGTACTACAAGACCAACTCGGGCTACTCGAACAAGGTCCAGAACGTCAAGTTCAACTCCTTCGGCGACCCGGTCTACACCGACGTCGAGGTCAAGAAGTAGTAATCGGTCGGCACCGCCTGACCCGGTGACAACGGCCGGTGCCCGTCCCATCCCCACGAGGGCGAGGACTGGCACCGGCCGTTGGCACGCCGACTTATCTCTGGCCGGGTTGACGGGCCCGGCAGAGTCATACATGGAGGCACGATGGGGCGCTTTGTCGCGAGGCGACTGCTCCAGATGATTCCGGTGTTCCTCGGAACGACCGCACTCATCTTTTTCATGGTGCATTTGCTGCCCGGTGACCCGCTGGCAGCACTGTGGGGCGACAAGGCGCCGGACCCGGTGCAGCTCGCAGCCCTGAAGCACCAGCAGGGACTCGACAAGCCGCTGCTGCAGCAGTACCTCTCCTACATGGGGAAGCTGCTCACCGGCGACTTCGGCACCTCCCTGGACGGCCGACCGGTGCTCGACAAGATCACCGAGGCGCTGCCGGTCACGGTCCGGCTGGCGCTCTTCGCGTTCGGCATCGAGATCGTCCTCGGCATCGGCATCGGCCTGTTCGCCGGTCTGCGCCGTGGCAAGGCGTTCGACAAGGGCGCGCTGGTCATGACGCTGCTGCTGATCTCGATCCCGGTCCCGGTGCTGGGCTTCATCTTCCAGACGATCTTCGCGAACAACCTCAAGTGGGTCACCCCGACGGTCCAGGACTCGAACGACATCACCCAGCTGGTGCTGCCGGCCGTCGTCCTCGGCTCGCTGTCGCTGGCCTACGTCGCGCGTCTCACCCGTACCTCCATAGCCGAGAACATCAAGGCCGACTACGTCCGCACCGCGGTGGCCAAGGGCCTGCCGCGCCGGAAGGTCATCGGCACCCACCTGCTGCGCAACTCGATGATCCCGGTGGTCACCTTCCTCGGTACCGACCTGGGCGCCCTGATGGGCGGTGCGATCGTCACCGAAGGCATCTTCAACGTGAAGGGCGTCGGCAACGCGCTCTACCACGCCATCAACATGAAGGAGGGCGCGACCGTCTCCGGTTTCGTCGCCTTCCTGGTGCTCGTGTACCTGGCCGCCGGCCTGATCGTCGACCTGCTTTACGCGGTCCTGGACCCGAGGATCCGTTATGCCTGACCTGACCGAGAAGAAGACCTCCGGGGACATCCCGGCCCAGCGCACCGCGGACGTCCCGGCGCCCAAGCAGGAGAAGGCCCGCAGCCTCGGCTCGGACGCCTGGCACGACCTGCGCCGCAAGCCGATCTTCGTGATCTCCGCGCTGCTGATCCTGCTGCTGATCGTCATCGCGATCGCCCCGGGCCTGTTCACCTCGGTGGACCCGCGCGCCGGCGACCTGCGCAACCACTACCTGACGAAGCCGAACTACGGTCACCTGTTCCAGGCCGACTGGTTCGGCTACGACCTCCAGGGTCGCAGCATCTACGCCCGCGTCATCTACGGCGCCCGCGCCTCGGTCGTGGTCGGCATCTGCGTCACCTTCGGCGTGACCGTCCTCGGTGGCATCACCGGCATGCTCGCCGGCTACTTCGGCGGCTGGACCGACACGATCATCTCCCGGGTCACCGACATCTTCTTCGGCATCCCGCTGCTGCTCGGCTCGCTGGTGATCCTGAACGCCTTCACCTCGCGCACCATCTGGAGCGTGGTGTTCGCCCTGGTCGCCCTGGGCTGGACCCAGATGACCCGCGTCATGCGCGGCTCGGTCATCACGGTCAAGCAGGCCGACTTCGTGACCGCGGCCAAGGCGCTCGGCGCCGGCACCAGCCGGATCCTGTTCAAGCACATCCTGCCGAACGCGATCGCCCCGGTGATCGTCGTCGCCACCATCGCGCTCGGCGGCTACATCGCCACCGAGGCGACGCTGAGCTTCCTCGGCATCGGCCTGCAGGACCCGACCATCTCCTGGGGCATCGACATCAACTCGGCCCAGAAGGTGATCCGGACGGCGCCGTTCGCCCTGTTCTTCCCGGCCGGAATGCTGAGCCTTACCGTGCTGGCGTTCATCATGCTCGGCGACGCGGTGCGCGACGCCCTCGACCCGAAGCTCCGCTGAGAGAAGAGGTGACGACCCGATGACCACCGTGATCGAGAACAACCAGAAGAACGATCGTCTCGAAGTCGGAACCCCGCTCCTGGAGGTCAAGGACCTCCACGTGGAGTTCCACACCCGGGACGGCATCGCCAAGGCCGTGAACGGCGTCAACTACTCCGTCTCGGCGGGCGAGACGCTCGCCGTGCTCGGTGAGTCCGGCTCCGGCAAGTCCGTGACGGCGCAGACCATCATGGGCATCCTGGACATGCCCCCGGGCAAGGTGACCCAGGGCGAGATCCTGTTCCGCGGCCGGGACATGCTCACGATGAGCAACGAGGACCGCCGGAAGATCCGCGGCCAGAAGATCGCGATGATCTTCCAGGACGCGCTCTCCGCCCTCAACCCGGTGCTCAGCGTCGGCTACCAGCTCGGCGAGATGTTCCGGGTGCACCAGGGCGCCTCCAAGAAGGAGGCGAAGGAGAAGGCCATCGAGCTGATGGACCGGGTGCGCATCCCCGCTGCCAGGCAGCGCGTGAACGACTACCCGCACCAGTTCTCCGGCGGCATGCGCCAGCGCATCATGATCGCGATGGCGCTCTCCCTGCAGCCCGACCTGATCATCGCCGACGAGCCCACCACCGCCCTGGACGTCACCGTCCAGGCCCAGGTGATGGACCTGCTCGCCGAGCTGCAGGCCGAGTACAACATGGGCCTGATCCTGATCACCCACGACCTCGGCGTGGTCGCCGACGTCGCGGACAAGATCGCCGTGATGTACGCGGGCCGGATCGTGGAGACCGCCCCGGTGCACGAGCTGTACGCGAACCCCGCGCACCCGTACACCAAGGGCCTGCTCCGCTCCATCCCGCGCCTGGACCAGAAGGGCCAGGAGCTCTACGCGATCAAGGGCCTCCCCCCGAACCTGCTGAAGGTCCCGACCGGCTGCGCGTTCAACCCCCGCTGCGATGTCGCCACCGACCTGTGCCGCACGGACATCCCGGCGCTGCACCACGTGACCGACAAGGACGGCAAGGAGCTCACCGGCCGCCGCAGCGCGTGCCACCTTTGGAAGGAGACCCTCCATGGCTGAGAACATCCTGGAGGTCAAGGACCTGGTCAAGCACTACCCGCTGACCCAGGGCGTCCTGTTCAAGAAGCAGGTCGGCGCCGTCAAGGCCGTCGACGGCGTCTCCTTCGAACTGAAGAAGGGTGAGACGCTCGGCATCGTCGGCGAGTCCGGCTGTGGCAAGTCCACGCTGGCCAAGGTGCTGATGAACCTGGAGCGGGCCACCTCCGGCCAGGTGCTGTTCAAGGGCGAGGACATCTCCACGCTGTCCGGCTCGGCCCTCAAGGCCGTCCGCCGGAACATCCAGATGGTGTTCCAGGACCCGTACACCTCGCTCAACCCGCGCATGACGGTCGGCGACATCATCGGCGAGCCGTTCGAGATCCACCCCGAGGTGGCGCCCAAGGGCGACCGCCGCAAGGCCGTCCAGGACCTGCTGGACGTCGTGGGTCTGAACCCGGAGTACATCAACCGGTACCCGCACCAGTTCTCCGGCGGCCAGCGCCAGCGCATCGGCATCGCCCGTGGTCTCGCGCTCAAGCCCGAGATCATCATCGCGGACGAGCCGGTCTCCGCCCTGGACGTGTCCGTCCAGGCACAGGTGATCAACCTGCTGGAGCAGCTGCAGGGCGAGTTCGGCCTGTCGTACATGTTCATCGCGCACGACCTCTCGATCGTCCGGCACATCTCCGACCGCGTCGGCGTGATGTACCTGGGCAAGATGGTCGAGATCGGCACCGACGAGCAGATCTACGACAACGCCACCCACCCGTACACCCAGGCGCTGCTCTCCGCGGTGCCGGTGCCGGACCCGACGGCGCGCGAGTCCCGCGAGCGGATCATCCTCAGCGGTGACATCCCCTCGCCGGCCAACCCGCCGTCCGGCTGCCGCTTCCGCACCCGCTGCTGGAAGGCGGAGGACCGCTGCGCCGAGGAGGTGCCGCTGCTCGCGGTCCCCTCGGTGCTGAAGGGCGCGGCCGCGCACGACTCGGCCTGCCACTTCCCCGAGGTCCGGGAGCAGGCCGCGGCCTGATCCCCGCACTCCCCGGAAGGGCCCGTGGCTTCCCGCCACGGGCCCTTCCGTCGTTCGGCCGCTCCGGTCCCGGGCGGACGGCGCCGCATCGATAGCCGCCGCGTCGAGCAGTCGCCGCGTCGAAAGGCGTCGAACGCACTGCGCCGATCCGGCGCCGCGTCAACTCGGCAGGGGGGTCACGGCACCCGTCCGGGTGCACCCGACTCGCGCCGTCGCCGGGGCGCGCTTCTCATGGGGTGTGATGCGACACACACCTTGAGGAGGGACCTCCATGCCCGTAGCCGCCCGTGCTCGTTGGGTCCTCGCCGTTGCGACGTCCGTGGCCCTGGTGGCCACCGGGTGCAGCAGCAGCGGCGGAGGGGGCAGCAGCTCGTCGGACACCAGCAAGACCTTCAGCTACCAGAGCAACGAGCCGCAGAACCCGCTGCAGCCCGCCAACGCGAACGAGGTCGGTGGCGGTCGCATCATCCAGAACCTCTTCAAGGGGCTGGTCGACTACAACCCGACCAACGCCCAGCTCCGGATGCAGGTCGCGAGCGCGATCGACACGAGCGACTCGCAGACCTTCACCGTCACGCTGAAGAGCGGCTGGAAGTTCCACGACGGCACCCCGGTGCTGGCGAAGAACTTCGTCAACGCCTGGAACTGGGCGGCCAACCCCGCCAACAACCAGATCAACAGCTCCTGGTTCTCGGACATCGACGGCTACCAGGACGTCCACCCGGCCACCGGGAACCCGACCACGGACAAGATGTCCGGCCTGACCGTCACCGACGACCAGCACTTCACCATCAAGCTGAACCACAAGGTGTCGTACTTCGAGTACAAGCTCGGCTACATCGCCTTCTCACCGCTGCCGGACGGCTTCTTCAGCGACCCGACCGGGTACGGCCAGAAGCCGGTGGGCAACGGTCCGTACCAGTTCGTCAGTTGGGCGCACAACACCCAGGTGGTCACCAAGTCCTTCCCGGACTACCAGGGCGTCGACAAGCCGAAGAACGGCGGCATCGTCTTCAAGATGTACACCACGTCCGAGGCCGCCTACGCCGACCTGCAGTCCAACAACCTGGACGTGATCGACCAGGTGCCGCCGTCGGCGCTGGCGACGTACAAGAGCGACCTCGGCGACCGGGCGGTGGACGCCCCGCAGGGCGGCATCCAGAACATCGGCTTCACGCTCTACCAGGCCGACTGGGCCGCACCGGAGAAGGCCCAGGTGCGCCAGGGCCTGTCGATGGCGATCGACCGCGCGACCATCACCAAGACGGTGCTGCAGGGCTCCCGGGCTCCCGCGAGCGCCTGGGTGGCCGAGGGCGTCGAGGGCTACAAGGCCGGCACCTGCGGGGACTTCTGCAACTTCGACCCCGCCAAGGCCAAGCAGCTCATCCAGCAGGGCGGCGGCGTCCCCGGCAACAAGGTGCTGATCACCTACAACGCGGACGGCGGCCACAAGGAGTGGGTCGACGCGGTCTGCAACTCGATCCGGCAGAACACCGGCGTCGACTGCCTCGGCGACCCGAAGCCGGACTTCAAGACCGCGCGCGCGGCGATCACCGCGCACCAGCTCAACGGTGCCTTCCGCACCGGCTGGGTGCAGGACTACCCGCTGAACGCCAACTTCCTGGCCGACGTGTACCGCACCGGCGCCGCGTCCAACGACACCGGGTACAGCAACGCGCAGTTCGACCAGCTGTCGACCCAGGCGGACGAGGCCCCGAGCGTCAGCGACTCGACGACCGGCTACCAGCAGGCCGAGGCCGTGCTGCAGAGCGGGATGCCGGCCATCCCGCTCTGGTACTACCGCACCAACTCGGGCTACTCGACCAACGTGCAGAACGTGACGTTCGACTCGTTCGGCAACCCGGCCTGGACCCAGATCGAGGTCAAGGGCTGATCTCCGGGCCCTGATCCCCTCGCGCCGGCCCCGCCCTCCCCGCACGGAGGGCGGGGCGCGGCCTCCCGGCCGACCGGCCTCGCCGGTCGGGCACCTAGGAAGGAGGCCCGGATGGGCAGTTACGTGTTGCGGCGGGTCCTGCAGATGATCCCGGTGTTCTTCGGCACCACGTTCCTGATCTTCGTGATGGTGTACACGCTGCCGGGCGACCCGGTGGTGGCGCTGTTCGGCGAGAAGGCCGCCGACCCGGCCGTGGTCGCCAGCATCAAGCACACGTACTACCTCGACCAGCCGCTCTGGAAGCAGTACCTGCACTACATGGGGAACCTGTTCCAGGGGGACTTCGGGACGAGTTTCACCGGCCGCCCGGTCTCCGACATCATGGCGGACGCCTTCCCGGTCACCATCCGGCTGGCGCTGCTGGCCTTCGCCTACGAGATCGTCGTGGGCCTCGCCCTCGGTGTCATCTCCGGCCTGAAGCGCGGCAGCATCGCGGACACCCTGGTGCTGATCCTGACCCTGGTGGTGATCTCGATCCCGGTCTTCGTGCTCGCGTACATCGCGCAGACCGTGTTCGCCACCAACCTGGGCTGGGTCACGCCGACCGTGCAGGACAGCTACGACCTCACCCAGCTGATCCTGCCCGCGGTCGTCCTGGGCTCGCTGTCGCTCGCGTTCGTCGCCCGGCTCACCCGGACGTCCATCGGCGAGAACCTGCGGGCCGACTACATCCGCACCGCGACCGCCAAGGGGCTTCCCCGGCGGACCATCATCTCCCGCCACCTGCTGCGCAACTCGCTGATCCCGGTGGTCACCTTCCTCGGCACCGACCTCGGCGCCCTGATGGGCGGGGCGATCGTCACCGAGGGCATCTTCAACGTGCAGGGCATCGGCAACGTCCTGTACCGGGCGATCAACCAGAAGGAAGGCCCGACCGTGGTCGGCATCGTGACCGTTCTGGTGATCATCTACCTGGTCGCCAGCCTGCTCGTCGACCTGCTCTACGCGGTCCTGGACCCGAGGATCCGCTATGCCTGACATCCACGACGAGGGCTCGTACGAGCCGCACCCGAAGCCGGGTGTGTCGCACCTCGACTACGCCGGGGAGCAGGGCATGGCGGTCGAGCAGGAGACCCTGATCGAACCCGACGTGGAGAAGCGGGAAGAGGCCCGCAGCCTCTGGGGCGACGCCTGGCGGGACCTGCGGCGGCGGCCGATCTTCCTGATCTCGGTGCTGCTGATCGTGCTGCTGGTGCTCATGGCGATCTTCCCCTGGGCCTTCACCGACGCCAACCCGCGCAAGGCCGACCTGGTGCACGACTACCTCAAGCGGCCGGACTGGACGGACTTCTTCGGCGCCGGCTGGTTCGGCTACGACGCCCAGGGTCGCTCCATCTACGCCCGGGTGGTCTACGGCGCCCGGGCCTCGATCACCGTCGGCATCGTGGTGACCGCCGGGGTCACCCTGCTCGGTGGACTGACCGGAATGGTCGCCGGGTACTTCGGCGGCGCGATCGACGCGGTCATCTCCCGGATCATCGACATCTTCTTCGGCATCCCGCTGCTGCTCGGCGCCCTGGTGCTGCTGAACGGCTTCCACAGCCGTACGGTGTGGGCCGTGGTCTTCGCGCTGGTCGTCCTCGGCTGGACCCAGATCGCGCGTGTGATGCGCGGCGCGGTGCTGACCGTCAAACAGTCCGACTACGTGGTGGCGGGCCGGGCGCTCGGTGCCGGGACCGGGCGGCTGATGGTCCGGCACATCCTGCCGAACGCCGTCGCCCCGGTGATCGTGGTGGCGACCATCGCGCTCGGCGGCTACATCGCGACCGAGGCGACGCTGAGCTTCCTGGGCATCGGCCTGCAGGAGCCGACCATCTCCTGGGGCATCGACATCTCCTCCGCCCAGAAGGTGATCCGGACCGCGCCCTACGTGATGTTCTTCCCGGCCGCGGCACTGTCCATCACCGTCCTGGCCTTCATCATGATGGGCGACGCGGTGCGCGACGCCCTCGACCCGAAGCTTCGCTGAGCGAGGGAGCGCATCGTGAACACAGCGGTGGACACCACCAAGGCCGGGCGGGAGGCACCGTACGAGGGGCCGCTGCTCGACGTCCGGGACCTGCACGTCGAGTTCGTCACCCGGGACGGCGTCGCCAGGGCCGTGAACGGCGTCAACTACTCGGTCGCGGCCGGCGAGACGCTGGCGGTGCTGGGCGAGTCCGGCTCCGGCAAGTCGGTGACGGCGCAGGCGATCATGGGCATCCTGGACATGCCGCCGGCCCGGATCCCGCGCGGCGAGATCCGCTTCCGGGGCCAGGACATGCTCACGATGAGCAAGGACGAGCGGCGGAGGATCCGCGGCGGGCGGATCGCGATGATCTTCCAGGACGCGCTGTCCGCCCTCAACCCGGTCCTCTCGGTGGGCTTCCAGCTCGGCGAGATGTTCCGCGCCCACCGGGGGGCCTCCCGGGCGGAGGCCAAGGCGAAGGCCGTCGAGCTGATGGACCGGGTGCGCATCCCGGCGGCCAAGGACCGGGTGAACGACTATCCGCACCAGTTCTCGGGCGGCATGCGCCAGCGGATCATGATCGCGATGGCGCTGGCCCTGGAGCCTGACCTGATCATCGCGGACGAGCCCACCACGGCGCTGGACGTGACCGTCCAGGCCCAGGTGATGGACCTGCTCGCCGAACTGCAGGCCGAGTTCCACATGGGGCTGATCCTGATCACCCACGACCTGGGCGTGGTGGCCGACGTCGCGGACAAGATCGCGGTGATGTACGCGGGCCGGATCGTCGAGACGGCCCCGGTGCACGAGCTGTACGCGCGCCCGGCCCACCCGTACACCCGGGGCCTGCTGGACTCCATCCCGCGGCTGGACCAGAAGGGCCAGGAGCTCTACGCGATCAAGGGCCTGCCGCCCAACCTGCTGCGGATTCCCAAGGGATGCGCCTTCAACCCGCGCTGCCCGCGCGCCCAGGACATCTGCCGGGCCGAGGTGCCGGAGCTGTTCCCGGTGACCGAGGACGACGGGACGCCGGCGGAGGGGCGCGGCAGTGCCTGCTTCTTCTGGAAGGAGACCCTCCATGACCGCTAACGGGGCCAGCGCACTGGGCGCGGCGATGCCGGAGGAGGTCGTCTTCGCGCAGGAGGTGCCGCGCGGCGAGCCGATCCTCGAAGTCCGGGACCTGGTCAAGCACTTCCCGCTGACCCAGGGCGTCCTGTTCAAGAAGCAGGTCGGTGCGGTGAAGGCGGTCGACGGGGTCAGCTTCGACCTGATGCAGGGCGAGACGCTCGGCATCGTCGGCGAGTCCGGCTGCGGGAAGTCCACGCTGGCCAAGGTGCTGATGAACCTGGAGCCGGCCACCGGGGGCTCGGTCCGGTACAAGGGGGAGGAGATCTCCCGGCTCTCCGGGGGCGCGCTGAAGGCCGTCCGCCGGAACATCCAGATGGTGTTCCAGGACCCGTACACCTCGCTCAACCCGCGCATGACGGTCGGCGACATCATCGGCGAGCCGTTCGAGATCCACCCCGAGGTGGCGCCCAGGGGCGACCGCCGCAAGGCCGTCCAGGACCTGCTGGACGTGGTCGGGCTCAACCCGGAGTACATCAACCGGTACCCGCACCAGTTCTCCGGCGGCCAGCGCCAGCGCATCGGCATCGCCCGGGGGCTGGCGCTCAAGCCGGAGGTCATCATCTGCGACGAGCCGGTGTCGGCGCTGGACGTGTCGGTGCAGGCGCAGGTGATCAACCTGCTGGAGCAGCTGCAGGGCGAGTTCAACCTGTCGTACATGTTCATCGCGCACGACCTCTCCATCGTCCGGCACATCTCCGACCGGGTCGGCGTGATGTACCTCGGGAGGCTGGTCGAGATCGGCAGCGACGCGGAGATCTACGACCACGCGACCCACCCGTACACCCAGGCGCTGCTCTCCGCGGTGCCGGTGCCGGACCCGACGGCGCGCGAGTCCCGGGACCGGATCGTGCTCACCGGGGACGTTCCCTCCCCGGCCAACCCGCCCTCCGGCTGCCGCTTCCGCACCCGCTGCTGGAAGGCCCAGCAGCGGTGCGAGGTCGAGGTGCCGCTGCTCGCCTCGCCGTCCTGGCTGGACGGGGCGGCGTTCCACGACTCGGCTTGTCACTTCGCTGCGGAGCGCGAGATCGAGCAGAGTGCGGCGGAGCGCGAGGGCGAGCAGAGTGCGGCGGAGCGCGAGACCTGGCAGAGCGCGGTGGAGCCCGAGGGCGAGCGGGGCCCGGCGGAGGGTGCGGCCGGGCAGGGCCCGACTGAGCCCGAGGGCGACCAGGGTGCGGCCGGGCAGGGTGGCGCGGAGCCCGGGAACGGGCGGGGGACCGACTGAGAATCCTCCTCCAAGGGCGCGTCCTCGGCTCGGGGGCGCGCCCTTCGCCGTCCGCCCCGTGACGGAAAAGAGATCTGCCGCAGACTCGCCAAGTGTGCCCCGTTCCTTGATAGTTGCTCTGCACCTGTCGATGGTCGCTGCTGCGCTGAGGAGGTCTGCCCAGATGGACGCGGTGGAGGTGATCGGCGGCGGTCGGGAGGGTCTGGCACCCGGGACCCCGTTGCTGGAGGTCGAGGATCTGCACGTGGAGTTCCACACCCGGGACGGCGTCGCCAAGGCCGTCAACGGGGTGAGCTACGCGGTGTCGGCCGGCGAGACGCTGGCGGTGCTGGGGGAGTCCGGTTCGGGCAAGTCGGTGACAGCGCAGGCGGTCATGGGCATCCTGGACATGCCGCCGGGGCGGATCACCGCGGGGCGGGTGCTGTTCCGGGGCGAGGACCTGCTGACCATGAGCGCCAACGCCCGGCGGGCCGTCCGGGGCCGGCGGATCGCGATGATCTTCCAGGACGCGCTGTCCGCCCTCAATCCGGTGCTCAGCGTGGGCTACCAACTGGGCGAGATGTTCCGGGTGCACCACGGCGTCACCCGCAAGGAGGCCCGGGAGAAGGCCGTCGAGCTGATGGAGCGGGTGCGCATCCCGGCCGCCCGGCAGCGCGTCGGCGACTTCCCGCACCAGTTCTCGGGCGGCATGCGCCAGCGGATCATGATCGCGATGGCGCTGGCCCTGGAGCCGGACCTGATCATCGCGGACGAGCCCACCACGGCGCTGGACGTGACCGTCCAGGCCCAGGTGATGGACCTGCTGGCGGAGCTGCAGAGCGAGTTCAACATGGGCCTGATCCTGATCACCCACGACCTGGGCGTGGTCGCCGACGTCGCGGACAAGATCGCGGTGATGTACGCGGGCCGGATCGTCGAGACCGCCCCGGTGCACGAGCTGTACGCGCGCCCGGCCCACCCGTACACCCGGGGCCTGCTGGACTCCATCCCGCGGCTCGACCAGAAGGGCCAGGACCTGCACGCCATCAAGGGCCTGCCGCCCAACCTGCTGCGGATCCCCGAGGGTTGCGCCTTCAACCCCCGCTGCGACCGGGCGCAGGACCGCTGCCGGAGCGAACTCCCGCCGCTGCACCCGGTGGTGGGCGAGCACGGGGAGGAGCTGGTGGGCCGCCACAGCGCCTGCCACTACTGGCGCGAGACGCTGCACGGCTGAGCCCACCGCCGGGCCGCTCCGGGCTACTTCAGGAAGCCGACGTTCTCCCAGACGATGTCGGACAGGCCCTGCGCGCCGATGTTGGCGAGGTCGGCGCGGGCGCCGTACAGCTGCGGGCGCTGGTAGAGCGGCAGGACGCCGGCCACCTTCCAGAGCTCGCCGTCGGCCTGGTTGATGGCCTCGGAGGTGGTGGCCGCGTCGGTCGCCGCGGCGGCCCGGTCGAGCGCGGAGTCGACGGCGGCGCTGCCCGCTCCGACGTGGTTGGTGCCGCCGTTCTGGACGAAGTTGGCGCGGCTGCCGCTGGCCGGGAAGGGCGTGCCGAGCAGCGAGTAGGCGGTGATGTCGAAGTCGTTGCGGTTGATGTACTTGTCGAAGAACTCGTTGGCGGCGGCGGTCACCGTGCTGACCTTGATGCCGACGTCCTTGAGCATCTTGGTGGTGTTCGCGGCCTCGTTCTGGGCCTGGGTGACGCCGGCCGGGATGACCATCCGCAGGTTCAGCTCGTGGCCGTCCTTCTTGCGCACGTCGCCGTCGAGCTTCCAGCCGGCCGCGTCCAGCTTGCGGGCGGCCTCGACGGGGTCGTAGCGGGCCAGGCCGAGCGAGTTGTCGCGGTAGCCGTTCTGGTTGGCGACCAGCAGGTGGTTGTTGAGCGCGACGGCGGGCCAGTCCAGGCCGTTGAGGTCGCCGCGGATGACGGCGTCCCGGTTGATCGCCTGGAACACGGCCTGGCGCACGGTCGCGTCGCTCAGCGCGGGGGTGCGGGCGTTCAGGGTGATCTGGCGGAAGTCCGGGCCGCCGGCCCGGCGCACGACGGCGCCCTTGGTGTTCCGGATGGCCTGGTAACCGGCCACGTCCGGGCCGTTGTTGAGGAGGTCGATCCGGCCCTTGGCGAAGGCGTCGGCCATCGCGTCGGGGAGCATCGCGTGGAAGACGATCCGGTCCAGCATCGGCTTGTCGCCCCACCAGTTGGGGTCGGCGACCAGGGTGACGGTCTGCGCGGTGCGGTCGAGCTGCTCGACCTTGAACGGGCCCGCGGTGACCGGGATCGCGTCCAGGTAGGCGGTGTTGAACAGGTCCGGGGTGGAGATCCGACCGGCCGGCAGCAGCGGGGCGTTGCCGGCGCCGTTGAACATCGACTGCCACTCCGAGAACGGCCGGTCGAAGGTCATCACGGCCTGGAAGTCGTCCTTGCCGCGCTCGACCGAGGAGACCAGCTCGAACCCGGTGCTGCTGGACGGCTTGTAGGCGGGGTCCTTGCCGTTCAGGGCGCGCCAGTTGGCCTCGATGTCGCGCCAGGTGATCGGGGTGCCGTCGGACCAGTGGGCCTTCGGGTTGAGCGTCCAGGTGACCACCTGCCGGCCGTCCTTGAGCTCGGCGTGGGCCTCCTGCAGGTAGGCCGGGTTGACGGTCTGGGCGCCGGCGGCGTCCGAGCGGAAGAAGGTGGGCAGCAGCGGCTTGGTGACGGCGATGGTCGAGGACTCGCTGCCGTCGCCGTGGATCGGCGACCACTGGCGGGAGAACTGGGTGATCGCCAGGTTCAGCGTGCCGCCCTGGCGCAGTTGTCCGCGCTCGTGGGGGTTGATGTCGACCGAGGTGAGCTTGGGCGTCCCGGCGGCGGAGGAGGGCAGGGCGTCGCCCCCGTCGCCGCCCTGGCCGGAGCCGCAGGAGCAGAGTGCGAGCGAGAGGGTGAGTGCGGTGAGGCCGGCGAGCAGTGCCGTCCCGTGGTGCTGGAGGCGGCGGCTCATCGGCGTGCTCCCGGGGTGCGTGTGACGGAAACGGAAGGTGTGGCGTCACATCTTGCTGAGCGGGAGGCGGGGTTGTCGAGGGGCGGGACCGGTGCGGCCCCGCCCCCCGACGGACGGCGGAACGTCGGACGGCGGAACGTCAGACGGTGAACTTGAAGGTGCGGTCCTTGTCGCCGGTCTTGTCGAAGACCGAGGCGATGCCGTCCGCGACGTCCTGCGGGGTGATCGCGACGGTCTGGCCGTTCTTCTTGATCTTCACCTTGTCGAACACGTTGCCCAGCTGGGCGGAGAGCGCGTCGAGGTCCCACTTGGGCACGATCTTGCCGGAGGCGTCCGGGACGAGCGTGAGCGCCTTGGCGGCGGTCTTGCCACCGAAGTCCCAGGTCTTGGTACCGGCCACGACGTGCACCTTGCCGGCGGCCACCTGCTTGCCGAGGCCGTCGGCGGCGGCCTGCAGGGCCTGGGCGGAGACCTTGGGCTGGGCGGCGGTGACGGCCAGGGCGATCGGCTGGTCGGGCTTCCCGTCGGCGCGGTCGCGGTAGGCCTGCTCGACCACGTCCAGGGCGCTCGCCGAGTCCACCGCCTGGCCGGCCCGGCCGGGGACGACGATCGGCTCGCCGTTGGGCTCGCCGAACTTGACGTAGCCCTCCTGCAGGCCCTGGCCCGAACCGGCCGTCAGCGAGTCGAGGGCGGCCTTGAGCTTGGCCCGGTCGACCTTGACGTCCGGCGCGACGGCCTTGCTGCCGCCCTGGATCGACTTGATGACGTCGACCGGGTTGTAGCTGTGCTGGGCCAGGCCGTCCACCGTGGCGGTGGTGTCGAAGCTCAGGCCGGCGACCGCCGGGTCGAGGTCGAGGGTCTGGTCGCCGATCTTCAGCTTGAGCGGCTGCTGACCGGCCTTGCCGACCGAGGCGTCCAGCGAGTGGATCGCCTGGTCACGGCTGTTGCCGCCGATGTCGGTGCCGAGCACCACGGTGCCCTTGGGGACGTCGGACTGGTTGAGCATCAGGCCGGTGCCGTACGCGGCGGCGCCGAGGAACAGCACACCGCCGATGCCGTAGACGCCCAGCTTGACCAGCTTCTTGCCGCCGCCGCGCTTGGTCTTGGCGGGCGCGGACTGGGCCTTGGCGGGGGCCGGAGCCGGAGCCGGGGCCGGGGCCGGCGAGGGAGCACCCTTCGCACCCTGGGCGGCCGGGGGCCGGGGGCCGGCGCCGGCGCCCGGGGAGGGCAGCGGGGTGACCTCGGTGACCTCGGGGTCGGCCTGCCGGGGGCGGCCGGGCTGCGGGCCCGCGCCGGGCGCACCCGGGAAGAGCCCGCCGGGCGCCGCCGGGGCGGCGGGGCCGTCCTGGCCGGGGGCGGCCGGGCGCTGGGTGGCGAACGGGTCGGCGCCGGTCGGCGCCGAGGCGAACAGGCCCGGCTGGGTACGGCCGTCGGCACCGTGCGGGGCGCCGTTGCGGGGCGGGCCGGATATCCCGGCGGGCGGCGGGGTGTTCTCGCGGATCGGCCGGAAGCCGTCGACCGAGGTGTCCTCCGGGCTCGGCTCGGCGGCCGGCGCGCCCTGCGGGCCGGCCGGGTGGCCGTTCGGCCGGAAGGCGTCCTGCGGGCCGCCCTGCTGCGGGCCGCCCTGGCGGGGGCCGTTCTGCCGGGCGCCGTTCCGGCGCGCCCCGTTCTGCTGCTGGGGACGGTCCTGCTGGGGGCGGCCGCCGCGCGGGCCCCGGGTGCCGGCGTCGGGGCCGGGGGTCGGGCCGAACGGGTCGGCCGCGGGCGCGAAGGGGTCGGCGGCCTCGTAGACGCCGGGCTCCTCGGCCGGGGCCTCGGCGCGGAACGGCGCGGCGGGGGCGCCCGGGTTCGACGCCTTGCCCTGGGCGGGTACCGGACGGCCCTTCGGGGCGCCGTTGGCACGGGCGGCAGCGCCGCCGGCCGGGCGGGCACCCTGCGGTCGGGCCTCGGCGGCACCGGACGGGGCCTCCGGCGCGCTCGGGGCACCGGCCGGCACGGCGGCCGGGGCGGGCTCGGCGGCCGACGCCTTCTTCTGGCGCGGCCGGAACCACGCGCCGGTGGACTCGGACTCGGAGGTCGCCGGCGGGATCGGCGGGATCTCCCACTCCGGCGGCAGGTTCGGCGGGGTGGCCATACTGCTGCCGCCGTCCATCACGCCGAGGACGGGCGAGGCCGGCGCGGAGCGGTGGCGCGCGCCGCCCTGGTCGGCGGCCGGGGTCTCCTCGGCGGGGCCGTCCTCGTTCTTGACGGTGCTGCGGACGACGACCGGCGGGATCGGACGCGAGCCGGGGATGTTGATCCGGACCCGGGTGGTCAGGGTGGTCTCGGTCTTCGGACCGTCGTCCTCGCCGCCGTCCGCGGTGCCCTGGCCGGTGCCGGCCGCGGCCCGGTCGCCGCCGGAGGGCCCCGGCGTGCCGTAGGGCGGGGTGCCCGACGGGTAGGCGTCCGGACCCGTGCGCCGAGGCGTCGGGTGGGCGTTGTCAGATTCGCGGCTGCTCAATGCTGCTCTGCTCCGGGTTCGCGGGCGGGCCGTGCGGCGCGACCGCGGTTCGTGGTCGCCGGGCCCGGCTGGGGCGGGCGGCGGTCGGGTACGGCGTTCTGCGGGACCACCATACTGGGAAGAACTGAGCGGTGAACGGGTTCGGACAGATCCTGATACGTCCGGTTCTTCCGGTATGAGAGTAAGGCCGCGTGCTCCTGACTGCGCGTCGTACGCGGTACCGTACGCCGCGCTCGGCCGTGGTCAGCGCGGGGGGCCGGGCACCCCGGGGAACCAGCTGGTGCGGGTGGGCAGGGTGGCGCAGATCACGCCCAGCACCGAGCCGGCGAACAGCCAGGCCAGCGAGGTGGCGTTGGACCACAGCACGTTGTCGCCCTCCGGCCGGGGCACGATCAGCAGCAGCATCGCCAGGAACCAGCCGGCCGCGGGCGCGGCCGCGCCGAGCCGGGTGCCGGTGACCCGCAGGCCGCCGTAGAAGGTCGCGGCGGTCGCGGCGAGGGCCAGCAGGACCCCCACGGGCGGCCACAGGGCCTGCACAAAGGATCCGCAGACCGACACGGCGATGCCCAGCAGGAAGAACAGGACATAGGCCGCGATCCGGGCGGCGCGCGGGGGTTGAGGCTCGGCCAGGCGCTCCTCGCGGGTGCCGAGCACCGCCGCGGGGATGGAGCGGCGCGGCGGCCGCGGTGCGGGCTTGCTCATCGCGCGTCCTCCTCGGCACCCGCGGCCGTGTCGTCGAGGCCCGCGAACAGGTCGTCCTCCGGCTCGCCCGGACCGGCCTGGCCGCGCACCAACTGGTAGTACTCGGTGGCGAGCAGGGGCTGGCCGAGGTCGTTGGACAGCGCGAAGAAGGCGCCGTCCACGGTGATCTGGGTGGTGTGCGCGGCCATCGCGGTCGCCTTGCGGCCGGCGTACGCGGCGCCGTCCAGTGCCGTGGTGACCGCCTCGTCGGCGACCACGCCGGGGACGTCGGACGGCCGGGCGACGCCCGGGAAGGCCGCCTTGGCGGCGGTCTCGGCGAGCCCGGCCTCGATCACCGAGCGCGGCATCCGGTTCCAGTACACCTTGGCGATCCGCCAGGCCGGGCCCAGCTCGGGGCGGTGGGCCGGGTCGGCGGCCAGCTCGTACGCGCGCATCGCGACCCGGTGCGCCTGGATGTGGTCCGGGTGGCCGTAGCCGCCGTTCTCGTCGTACGTGACCAGCACCTGCGGCCGCACCTCGCGGATCACCGCGACCAGGTGGCCGGCCGCCTCGTCCACGTCCGCCCGCCAGAAGCAGCCGGGCACGTCGTTGTCGGCCACGCCCATCATTCCGGAGTCGCGGTAGCGCCCCGGGCCGCCGAGGAAGCGGTGGTCGGTGACGCCCAGGGCGCGCATCGCCTCGGTCAGCTCGCCGATCCGGTACGCGCCGAGGGTGTCCTCCCGATCGGCCGTCAGATGGGCGAGCTCCGGGGGGATCACCTCGCCGCCCTCGCCGAGGGTGCAGGTCACCAGCGTGACCCGGGCGCCCTCGGCGGCGTACCGGGCCATCGTGGCGCCGTTGCCGATCGACTCGTCGTCGGGGTGCGCGTGCACCAGGAGGAGTCGGCGGCCGGTAGTCGCGGTCATGGGAGGAAGCCTAACCACCGGCCGGGTGGGGTCAGAGCCTCAGGCCGTTGATCATGCCGGCGAGGTTGGTGGTGACCTGGCTGATCGACGGGGCGATCGAGCTGGAGGCCAGGTAGAAGCCGAGCAGCGCGCAGACGATGGCGTGCGCCAGCTTCAGGCCGGAGCGGCGGATCAGCACCACCACGATGACCAGCATCAGCACGGCTGCGGAGATGTTCATGGCCATGTCGGCTCACAACCCCTTCTCGGGCGCGCCACCCCCTGGGGAGGGCGGCGGTGGGACGGTGCGGAACTGGGGCCGCGGGCGACCGGGGCCCGGGACGGGGCCGACGATCACTCGCCTGACCAGTCATACCCGATGGGTAAGGGGAGCATTACATTCAGTGAGTCCCCGCGCGCCGGGGCATTGCGGCACTCACGGGGCGCACGGGCCGGTCGGAGGGGGTGTGGCACTCTTCGGGGCGTACTTCGCGACGATGCTCCGAACGAGTGATCACCAGCCTCCCGACAGCGGCAGTTCGGCGTCGTAGGGTCTGGTGCCATGACCTCCCACACCCCTGCGGACACCTTCCCCCGGCAGTACGCGCGGACCCTGCGCTACACCGTCGGCGCGCCCCGCTCCTTCTCCGTCGCACCGGACGGCTCGCGGGTCCTCTTCCTCCGCTCGCCCTCCGGCGGCGAACGGGCCAACCTGCTCTGGACCCTCGACACCGCCACCGGCGAGGAGCGGATCGCCGCGGACCCGGCGGTCCTGCTCGGCGGCGGCGAGGAGGACCTCTCGCCGGCCGAGAAGGCCCGCCGCGAGCGCAGCCGCGAAGGCTCGGCCGGCATCGTCGGCTACGCCCTGGACGCGGCCGGCTCGCTGGCCGCCTTCGCCCTCTCGGGACGCCTGTTCACCGCCGACCTGGTGGCCGGCACCACCGCCGAACTGCCCGCCCGGGGGCCGCTTCTGGACCCGCGCCCGTCGCCCGACGGCAGCCACGTCGCGTACGCCAACACCGCCGGCGAGCTGCGGCTGTCCCGGACCGACGGCAGCGGCGACCGGGTGCTCGCCGAGCCGGACGGCCCGAACGTCACCTGGGGCCAGGCCGAGTTCATCGCCCAGGAGGAGATGGATCGCGACCGCGGCTTCTGGTGGTCCCCCGAGAGCGACCGGCTGCTCGTCGAACGCGCCGACGACAGCCCGGTGCGCCGCTGGTGGATCGCCGACCCGGCCAACCCGGACCGCGAGCCCGCCGAGGTCGCCTACCCGGCGGCCGGCACCCCGAACGCCGAGGTCGGCCTCTGGGTGCTCGACCTGCACGGCGGGCGCACCGAGGTGGTCTGGGACCGCGCCGCCTTCCCGTACCTCGGCCGGGTGCACTGGTCGAAGGGCGGCGTGCCGCTGCTGCAGGTGCAGTCCCGCGACCAGCGCAGCCAGCGCATCCTCGGCCTGGACGTGGCCACCGGCGCCACCGAGGTGTTGCACGAGGAGAAGGACGAGGCCTGGCTGGAGCTGTTCCCGGGCGTCCCGGCGTGGACCCCGGACGGGAAGCTGGTGCGGATCTCGGACGAGGGGGGAAGCCGCACGCTGGTGGTCGGCGACCGGGCCGTCACCGGGGCCGACCTGCACGTCAGGTCCGTCATCGCCGTCACCGAGGACGAGGTGTTCTTCAGCGCCTCCGGCGGCGCCGCCGAGACCGACCCCGAGCCCGGCTGGATCGCCGTCGGCCGGATCAGCCACGACGGCACGCGGCTCGGCTGGGAGTCGGCCAACGGCCGGCCGTTCACCTCCGTCGGCAACGCCGTGCACGGCGGCGGGGTCACCGTGCGGGTCACCGCCGAGCCTGACCTGCCCGGCACCCTGGTGCAGGTCGCCCGCGACCTGCCCGAGGGCGTGGTGGTCGACGACATCGCCACCATCGCCTCGTACGCCGAGACCCCGGTCATCACCGCCCGCCCGGTGTTCCGCTTCGCCGGCGAGCGCCGCATCCCGGCCGCCGTCTTCCTGCCCACCGGCTACGACCGCGAGCGCGACGGCCTGCTGCCCGTCCTGATGGACCCGTACGGCGGCCCGCACGGCCAGCGTGTCGTCCAGGCGCACAACCCGCACCTCAACTCGCAGTGGTTCGCCGACCAGGGCTTCGCGGTGGTCGTCGCCGACGGCCGCGGCACTCCCGGGCGCGGCCCGGCCTGGGAGAAGTCGATCGCCTTCGACTTCGCCGGGGCGACCCTGGACGACCAGGTGGAGGCGCTGCAGGCGCTCGCCGCGGAGTTCCCGCTGGACCTCGACCGGGTCGCCGTCCGCGGCTGGTCGTACGGCGGCTACCTCGCCGCGCTCGCCGTGCTGCGCCGCCCGGACGTCTTCCACGCGGCGGTGTCCGGCGCGCCGGTGACCGACTGGGCGCTGTACGACACCCACTACACCGAGCGCTACCTGGGCGATCCGGCCGAGCGGCCCGAGGTGTACGCCGCCAACTCGCTGAGCGGGTACGCGGCCGGGCTGGAGCGCCCGCTGATGATCATCCACGGGCTGGCGGACGACAACGTGGTGGCCGCGCACACCCTGCGGCTCTCCTCGGCGCTGCTCGCCGCCGGCCGCCCGCACACCGTGCTGCCGCTGTCCGGCGTCACGCACATGACCCCGCAGGAGGAGGTCGCGGAGAACCTGCTGCTGCTCCAGGTCGACTTCGTGAAGCGCTCGCTGGGGATGCAGGGCTCCTGACCGGCGCGACCGACGGCCGGTACCCCCACCGCCCCACCGGGCTGACACGGGTACCGGCCGTCGGCATGACATCCGTCATGTCGAAGGCACGACGGCGGACACTGACGCCGGCCCCCGCCCGCGCGGGACTCTGAGGTGGTGCGAACAGCAACGGACACGACACCACCAGGGAAGAGGAGCCGGGCGATGGACACCGAGGCGGTGGCCGCCTTCCGCGGCGTGGGCAAGAGCTACGGGCGGGTGCGCGCCGTGGACGGGCTGGACCTCGTGCTGCGGCCGGGGGAGACCGTCGCCCTGCTGGGCCCGAACGGCGCCGGCAAGTCCACCAGCCTCGACCTGCTGCTCGGACTGCGCGAGCCCGACCAGGGCGGGGTGACGCTGTTCGGCGGCACCCCGCGGGCGGCGATCGAGGCCGGCCGGGTCGGCGCGATGCTGCAGAGCGGCGGGCTGATGTCCGACGTCAAGGTGCGCGAGCTGGTGCGGCTCGCCTGCGACGTGCACCCGCGCGGCCGGTCGGTGCCGGAGGTGCTGGCCGACGCCGGGATCACCGAGCTGGCGGAGCGCCGGGTCGACAAGCTGTCCGGCGGCCAGGAGCAGCGGGTCCGCTTCGCCCTGGCGATCGCCGGCGACAACGACCTGATCGTGCTGGACGAGCCCACCACGGGCATGGACGTCAGCGTCCGGCAGTCGTTCTGGGCGAGCATGCGGGCGCAGGCCGACGCCGGGCGCACGGTGCTGTTCGCCACCCACTACCTGGAGGAGGCCGACTCGATCGCCGACCGCGTCCTGGTGCTGCACCGGGGCCGGCTGATCGCCGACGGCAGCTCCGCGGAGATCAAGGCGCGGGCCGGGGCCCGCCGGATCGCGTTCGAACTCCACGACGCGGACGGCCGGTTCGAGGACGCCGTGCTGCGCGCCCTGCCGGGTGTGCAGTCGCTGGACGTCACCGCGAGGGTCCCGGGGGTGCGGACGGTGCGGATCCGCACCGCGGACGCCGACGCGAGCGTCGCCGGGCTCTACCGGGCGGGCCTGTACCCGCGCGGGCTGGAGGTCACCGGCCTGGGCCTGGAGCAGGCCTTCCTGACCATCACCGGCGAGCTGGACCGGGACGACGCCCGGTCGGACGACGCCGCCCCGCAGAACGACGCCGCCCTGGAGAGTGCGCGATGACCACCCTGATCCGGCTGGAGATCCTGCGGACCCTCCGCAACCGGCGCTACCTGTTCTTCACCGTGGCCTACCCGGCGCTGATGTACGTCTTCTTCATCCACGCGTACGGCGCCGCCGACCAGGCCGGCGGACTGCCGGTGAAGACCTACTTCATGGTCTCGATGGCCACCTTCGGCGCGGTCGGCGCGGTGCTCACCGGCAACGCGCAGCGGATCTCGCTGGAGCGCAAGACCGGCTGGACGCGCCAGCTGCGGCTGACGGCGCTGCCGGGCCGGGCGTACACCCTCGGCAAGATCGCGGCGAGCGCGGTGACCACGCTGCCGGCGATCCTGGTGGTCTTCGCGGTCGGCGCCGGCCAGGGCGTCTCGCTGGGCGCGGCGCAGTGGATCGGGCTGGCGGCCGCGCTGTGGCTGGGCAGCTTCGTCTTCGCGGCGCTCGGGGTGGCGCTCGGCTACGCGGCGGCGCCGGACTCGGTGCAGCCGATCGTGATGATCACCTACATGGCGATGGCGCTGCTCGGCGGCACCTGGTTCCCGGTGAGCGGCTCGCTGGAGAAGTTCGCCCGCTTCAATCCGGTGTTCCTGTACAACAAGCTGGCCACCTTCACCCAGCCCGGGCACTCCCTGGACACCGTCGCGGCCGTCGGGCTGGCCGGCTTCCTGGTGGTGTTCGTCGTGGCCGCGACGGCCCTGTACCGCCGTGACACCCGCCAGGCATGATGATCCACATGAGCGACACGCGTCAGGCCGACCACTCCGACGAGCAGCGGGGGGAGGGCCCGGCGCGTGCGTCGTTCATGAACGTCCCCGGATCCCCGGTGGAGACCAGGCGGCAGCTGCTGGTCAAGGTCGCCTGGATGCTGCTGTGGCTGACGTACCTGGCCTACCCGGTGAGCCGCCTGCTGAACGGCGAGCACAGCACGGGCGCCCAGGTGTTCGGCTGGATCAGCCTGGCGTTCTTCGTGGGCAGCTACGTCCTGCTGGTGATCTTCCGCTCGACCCCGGGGATGTGGCCGCGGGCCTGCCGGGTGATCGTCGCACTGATGGTGGCGCTCGCGATCGCGTCCTCCGTCGTGCTCGGCGAGACCTTCCTGCCCCTCTTCATCTACACCTCGGTGTGCGTCGCGATCATCTCGCCGGCGCAGTACGCGCTGCGCGCCCTGGCCGCCATGTCCGGGCTCGTCGTCGCGGTCGGCCTGCTGATCCACGCCGGAATGGACAGCATCGCGACCTTCGCCCTCAGCGCCTTCCTCTCCGGCGCCGCGATGACCGGCCTGCAGCGGCTCGTCGCCACCATGAAGGAGCTGCGCGAGGCCCGCGCCGCCGTCGCGCACCTGGCCGCCTCCGAGGAGCGGCTGCGGCTCGCCCGCGACCTGCACGACCTGCTCGGGCACTCGCTCTCGCTGATCACCCTGAAGAGCGAGCTGGCCGGGCGGTTCATGGACGCCGGCAAGGACGAGGCGGCGCGGGCGCAGGTCGCCGACATCGAGCAGGTCGCCCGGCAGTCGCTGATCGACGTCCGGGAGGCGGTCACCGGCTTCCGCCGTCCGACCCTGCCGGTCGAACTCGCCGCCGCCCGTACCGCGCTGGCCGCCGCCCAGGTCCGGCTGGAGGTCGCGCCGGAGCTGGTGGACAGCTGGCCGGGACTGGCCACCGAGGAGGCGGGCGCGCTGGCCTGGGCGCTGCGCGAGGCCGTCACCAACATCGTCCGGCACGGCGAGGACGCCACCGTCTGCACGGTGACGGCGGACGAGAGCTGGGCGGGCGACGGCGAGCGCTACGCCGTCCTGGAGATCGCCGACGACGGGCGCGGGCCGGGCAAGTCCCAGGCCGGGAACGGCCTGTCCGGGCTGGAGGAGCGACTGGCACTGGTCGGCGGGCGGCTGGAGACCGGACCGGCGGAGCGGGGCAGGGGCTTCCGGCTGCGGGCCTCGGTGCCGCTGCGGACGGTGTCCGTCGTGCCCGGAGCCACGGGGCCCGAGTAGCCGGCCCGGCCGACCGAGCCGGTCAGGCGGACGGCAGCTCCAGCACGAAGCGGGCGCCGCGCGGCGCGTGGGCGACGCGCAGGCTGCCGCCGTGCCGGGTGGCGACGTCCGCCGCGATGGCCAGGCCCAGGCCGCTGCCGCCGGCGTCCCGGCTGCGGGCCTCGTCGAGCCGGGTGAACGGTTCGAAGATCCGCTCGCGGTCCTCCGGCGGCACGCCCGGGCCGTCGTCCCGGACCTCCACGACGCAGCCGTACGCGGTCTGCCGCGCGGACATCACCACCTCGGTCGCCGCGTGCCGCTTGGCGTTGTCCAGCAGGTTGCGCACCAGCCGGTGCAGCCGGATCCGGCTGCCGCGCACCAGGACCGCCTCGGGCGTGTCCACCTGCAGGACGAGCCGGGTGTGGAGGGCCGGGCGGTACTGGTCGGCGAGTTCGCGCAGCACGGCGGACAGGTCGACGGTGGCGAGCTGGCCGGCCGCCGCCGGGTGCGTGCCCCGGGCCAGGAACAGCAGGTCCTCGGTGAGCTGCTGGAGCCGCTCGACCGAGGTCAGCGCCTCCTGGGTGGCGGCCGGCCAGTCGGTGCGTTCGGGGTGGGCCAGCGAGACTTCGAGGTTGGTGCGCAGCGCCGCGATCGGGCTGCGCAGCTCGTGCGAGGCGTCCGCGACGAAGCGCTGCTGCTGGGCGGCCGAGCGTTCCAGCCGGTCCAGTGTGGCGTTGGTGGTCCGGGCCATCCGGGTGATCTCGTCGCCGGAGGGCGGCACCGGGACGCGGCGGTCCAGTCGGTGTTCGCCGATCTCGGCCAGCTCGGCGCGGATCGCGTCCACCGGGCGCAGCGCCCGGCGGGTCGCCACCCAGGCCGTCAGCGCGACCAGCAGCGCCGCGACGGGCACGCCGGCCCGGAGCACCGGGTCGATGGTGCGCAGCGAGGCCTCGGCGACGAACGGCGTGGCCAGCACGTAGACCGTGTAGGGGTTGGTCCCCGCCCGCGGCTGGTAGCCGTCCTTCTCCAGCAGCGGGCTCCAGGCGCCCATCGCGACGAAGGTGCGTCCCGAGTAGCGGTTGGCGGCGGCCGTGCCGACGGGGCCGATGGTGATCCGCTGGACCGTCTGCCAGTCGTCCGGCGCCAGGTGCGGCACCAGCGTCGGCATCGGGCCGACCAGGTGCTGGGTGGTCAGCGGGCCTCCCATGGTGACCAGTTGGCCGTCGTTGCCCAGCACCAGGTACGGCAGCTGTGCCTTGTCCTTCAGCTGCTGGCCGTACTTGAAGTTGTTGCTGATCTCCCGGGCCTGCGACTTGGCCTCCGACTCGGCGGCCTGCAGCTGGGCGTCGTACATGTGGTCGCGCAGCCACCAGGCGCCGCCGCCGAGCAGCAGCAGGGCCGCGAGACCGGCCGCCAGCGAGGTGCGCAGGCGGGTGGAGAGGCGGCTGAGCACGGTCAGGCCTCCAGTCGGTAACCGGCGCCGCGCACGGTGGTGATCGAGCGGACGCCGAACGGGGAGTCCACCTTGCGGCGCAGCATGCTGACGTACACCTCGACGATGGACTCCTCGCCGTCGAAGGCGATGTCCCACACCTCGTCGACGATCCGGCGCTTGGACAGCACCTCGCCGGGGTGCTCGGCCAGGCAGCGCAGCACGGCGAACTCGCGCTCGGTGAGGGTGATCTCGGCGCTGCCGCGGCCGCAGCGGCGGCCCGCCGGGTCCAGCCACAGGTCGCCCACCCGCAGCAGCGGGCCGGGGGTCTGGCTGCGGCGGATCAGGGCGCGCAGGCGGGCCAGGAAGACCATGTACGAGAACGGCTTGGTGAGGTAGTCGTCGGCGCCGGTGTCCAGGCCCTCAGCCTCGTCGTACTCGCCGTCCTTGGCGGTCAGCATCAGGATCGGGGTGGTCACGCCCTCGGCGCGCAGCGCCTCGCACACCTTGTAGCCGTTCAGGCCGGGAAGCATGATGTCGAGCACGATCGCCCGGTAGGCGTGCCGCCGGGCCAGCCGCAGGCCGGTGAGGCCGTCCGGGGCGAGGTCGACGGTGTAGCCCTCGGCCTCCAGGCCGCGCCGGACGGCCGCGGCGACCTGGGGGTCGTCCTCCACCATCAGAATTTCCATGCGGATCAGGATGCCACCGGCGCCGGATCCGCTCCTTAAGCGGTCTTCAGCTTTCTCAGCTTCGCTTCAGGGCACTTGACGCATGCTCTCGCCGTTCTCGCCGGCCTGTTCGGGCCGGTGCCCGGAGCGAGAGGAGCTGGCGGATGACCGTTCTCCAGGAGGCCGTCGGGGCCCGTGAGCTCGGGCACGCCCGTGAGCCCGGGCAGGGGGTGGAGCCGAGGTCCGCCGGGGAGCACCCGGCCCCGGGCTGGCCGGCCCTGCCTGCTCCGTCGGCCAGGCCCGTTTCGTCGGCCCCGGCCGTTCCGCCGGCCCGGCCCGTCCCGTCCGCCCGGCACCGCAAGCCGCGGCGCACCGTGCCGCCGAGCCTGGTGATGGCGGTGGGGACGGTGGTGTCCCGGGCGACCGGCTTCGTCCGCTCGGCGGTGCTGGTGGCCGTCCTGGGCTCGGGGGTGCTCGCGGACGGCTACAACGTGGCGAACACGGTGCCCAACATCCTGTTCGTGCTGCTGATCGGCGGCGCGCTGAACACCGCGCTGGTGCCCCACCTGGTGCGCGCCGCCAAGGAGTCGGCGGACGGCGGGGCGGCGCACGTCAACCGGCTGGTGACGGTGCTGGTGGCCGCGCTGCTGGTGCTGACGGCCGTGGTGGTGCCCGCCGCGCCGCTCGTCGTCCGGGCGTACACCTCGTACGGCGACGCGCAGTTGGACCGCACGGTGCTGCTGGCGTACCTGTGCCTGCCGCAGGTGTTCTTCTACGGCCTGTTCACGGTGCTGGGCCAACTCCTCAACGCCCGGCAGCGGTTCGCGCCGATGGCGTGGGCGCCCGTGCTCAACAACCTGGTCGTGATCGGGGTGTTCGGTGCGTACGTCGGACAGCGGTCCTTCTCCGCCGCCGACCTGACGGTGCTGGGCGCCGGGACGACGGCGGGCGTGGTGGTGCAGAGCCTGGTGCTGCTGCCCTGCCTGCGGGCCGCCGGGGTGCGGCTGCGGCCGCGCTGGGACTGGCGGCAGGCCGGGCTCGGCGAGCCGCTGCGGGCCGCCGGGTGGACGCTGCTGCTGGTGCTCAGCGACCAGGTGGGCTACTGGGTGGTGACCCGGCTCTCCACGCTCGCCGGCTCGCAGGCCGCCGCCGCCGGTCTCCCGGGCGTCGGGTACACGGCCTACAGCAGCGCGTACCTGCTGTGGATCGTGCCGCACGGCGTGATCACGGTGTCCGTGGTGACCGCCGCCGTCCCCGCGCTCAGCGCGGCCGCCGACACCCCGCGCGCCGTCCGCGGGATTCTCTCCCGGACCGTCCGCACGATCGGGGTGGTGACCGTCCCGGCGGCCTGTGCGCTGGCCGTCCTCGCGCCGCAGCTGTGCGCCCTCGCCTTCGGCCACGGCCGGACCGGCTCCGCCGACGTCCAGGCCATCGCGGGCATGCTGGCCGCCTTCGCCCCCGGCCTGGTCCTCTATTCGGCCGCGTACGCGCTCACCCGCACCTTCTACGCGCTCGGCGACAGCCGCACGCCCTTCCTGCTCAACCTCCTGCCCGTCGCCGCCACCGTGCTCGGCGCCCTGCTCTGCCACCGGCTGCTGCCGCTGCGCTGGGTCGTCACCGGGATGGCCGGCTGCTACGGCGGTTCCTTCCTGCTCACCTGCGTGGCGGCCCAGCTGCTGCTGCGCCGGCGTCTCGGCCCGCTGCGCGTGCTGGGCGCCCACCTCAAGCTGCTCGCCGCTGCCCTCCCGGCCGCGGCCGCCGCCTGGTGGACCGCCCGCTACGGCCTGCTGCCCGCCGGCGCCGCCCTCGCCGTCGTCTACCTGCTCCTCGCCCACCTCCTCCGTGTCGAAGAACTGTCCGCCCTCACCACGCGATTGCGCCGCCGATGAACCAGCTCCCCGCCGACGTCCGCCACACCCTCGACGTCCTCCTGCCCGACGGCCACCCGCTGCGCGCCCAGGTCCCGTACCTGCGCATCCGGGCCCGCTGCGCCTGCGGCTGCACCGTCCACTTCACCGGCCCCGACCCGGCGGCCCGTCCGGAGATCGCGGCCGAGACGGACCTCGGCGAGGACGGCGAGGTCCTCCTCTTCGCCGAGGACGGGCGGCTCTCCCGGCTGGAGGTCTGCTCCTGGACCGACCCCAAGCTCACCTTGGCCGACGCCGCCCGTTTCCTGCGCGGGGAACCCGGCGAGGCGGCCTGATCGTCCTACCGGGCATGCCCACCGTCCTCGTTCTCGGTTTCGACCCGCACAGCGTCCCCGGCATGGACGGCGACGCCGTGCGGGCCGTCCTCGACGCCGAACTCGCCCGCTTCGCCGATCACGGCATCGATGCCGCGATGACCCTGGTCGCCCCCGACGCGACCGCCGAGCCCGCGATCGTCGCGGCGCTCGACGGGCACGGGTGGGACGTCGTCGTCATCGGCGGCGGCATCCGCAAGCCCGAGCCGGCCCTCCCGTTCTTCGAACTCGTCGTCAACCTCGTCCGCCGCCACGCGCCTGGGTCCGCCATCGCCTTCAACACCAGCGGCGCGGACAGCGTCGAGGCCGCCCTGCGCTGGCTCTGACCGGTCCCGGTCCCGGTCCCGTTCCCGGGCAGCCCGGCCGCTCCGGTCAGTGCGCCGGGATCAGGTCGTCCAGGTCGCGGCGGTAGGCGAGGGCCGGGAGGCCGCCGAGCAGGTACCGGTGTCCGAACCGGAAGCCGTTGCGGACGAGCACGGCCTGCGAGGCGGCGTTGTCGACGGAGGTGCCCGCCGTCAGGGAGCGCAGGCCGTAGGGGCCGGCCGCGAGTCGGCAGACCTCGGCGACCGCGGCGGAGGCGATCCCCCGGCCGGCGGCGGCTTCGGCGACCCGGTAGCCGAGTTCGGCGGTGCCGTCGGCGATGTCGACCAGGTTGACGCGGCCGACGAGCGCGCCGTCCGCGTCCCGGATCACGTGGAACCGGCAGGTGCCCGCGCCCTGTTCGGCGAGCAGCGCGGCGTGCCGGCTCGGGAAGTCGGCGAAGTAGTCGTCCCCACGGTCGGGGACGCTGCGGGCGAAGTACGCGCGGTTGGTGCGTTCGAAGGCCAGCAGGGCTTCGGCGTGGTCCGGGTGGAGGGGTTCCAGGCTCAGCATCCCGACAGTCTGGCCCGCAGGGCCTCGCCGAACCACTCGAACACCTCCCGCAGGCTCTCCGGGGCGGGCCAGCCGTTGACGGTCGCCAGCAGGTGCCAGTAGCGCTCGGCGCGCGGGTCGTCGGCGATCCCGAGGCGGTCGAGCAGCCACCGCCGGAGGTCGGCGTCGTCGGGGCGGCCGAAGGCCTCGGCGTAGGCGGCGGTGAGGGAGTCGACGACGGGGTCGGCGGCGGGGGAGGCGGGGGCGATGCCGTCCGCCAGGGCCGTGCCCACCGAGGACCGTACGGTCGCGGTGAGTTCGGTGTGCAGGCCGCCGCGGTCCCCGTCCGCCCGCTCCGCGGCCTGGCGCTCGGCCATCCGGCGCACCGCTGCGCGGAAGTCCGGGTCCTGGACGAGTTCGCCCAGCTCGACCCAGGCCTCGACCTGCTCCGGCCGCGGTTCGTCCGGCAGTTCGGGCATGGCGGAGCGCATCATGGCGACGAACTCGGGGTTGGCGTCGAGGCCGCCGAAGGCCTCGTCGATGAAGTCGTGGACGAGGCGCCGGCGTTCGGCGTCGGAGAGTGCGGCGAGCTTGTGCATGAGTTTCATCTCCTCTGGGGTGGAGTCACGTTGGGCGACCGCGAGCAGCACCGCCCGGCGCAGCCGCAGGGTGCGGATCTGCACCTGGAGCGCCTCGGCGTGCGCGGCGGCGACCTCGTGCAGCGGGGTCTCCCGCTCCAGCACCCGGCGGATCGCGGGCAGGTCGAGGCCGAGCTCGCGCAGGGTGCGGACGAGGTCCAGCCGGGCGAGCGCGTGGACGTCGTAGCGCCGGTAGCCGGCGGAGGTGCGGTCGGTGGGCGGCACGAGGCCGGTGTCGGCGTAGAACCGGATGGTCTTGACCGTGAGCCCGGTGCGCCGGGCGAGGTCGCCGATCGAGTACCGGATGCCGTCGTCCGGGGAGCTGCCGTCCATGGGCACCACTGTGGACTCTCCCCCTACCGGAGACTCAAGTCCGTTGGCAGCCCGCCCTGCTCGGCCCGTCTGCCCGCTCGGGCCGCCTGCCCCCCGGCCGCCTGCCCGCCCGGCGCTCCGGCCCGCCCCCTAAGGTCATGGCCATGGACGACACTGAGAACGGGGCCTCGATCCGCGTACTGCTGGCCGAGGACCAGGGGATGGTCCGGGAGGCCCTGGCCGCGCTGCTGGGCCTCGAAGGGGACATCGACGTCGTCGCGCAGGTCGGGCGCGGTGACGAGGTGGTGGCGGCGGTGCTGGCGAACGACGTGCGGGTCGCCGTGCTGGACATCGAGATGCCGGGGATGACGGGCATCGAGGCGGCCGCCGAGCTGCGCCGGCAGGCGCCGCACACCAAGGTGGTCATCGCGACCACCTTCGGCCGCCCCGGCTACCTGCGCCGGGCGATGGAGTCGGGCGCCGACGCGTTCCTGGTGAAGGACGCGCCGGCCGCCGAGCTGGCCGAGGCGATCCGCCGGGTGCTGCGCGGCGAGCGGGTGATCGACCCGGCGCTGGCGGCGGCCGCGCTGGCGGAGGGCGCCAACCCGCTGACCCCGCGCGAGCGGGACGTCCTGGGCGCGGCCGCCGACGGCGCGGTGAACGCGGACATCGCCAGGCGGCTGCACCTGTCCGAGGGCACGGTGCGCAACTACCTGTCGATGGCGATCCAGAAGACCGAGGCCCGCAACCGCACCGAGGCGGTCCGGATCGCCCGCGAGAAGGGCTGGCTGTAGCTCCGGCCGGAGCTCAGTTCAGCCGGTGCCGGGCCGCCCGCGCCTCCTGCCGGACCTTGGCGGCGCCGTCCGGGTCGAAGGCGTCCAGGATCTGCGCGTACGCGTCCATCTCCGCCGAGCCGCCGAGGAAGTCCCCGGTGCGGACGAGGAGTTCGGCCCGCTCCAGCCGGAGCTGGGCGGGGTGGCGGGGCAGCAGCAGGGCGAGTTCGGTGGCCCAGAGCTGGGTGCGGGCCTGCTCGGGGCGGTCGGAGGCCCAGACGCGGATGTTGCCGAGCACGCGCAGCACGATGTCCAGGGGCTGGGCCGGAGTGAGCAGGTCGGGAGTGAACTCGTGCCCGGCGGCGGCGACCAGGTCCTCGACGTCCCCGGGGTCGAGCAGCCGCCCGCCGTGGAACGGGTCGGCCAGGACGTAGTCGCCGCCGTCGGCCGGCCCGCCGACGGCGACCACGAAGTGGCCGGGCAGCGCGATGCCGTGGACGGTGAGCCCGGCCCGCCGCCCGACCGCCATCCACACCAGCGAGAGCATGATCGGCAGCCCGCGCCGCCGCCGCAGCACCTCCGGCAGCAGGGAGGACTCCAGCCGTCGGTAGTCCGCCTGCCGCCCGTGGAACCGCTCCCGCCCGCCGAGGACGGCCGCGAGCAGGGCGGCGGTCTCCTCGGGCCCGGCGGGCGCGCGCTCGGCGACGGCCAGCCGGACGGCGGCCGCGTGCCGGTCCAGCGCGGCCTCGCAGGCGGCGAGCAGGGCGTCCACGCCCGGCGGCTCGCCGGGATCGCCCGGGTCGAGCGCCGGCCGGTGCTCGGCGGCGGCGAGCAGGCAGAGCAGCACCGGGTCGGGCTGCTCGGAGCGGGCGGCGGTCCGGAAGCGGTCTCTGCTCTGCTCGGTCACGGTGACGGCGACGGCTTTCGTACGGCGGACGGACAAGGCGACGGACGGGCAAGGCGACGGACGGACAAGACGACCGGCGGACGGGGCGGGGGACAGACAAGCCGACGGATCGGCCCGAGCGCTACCCCTGGGGAAGGAGGGCGTAGTGGTAAGTGTGACTGGTCGTGAAGCCGAGTCCGTCATAGAGCGCGATCGCCCCCGCGTTCTCCGCCTCGACCTGCAGGTACCCGCCGGTCGCGCCCTCCTCGGCGGCCCGCGAGGCGAGCACCGCCATGACCGCCGTCGCCAGCCCGGCCCGCCGCGCGTACGGCTGCACCTCGATCGCGCCGAAGCAGGCCCAGGCCCCTTCGATGACACAGCGTCCGATCGCCAGCGGCGGCTGCCCGGGCGCTCCCGGCACGGTGGCGAACCAGACCGACGGCCCGCCGTGCAGCACCCGCCGCGCCGCCTCCTCGACCTCCCGGTCGTCGCCGACCCGCCGGTACAGCGACAGCCACGCCTCGTCGGCCGTCCGGGACAGCCGCACCCGGTCCTGCCCGCCGCCGGCCCGCGCGAGCCCGGCCAGCGGGCTGGTGCGGACCAGGGTCGGCGCGTACCCGGCGCCCAGCCGGTCGAGTTCCGTCCGCAGCTCCTCCGGCGACCCGGGGGTGATCACCTCGATGTAGGAGGGAAGCCCGCGCTCGGCGTACCAGGCCCGGACGGCGGCCAGGGCCTCCGGCAGCGGCAGCCCCGGGTCCCCGAGGGCCTGGACGGAGTTGGCCCGCCGGGTGAACCCGGCCGAGGCGCGCAGCGTCCACTCGCCGAGCGGCTCCTGTTCGACGGCCGGCCAGCCGCGCCCCGCGATCCGCTGCAGCTCGACCGGCGCGGCGACCGGCAGCGGGGCGCGCCGGACGGGAAACGGCGGCACGACCTTGCCCGCGACCAGCAGTTTCTCCGGCAAGAAGACCGGATCCCCCGAGCGCGGCACGACCGTCAACCCATGATCGTCCCACGATGTGAGCACGCCGATCGAATCCCGGAACACCGGACGGTCGTCCACGAACTCGGCGAGGCGTCGGACGGACACGCGTCGTCCCACGTCAGAGCGATCTATCCGGACCTCCGGACGGCTGTCGACCGGGTTGCCCGTCGCCATGTGGCCACCTCCTGTGCATTTGCGGTCTCCGACCCGCGATACTAGGGGCGGGCATCGACGACGCCGCGCTCACCGCGCACGCGAGCAGAACAGAACGGGCCACCAGGCCCTTCCGAGGAGGAACGACAGCGTGACCTACGTCATCGCGCAGCCTTGTGTCGACGTGAAGGACAAGGCGTGCATCGAAGAGTGCCCGGTTGACTGCATCTACGAGGGCGAGCGATCGCTCTACATCCACCCGGATGAGTGTGTCGACTGTGGCGCTTGCGAGCCGGTCTGCCCGGTCGAGGCGATCTTCTACGAGGACGACACTCCGGAGGAGTGGAAGGACTACTACAAGGCGAACGTCGAGTTCTTCGACGACCTGGGTTCGCCCGGTGGTGCCTCGAAGCTGGGCCTGATCGAGCGTGACCACCCGTTCATCGCCGCTCTGCCGCCGCAGAACGCCGACCACTGACGATCGGTGGCAACGAAGCTGTGAGCAACGACAGCACGCGCGCGCCGTTCCCGGGCCACCCGGGGGCGGCGCGCCGCGTTTCCGACCTCCTGCCGGTCTTCCCCTGGGACAAGCTGGAGCCGTACAAGACCACCGCCCTGGCGCACCCGGGCGGCCTCTGCGACTTCTCGGTCGGCACCCCGGTGGACCCGGTCCCCGAGCTGATCCAGAAGGCGCTGGCCGCGCACACCGACACGCCCGGCTACCCGACCGTCTGGGGGCCGCTGGAGCTGCGCGAGGCGATCGCCGGCTGGCTGCACCGCCGCCTCGGCGCCGGGATCGGCCCGCAGGCCGTCCTGCCGACCGTCGGCTCCAAGGAGCTGGTGGCCTGGCTGCCGACCCAGCTGGGCCTCGGCCCCGGCGACCAGGTCGCCTACCCGCGCCTGGCCTACCCCACGTACGAGGTGGGCGCGCGGCTGTGCGGCGCCGAGCCCGTCGAGTACGACTCGGTGGACGAGCTGGACGGCTCCCGGGTGCGCCTGCTCTGGGTGAACTCGCCGTCCAACCCGACCGGCCGGGTGCTGGGCGCGGACGAGCTGCGCCGCGCCGTCGAGTGGGCCCGCGAGCACCGGGCGCTGCTGGTCAGCGACGAGTGCTACCTGGAGCTGGGCTGGGAGGCCGACCCGGTCTCCGTCCTGCACCCGGAGGTGTGCGGCGGCGACCACGAGGGACTGCTGGCCGTCCACTCCCTCTCCAAGCGCTCCAACCTGGCCGGTTACCGCGCCTCCTTCGTCGCGGGCGACCCGGTGGTGGTCAAGGAGCTGCTGGAGGTGCGCAAGCACGGCGGCATGATCGTGCCCGCGCCGGTCCAGGCCGCGACGGTCGCCGCGCTCGCGGACGACGCGCACGTGGCCGAGCAGCGCGAGCGGTACGCGGCCCGGCGCTCGGCGCTGCGGGCGGCGCTGGAGGCCTACGGCTTCCGGATCGAGCACTCCGAGGCGAGCCTCTACCTGTGGGCGACCCAGGACCGCCCGTGCTGGGAGACCGTGGCCGAGCTGGCGCAGCTGGGCATCCTGGTGGCGCCCGGCGACTTCTACGGTCCGGCCGGCGAGCGCTTCGTCCGGGTCGCGTTCACCGCGACCGACGAGCGGGTCGCCGCGGCCGTGGAGCGGCTGAACGCGGCGCGCTGAGCGCACGCAGCACGCAGCACGCACGCGCGAAGGGCCGGTGTTCCTCCTCGGAACACCGGCCCTTCGGCATCGGGACCACCGCACGCGGGCTACCGCGTCCGGGCACCGCGTCCTGACTACAGCGTCCGGACTACAGCGGCAGGCCGCTGATGCTGCCGCCGTTCACACCGTTCAGCAGCCCGCCCAGCGGGCCGAGCGCGCCGGTGAGGCCGGACAGCGGGTTGTTCGGGCCGAGGTCGGCGCCGCCGAGGCGGTTGGCCGAACCGTGCTCGGCCAGGCCCAGGACGTCGGCGCCCGGGAGGTCGGCCGGCAGGGCGTGCTGCACCGAGCCGAGCGGCAGCGCGCGCTCCACCGAGCCCAGCGGCAGCGCGTCGGTGACGGCGTTGGTGCCGGGGACGGCCCCGGAGAGCTTGCCGGCGCCCGGCAGGGCCTGCGCGACGGAGCCCGCCTGGGAGAGTCCGCCGACCGGGCCGGCGCCGGCGTCGGCGCTGCGGGTGGCCGCGCTCCTGCCCGTGACGGCCTCGCCGAGCTTGCCGGCCAGGGCCGAGGCGACCTTCGGGGTGACGGCGGAGAGCTGGCCGGTGGTGGCGGCGGTCTGGTCGACCGGCGCGGTCAGCGAACTGGCCTTCTCGTTCGCCTCGGGGAGCTGCTGGGCGACGATGTTGCCGGCGGCGTCGGCGGAGGCCGGTACGCCCGCGGCGACGGTGGCCGCACCGGTGGTGCCGGCGGCCTGGCCCAGCTGGTGGGTGGTGTGCTGCAGGGTGGAACCGGTGTCGGTGTTGGTCAGCTGGCCCAGCGGTGCCGCGAGGTCACTCTTGGGCAGCAGGGCGTCCCCGCCCAGGGCGGACGCGGAGCCGGCCGCGACCAGCGGGGTCGCTCCGGCCGCCACGACGAGCGCGGCCTGGGCGATCCGGCGCGTGAGGGGGTGAGACATGGGGCTCCTCGAAGGGGTCTGGGTCCGTCCCGTCCGCCCCTGGGACCGGGCGTGGACGACCGGGCGGACGAGGTTGTTACCGCTTGAGAAGCCAGAAGGTTTCGGTCGCTGCAAGGAAAGGTCCTGACCGACCATCGGATCGTACGACCGCAGTGGAGACGACGTCCGGGTCCCGCCGGAGGCCGTGGAACCGGCCCGGCCAAGGGGAGTGACGGTTCTCCGGCCGGGGGAGCGGAACGCGCCGCCGGTCCACCGGGGTTGACCGGAATCACCCGTCCGGCGGCAACCCGTACGTCTGTGCGTCAGCCCTTGTCGGGTGCCGCCATGGTGACCTGGACGAGCTTGGTCGAGGTGCCCGACGGCTGCGGCTGCCAGCCGTCCTCCGACTTGCTCTTGCGCCAGATCTTCCCGTCGTAGGCGACCGTCGCGATGCCCAGCTGCTGGGCCTGGGCGACCGCCCAGTGGGCCACCTCCCAGCCGCTCGCCCGCTCGGCGCTCACCCCGCCGTCGGCGCCGGCGTCCGCGGAGGAGGTCAGCGCGGCGGTGGCCGGGTCCGGGGTCAGCGCCACCGCGTTCTCGGCGCCCTTGATGGTGGAGGCGTACCCGGTGGCCGGGGTGACGGTGCGGCCGAACTCCCGACGCACCCGGTCGGACAGCACCTGGGCCCGGTCCGGCGCCGCGGCCGGGGTGGCGGAGGCGGTGGCGGTCGGGGAGGAGGAGTCACCCGGGTCCGGCTTGGCGTAGTCGTGCACGATGCAGGAGAACGAGGCGGGCTCGCGGCCGGCCAGCGCCGAGGTGAGCAGGGTCGCCTTGGTCTCGTGCTTGGCGTAGGCCTGCGGGTAGCCGCTCTTCTGCACCGCCTGCGCGGCGTCGGTCAGCGGCAGCCGGGTGTAGCCCGGGACCTTGACCAGGCCGTCCAGGAACTTGTTCGTCGCGTACACCGGGTCCGCGATCTGCTCCGGGGTGCCCCAGCCCATCGAGGGCCGCTGCTGGAAGAGGCCGATCGAGTCCCGGTCGCCGCCCGCGAGGTTGCGCAGCTTCGACTCCTGCATGGCGGTCGCCAGCGAGATCGCGGTCGCCCGGTCCGGCAGCCCGCGCGAGCGCGCCACCGCGGCGATCGTCGCGGCGTTGGCGGCCTGCGGCAGCTCCAGGGTGCCGTTGCCGGCCGCGGTCTTCACCGTGCAGCCCTCGGACTCGCCCGGCTTGAAGCCGAACCACCAGATGCCGACCACGGCCAGGCCCGCGACCAGCGCGAGGCCCAGCAGTCCGACGATCACCAACAGCAGCGCGCGCAGCGGCCCGCGGCGGCGGGCGGGCGCCGTCTCGTCGCCCAGCTCCTCGCTGCTCCTCTTCCTGGCCACCGTCGCCCCTCTCGCGCCTGCTCCTTGATCCGACACCGTACCCACTCGGACGGATGTGCGGCGCCCCCCGGTTGCCGAACCGAGTCCCATCCGTGTCACAGAACGTGTCTCCCCGGTGTCGCGGAGGCGTCGCACCGGTGTCACGGGGCGACCACGCAGCGCGCACGGGGCGCGGACTAGGCTGGCGCCATGAGCAGCCCGAACCCGACGCCCCTGGACCTCACCCTCGACGGCGGCACGCTGACCGCCCGGCTCGTCGACTTCCCGTCGGTGAGCGGCGACGAGCAGGCGCTCGCCGACGCCGTGGAGGCCGCCCTGCGCGGCTACCCGCACCTCACCGTGGACCGGTACGGCAACAACGTGGTCGCGCGGACGAACCTGGGCCGGGCCGAGCGCGTCGTCCTGGCCGGCCACCTGGACACCGTGCCGATCGCCGACAACCTGCCCTCGTACGTCGAGGGCGACCTGCTCTACGGCTGCGGCACCTCGGACATGAAGTCCGGCGTGGCCGTCCAGCTGCGGCTCGCCGCCACCCTGCCCGAGCCCAACCGCGACCTCACCTTCGTGTTCTACGACTGCGAGGAGGTGGAGGCCCACCGCAACGGCCTCGGCCACCTCGCCAAGGACCGTCCGGAGTGGCTGGCCGCGGACTTCGCGGTGCTGATGGAGCCCAGCGGCGCCATGGTCGAGGGCGGCTGCCAGGGCACCCTGCGGGCGCAGATCCGGCTCACCGGCGTGCGCGCCCACGCGGCCCGCAGCTGGCTCGGCGACAACGCCATCCACCGCGCCGCCGAGGTGCTCACCCGGCTCGCGCAGTACCAGCCGCGCCGGGTGGAGATCGACGGCCTGGAGTACCGCGAGGGCCTGAACGCGGTCCGGATCGACGGCGGCGTGGCCGGCAACGTCATCCCGGACGAGTGCGTCGTCACGGTCAACTTCCGCTACGCGCCGGACCGCAGCGAGGCGGACGCGGAGAAGCACGTGCGCGAGGTCTTCGACGGCTTCGAGCTGACCGTCACCGACTTCGCCCCGGGCGCCCTGCCCGGCCTCTCCCAGCCGGCCGCGCAGGCCTTCCTGGCGGCCACCGGCGGCCAGGCCCGGGCCAAGTTCGGCTGGACGGACGTCGCCCGGTTCAGCGCGCTGGGCGTCCCGGCGGTCAACTACGGCCCCGGCGACCCGAACCTCGCGCACAAGCGGGAGGAGCACTGCTCGCTGAGCGCCATCGCGGAGACCGAGGAGTGCCTGCGCGCCTGGCTGACCGACTGAGCCCCGTTCCCGGGCAGCCGATCCGATCAACGGTCGAACGCCATCTTCCGGTTGCCCAACCGACCTTCCCCCGTTGCCTGAAAACGGGGGAAGGCGGGCGTAGGGTTTCGTCATGACAGGCACAGGAGACGAAAAGCAGTACGGACACGGCCCCGAGCAGGTCGGCGTGCCGCGGAAGAAGAAGGCCTGGCCCGAGAAGCAGAAGGGCCCGGTGCTGGTGCGCCGGGACCAGGTCGGCACGAGCACCACGGACCAGCGCCTGCTGGACACCACCGGGCCGACCGACTGGCTGCACACCGACCCGTGGCGGGTGCTGCGGATCACCTCCGAGTTCGTCGAGGGCTTCGGCGCCCTCGCCGAACTCCCGCCCGCGATCAGCGTCTTCGGCTCCGCCCGGACCCCGGCGGACTCGCCCGAGTACGAGGCCGGCATGGCCATCGGCCGGGCCCTCGCCGAGGCCGGCTACGCGGTGATCACCGGTGGCGGCCCGGGCGCGATGGAGGCCGCCAACCGCGGCGCCTCCGAGGCCGGCGGCCTCAGCGTCGGGCTCGGCATCGAGCTGCCCTTCGAGCAGGGCCTCAACGAGTTCGTCGACCTCGGGCTGAACTTCCGTTACTTCTTCGTCCGCAAGACGATGTTCGTGAAGTACGCGCAGGGCTTCGTGGTCCTGCCCGGCGGCCTCGGCACCCTGGACGAGCTGTTCGAGGCGCTCACCCTGGTGCAGACGAAGAAGGTCACCCGCTTCCCGGTGATCCTCTACGGCACCGCGTACTGGGGCGGCCTCTTCGAGTGGCTGAAGAACACCCTGGTCGCGCAGGGCAAGGCGGCCCCGCACGACCTGGAGCTGTTCCACATCACCGACGAGGTCGACGAGGTCATGAAGATCCTCGCCGACGCCCGCCGGCCCGTGAACGAGATCTGACGGGATCCGGCGCGAGCGGGCCCGCGAGCGAGCCGAAGGGGCGCCGCCGAGTCCCCTGGGGCCCTACGCCAGCCCCCGGCGGGCGACCGCCGGGGGGCGGGTGCCCCGGATCGAGGCGACCATGTCCAGCACCTGGCGGGTCTCCGCGACCTGGTGCACCCGGTAGACCTGCGCGCCCAGCCAGGCCGAGACCGCCGTCGTCGCCAGCGTGCCGAGCAGCCGCTCGTCCACCGGCTTGTCCAGGGTCTCGCCGACGAAGTCCTTGTTGGACAGCGAGACCAGCACCGGGAAGCCGGTCGCGGTCATCTCCGGCAGCCGCCGGGTGGCCTCCAGCGAGTGCCGGGTGTTCTTGCCGAAGTCGTGCCCCGGGTCGATGATCACCGCGTCGCGCCGCACGCCCAGCTCCACGGCGCGCTCGGCCAGCCCCACGGTCACCCGCAGGATGTCCGCCATCACGTCCTCGTACCCGGCCCGGTGCGGACGGGTGCGCGGCTCGGCGCCGCCCGCGTGGGTGCAGACCAGTCCGACGTCGTGGCGGGCGGCCACCTCGGCGAGCTTCGGGTCGACCCCGCCCCAGGCGTCGTTCAGCAGGTCGGCGCCCACCTCGCAGACCGCCTCGCCGACCTCGTGCCGCCAGGTGTCCACGCTGATCACCGCGTCGGGGTGGCGCTTGCGCAGCTCGGCCACGAAGGGCACGGTGCGCCGCAGCTCCTCCTCGACCGTGACCTCGTCGCCCGGCCCGGCCTTGACCCCGCCGATGTCCAGGATCGCCGCACCCTCGGCCATCGCCCGGTCGGCGGCCGCGAACGCGGCCTCGTCGGCGAAGGTCGCGCCCTTGTCGAAGAACGAGTCCGGCGTCCGGTTGACGATCGCCATGATCACCAGTTCGTCGTCACCGAATTCCCGCGGTCCCAGGCGCAGTGCCACCGATGTCTCCTCCAGAGCTCCTGCGGGTGCGATGATGGCCCCCGGCCTCACTAAGGGACCATGCTGTCATGATCAGTCTGGTTCCCTGGCACCTCGACGAAGGCCGACCGGGAGTTCGGGAGGACAGCTCGTGTTCTGGGTGATCGTGGTCGCCATGGCCGTGGTGGTCGGCGGCGCCGCCCTGGTGGCGCTCGGCGGGGGCGGCTCGATGCCGGAGGCGGTACCGGACCGCATCTCCGCACGGCTCCCGCAGGACCGCCCGCTGGGCAAGGCGGACGTGGACGAACTGCGCCTGCCGATGGCGCTGCGCGGCTACCGGATGGACGAGGTGGACGACGTCCTGGACCGTCTGGGCGCCGAACTGGCCTACCGCGACGCGCGGATCGCCGAGCTGGAGGCCGCGGCCCACCTGCGCGGCGCGGTCGAGGCGACCACCGGCCCCGACCCGGCGGCCGAACCGCTGCCCGGCCTGGAGCAGTTCGCCAAGGTCGTCGAGCCGACCGTCGCCCTCACCAAGTCGTCGTCCGGGGAGCCGGCCCGGGCCCCCGAGGACGCGAAGCCGGTGAACGACCAGTGACCGGACCGGTCGACGGTTCGGTGCTCGGCGCGGACGGGCTGCTCCGCTGCGCCTGGGGTGACTCCACCGACGACTACCGGGTCTACCACGACACCGAGTGGGGCCGGCCGGTGCACGGCGACGACGCCCTGTTCGAGCGGGTCTGCCTGGAGGCCTTCCAGTCCGGCCTGTCCTGGCTGACCATCCTGCGCCGCCGCGAGGGCTTCCGGGCCGCGTTCGCCGGGTTCGAGATCGGCAAGGTCGCCGAGTTCGGCGAGGCCGACGAGGAGCGGCTGCTCGCCGACGCGGGCATCATCCGCAACCGGGCCAAGATCGCGGCGGCGATCGCCAACGCGCGGGTCGCCCGTGACCTGGAGGGTGGGCTGGACGCGCTGATCTGGGGTTTCGCCCCGGAGCCGGGCCGGCCGGCCCCCCGCCGGATGAGCGAGGTGCCGGCCGTCACGCCCGAGTCGACGGCGCTGGCGAAGGCGCTGAAGAAGGCGGGTTTCCGCTTCGTCGGCCCGACCACCGCCTACGCCCTGATGCAGGCCTGCGGCCTGGTGGACGACCACCTGGCGGACTGCCACGTCCGCACCGGGGCGAAGGGCTGAGCCCGCCGCCCGCCCGGCGGCCCGGCCCCGGAGGGCCCGTTCCCGGCGGCCGTTCCCCGGTGGCCGCTCGCTAGCGGCCCACGTACTTCGGCTTCTCCTTGGCGATGAAGGCGCGCACCGCGATCCGGTGGTCCTCGCTCTCGCCGGCCAGGGTCTGCAGCTCGTCCTCCTTGTCGAGGAGTTCGGACAGCGAGTGCGAAGCGCCGTACGCCAGCGACTCCTTGATGGCGCCGTACGCGACCGTCGGACCCTCGGCCAGCTCGCGGGCGAAGACCCGGGCGGTGGCGGCGAGTTCGTCGGCCGGCACCACCTTGGTGGCCAGGCCCAGCTCCATCGCCTCGGTGGCCTTCACCGTCCGGGGCAGCATCAGCAGCTCGGTGGCCTTGGCGTGCCCGACCAGGCGGGGCAGCGTCCAGGACGCGCCCGAGTCGGCGGTCAGGCCGATCCCGGCGAAGGCGGTGTTGAAGCCGGCCCGGTCGGACAGGATCCGGAAGTCGCAGGCGAAGGCGAGCGAGGCACCCGCGCCGGCCGCCACCCCGCCGACCGCGGCGACGGTCGGCTTGCGCATCCCGGCCAGGGCCCGGGTCAGCGGGTTGTAGTGCTCGGCGACGGTCCGCAGCGCGCCCTCGCCGGTCTCGTCGGCCCGCTTCAGCATCGTCAGGTGCTCGTTCAGGTCCTGTCCGACGCAGAACGCGCGCTCGCCCGCCCCGGTCAGCAGGACGGCCCGCACCGCCGGGTCCTCGGCGGCGGCGGTCACGGTGTCGCGCAGCGCCACCTTGGTGGCCACGTCGAGGGCGTTCATCGCCTCCGGGCGGTTGATGGTGATGACGGCCAGGCCGCCGTCCAGCTCGTACAGCACGGAATCGGACATGGGCGAGGGCTCCCTGGGTGATCGTCGTGGTGTCGGTGTCGTGTGCCAGGATGCCGGAGCACGCGGTGGCCTGGGGAGTGTGAGGTATCGCACCTTCCGGTGGCGTCCGCACTGCCGCCACGCCGGGGCTTATGACGTGAATTGCGGCGGTTGGGGGCGGTCCGGCCGAGGTTGCACCGAGAGTGATGTTGGTCATCAGCCCGTGGCATGCGGGATAATGGCTTCCGATCAATGCGTTCGATACCGGCGGTGGACGGACTGCCGGTGCGTAGCTGAGCGGTTGCAGGAAGGGGAACGAGCATGGCGGCCATGAAGCCGCGGACGGGTGACGGCCCGCTCGAAGTCACCAAAGAGGGGCGGGGCATCATCATGCGCGTTCCGCTCGAAGGCGGCGGACGCCTCGTGGTGGAGCTCACGCCTGACGAGGCCGACGCCCTCGGCGAGGCCCTGAAGAAGGCCTGCGGCTGACCGCAGCAGGTGCTCGCCATCTCCTGGAGATGCGCTGCCGGGCCCGGGCACGACGTCATGTCGGCCCGGGCCCGTGCGTTTCCCGGCGGCCCCGGCAGGGCCCCCGGGGCGGCCCCTAGCGCTTGACGGCGCAGAGCAGCCCGTCCGAGACCGGCAGCAGCGCCGGCAGCAGCGCCTCGCTCTCCCGGACGTCCCGGACCAGGTCCCGGACCGCGCCGGTCTGCGGGTCCTGCAGCTCCGGCTCGGCCAGTCGGCCCTCCTGGAAGACCCCCTCGAAGCAGACCATGCCGCCCGGCCGCAGCAGCCGCAGCGACTCCAGCAGGTACTCGCGGGACTCGGCCGGGTCGCCGTCGCAGAACACCAGGTCGTACTGGCCGTCGGCGAGCCGGGGCAGCACGTCCAGCGCCCGGCCCGGTATGAACCGCGAGCGGTTGGCCGCGAACCCGGCCGCCTGGTACGCCTCGCGGGCCAGCTGCTGGCGCACCGGCTCCGAGTCCACGGTGGTGAGCACGCCGTCCGGCCGCATGCCGCGCAGCAGGTAGACCCCGGACACCCCGGTGCCGGTGCCGATCTCGGCGACCGCCTTGGCGTCCAGCGCGGCGGCCAGCAGCCGCAGGCACGCCCCGCCGCTCGGCCCGATCGCGCGTATGCCGGTCCGCGCGGACTGCGCCCGGGCGTAGGTCAGCACCGCGTCCTCGCCCACGTAGGTGTCGGCGAGGGCCGCGCGCGCGGGCCCGAACTCGCTGATGGCTGCCTCTTTCGGAGCCCCGGGTGGCGGCCCGGTGCCGGGGGATGTCGATATTTCCTGCCACAGATTACTGGCCGACCGGGAACCGCGTACGGGGGCGGGCCGTTGTCATGTCGGACCGGGTGCGGGAGACCTCCCGGGCACTTTTATCCGGGCTTGACGGGTGAGGTGGATATGGTGGTGGCCCTGCTGGGCAGAAGAGCCGACCGAGGAGGTGTGGCCGAGGGAGACGTGCCCGTGCGGCGGCACTCCCGCGGCACCGCGTCGGCCCGTACGCCGAAGCCCGTGATGAACCAGCCTGCGCATTCCGACCTGGACCAGCCCGCCGCCGCGACGCCGGCCGCCGGTACCACCGAGGCCCCCGCCCTCGCGACGTTCGCCGAGGGCCCCGACGCGCAGACCTGGACTCCGCCCTCCTGGGAGGAGATCGTCGAGGCGCACAGCGCCCGCGTCTACCGGCTCGCCTACCGTCTGACGGGCAACCAGCACGACGCCGAGGACCTCACCCAGGAGGTCTTCGTCCGGGTGTTCCGTTCGCTGTCCACCTACACCCCCGGCACGTTCGAGGGCTGGCTGCACCGGATCACCACCAACCTCTTCCTGGACATGGTCCGCCGGCGCCAGCGCATCCGCTTCGACGCGCTCGGCGAGGACGCGGCCGAGCGGCTCGCCTCCCGCGAGCCCAGCCCGGCCCAGCACTTCAGCGACACCCACTTCGACGCCGACGTGCAGCAGGCCCTGGACACCCTCGCCCCGGAGTTCCGCGCGGCCGTGGTGCTCTGCGACATCGAGGGCCTGTCGTACGAGGAGATCGCCGCCACGCTGGGCGTCAAGCTCGGTACCGTCCGCAGCCGCATCCACCGCGGCCGCTCGCACCTGCGCGCCGCGCTCAAGCACCGTGCCCCCGGCTCGGCCCCCGGCCGTGAGCGCCGCGGCGGCTCGGAGGAGCCGGTGCCGGTCGGTGTCGGCGCGGTCGAGGCCGCCGTCGCGCCCGGTGGGCGCGGACGGAGGCGATCGTGAGCGGAACCAGCCGGTCCGGCTCGGACCGTTCGGACACGTCCGGCCGGTCCTCGACCCGGCGGAGCTGGGCCCTGCCGGGGCGTCGCGGTACCGACGAACCGGGTGAGCCCGTGCTGCCCGCGCTGGCGCTGCCCGCCGACACGGCGCTGCACGCGCTGCCCGTACGGCCCGCCGAACCCGCCGCCGAGGAGCACCACCTCGGCGAGCGCCTCTCCGCCTTCCTGGACGGCGAGCTCGGCCACGACTCGCGCGACCGCGTCCAGGCGCACCTGGCGACCTGCCCGCAGTGCCTCGCCGAGGTCGACGAGGGCCGCTCCGTGAAGCACCTGCTGACCCGCACCGGGACGCCCGGCCCGTCCTCCGCGCTGATGGCCCGGCTGATGGCCGTCGGCAACCTCCCCGAGGACGGCCCGGCGGACGGCGACTGGCGGTCCGGGCGGGCCCACCACGATGACGACGACGACCTGCCGGGCGGCGGCGTCGCCGCCACCGGCACGCTCGGCGGCAGCCGGCTCGACGGCGGCTCCTTCGGCCGCGGCGCCGGGGCCTCCTTCGGCGCGGGCGCGCTCGGCGCCGACACGCCGGTGCCCGGGGTCGACCCGCGGGCCTTCGGCCGCGGCGCGGTCCTGCGGCCGCTGATGGGCCGGCGCGCCGCCCGCCCCGAGCCCGCCGTCGGACCGGACCACGGGGCCCGGCCGCAGCCGGCCGCGGCAGCCGTCCGCCCCGCCGCGCGCGGCCGCCGACTGGTCTTCGCCGCCGCCGGAGCCTTCTCCGTCGCCGCGGTCACGCTCGGCGGCGTCGGCGGCCTCACCCCGCAGGGCGAGGAACGCCACGGCACGACCGTCAGCCCGGCCGGCGGCAACGCCGGTACCGGCCGCGGCGGCCTCGTCCCGATGACCGCGCAGGTCCCGGTGGACTTCCCGGGCCGACCGGTCGCCGCGACCCGTGAGGCGTCCCCGCCGTCCTCCCCGGAGCGTTACCCCGGCGGCGTCGCCGCACTGCGTCAGCAGACCCGCTAGAGCGTCCCCGGAGGGGTCCTGGCGTCCGGCTCCCGACGTGCTCGGCCACCGGCAGGTCTTTACCACGGCTTCATCGCAGCGTGGGTCGGAGACTCGCCGGTGGCCATTACCCTGTAGGAACCGTCGTCCGACGAGCTAGGGAGCAAAGGTGTTCAGCGACGTAGGCGGGCTGGAGATCCTGACCCTCATCGTGATGGCGATCATCATCTTCGGCCCGGACAAGCTGCCGAAGCTGATCCAGGACACCATGGGCTTCGTCCGGAAGATCCGTTCCTTCGCCGACAACGCGAAGGAGGACATCCGCAGCGAGCTCGGCCCCGAGTTCAAGGACTTCGAGTTCGAGGACCTCAACCCCAAGACCTTCGTCCGCAAGCAGCTCATGGGCGACCAGGCGGACCCGCTGGGCCTCAAGGACATGAAGGACTCGCTGGACATCCGCTCCGTCCTGGACGACAAGCCCGCGGCGCCGGTGAACGGCCGCAGCGGCGGCGTCAGCTTCGACAAGTCCGCCCCGGCGACCGCCTCCGCCGGCGCTCCGCTGGCGCCCGGCGAGCGGCCCCCGTTCGACCCCGACGCCACCTGACGCACGCTCCGCCACGAGGCTCCGGCAGCACGCCACCGCCCCGCCCGGCCGCCCGGCTGAGCGGGGCGGCGGTGTGTGCGCCGCTATTGTGCTGATTGTTCCCGATGAGCCGTCCGTCACATTCCGCGTGGTCGCGGAGCAGGAACGGCCCCCGGGAACGCCGCGGTACGCCACCATGGGAGCGCGCCACGGCAGGCACACGTGCGTTTGAGGAGGCCCGGGGATGGACGCGACGAGTCAGGCGGGAGGGGCGACGGCCACGGCCGGCGGCCCGGTGGTCGGCGGACAGGCCGGCCCGGCGGACCCGCTGGTGCCCTACCTGTCCGCCGATTTCCCCTGGTACGGGCTGGACGAGGGCTGGACCGGCCGCCGCTACCTGATGCAGGCCGGCGCCGGCACCCGCGCCGCGGGCAGCGTCGACTACGGTTCGCTCGGCCACGGCGACGAGCCGGCCAAGCAGTACGAGCCGCGCGACATGCGGAAGTTCGCGGCCGTGGTCACCGTCGCCCGCCGCGACAGCCGGCGCAGCGCCGACAACACCGGCACCCTGGAGGCGACCTCCGCCTCCTCGGCCGCCTGGCTGGCCGGCTCCGGCCTGCTCGCCGCGACCTGGCCCGGCCAGCTGGACCGCGCGCTGCGCCAGGACTGGCTGGACCAGCAGAGCAGCCTCGCCTGGGACCTCGCGGACGACCTGGCCGGCCCCGGCTGGTCCACCCTCAGCCTGCCGGTCAACGGCCTGCCGCAGCCCTTCCGCTACCGCGAGTCCGAGTACGGCTGGGTGCTGGCCGGGGAGGCCCCCGGCGTCCTGCTCGGCGCGTACGGCCGCGGTGTCAGCGCCTACGGCGTCGGCTTCTCGACCGTCCCGGACCTGGCCGCCTACACCCGCCCGTAGGCCCCGTACAGCAGCCCGTAGGACCCGCCCGTGACGACGGAGGGGCCCGGTGACGCGTGCGTCACCGGGCCCCTCCGTGGCGGTCGGCTCAGAACTTGTTCTTGGGCGTCAGCCCGAGCGACATCCCGGACAGGCCGCGCTGGCGGCCGCCGAGCTTGCCGGCCACGGCGCGCAGGGCGGCGCCGGCCGGGGAGTCGGGCGCGGCGAGCACGACCGGGCGGCCGTCGTCGCCGCCCTCGCGCAGGCGCACGTCGATCGGGATCGAGCCGAGCACCGGAACGGTCGCGCCGACCGTGCGGGTGAGCGCGTCCGCGACGGTCTGGCCGCCGCCGGTGCCGAAGACGTCGATCATCTCGTCGCAGTGCGGGCACGGCATGCCGGACATGTTCTCGATCACGCCGACGATCTTCTGGTGGGTCTGCACCGCGATGGTGCCGGCCCGCTCGGCCACCTCGGCGGCGGCCATCTGCGGGGTGGTGACGATCAGGATCTCCGCGTTGGGGACCAGCTGGGCCACCGAGATCGCGATGTCGCCGGTGCCGGGCGGCAGGTCCAGCAGCAGCACGTCCAGGTCGCCCCACCAGACGTCGGCGAGGAACTGCTGGAGCGCGCGGTGCAGCATCGGGCCGCGCCAGACCACCGGGGCGTTGCCCGGGGTGAACATGCCGATCGAGATGACCTTCACGCCGTTCGCCTGCGGCGGCATGATCATGTCCTGGACCTGGGTCGGCCGGCCCTCGACGCCCAGCATGCGCGGCACGCTGTGGCCGTAGATGTCGGCGTCCACGACGGCGACCTTCAGGCCGTCCGCGGCCATCGCCGCCGCCAGGTTGACCGTCACCGAGGACTTGCCGACGCCGCCCTTGCCGGAGGCGACGGCGTAGACGCGGGTCAGCGTGCCCGGCTTGGCGAACGGGATCTCCCGCTCGGGGGCGCCGCCGCGCAGCAGCTGGGAGAGCTCCTTGCGCTGCTCGTCGCTCATCACGTCGAGCTCGACCTCGACGCCGGTCACGCCGGAGACCTTCCCGACCGCCTCGCGGACCCGGGTGACGATGGTGTCGCGCATCGGGCAGCCGGAGACCGTCAGGTAGACCGCGACGCGCACCGCGCCGCCCTCGGCGATCTCGACCGATTTCACCATGCCGATCTCGGTGATCGGGCGGTTGATCTCCGGGTCGTTGACGGTCGCCAGCGCCTGGCGTACGGACTCCTCCGTGACGCCGGCCGCGACCTCTGTCTCGTTGGCCATGCCTTGATGGTACGGCGCCGACGGATCCCCTTGACTCGCCGGTAGCGTGCCGCCGGTCACAGCTGCTCGGAGGTCTCCCGGCGCTCCTCGATCTCCCTGAGCAGGGACTGCAGTTCGGAGCGGATGAAGTCCCGGGTGGCGACCTCGCCGAGTCCGTGCCGCAGGGCCGCGACCTCGCGGGTCAGGTACTCGGTGTCCGCGATGTTGCGGTCGCTGCGGGCCCGGTCCTGCTCCATGTTGACCCGGTCCCGGTTGTCCTGCCGGTTCTGCGCCAGCAGGATCAGCGGCGCCGCGTAGGAGGCCTGGAGCGACAGCGCCAGGGTCAGGAAGATGAACGGGTACTCGTCGAAGCGCACGGTCGCCGGCAGCAGGGTGTTCCACGCTATCCAGACGACCACCACCACCGTCATCCAGACGATGAACCGCCCGGTGCCGAGGAAGCGGGCGATCCGCTCGGACAGGACGCCGAAGGCCTCCGGGTCGTAGGAGGGCAGCGAGAGCAGGCCGGGGCGGGCGGTGCGGGGCTGGTCGAGCCGGGTGCGGCCGGTGCCGGTGATCGTGGCGGTCTCCGGCCGGCGTTCGCGGCTGCCCTCGCGGGTGCGCAGTTCGCGCAGTTGCCGCAGCTGCCGCAGTTCGCCCTGCAGGCGTCGGCGGGCGGAGTCGTCCGGCCGGCCGTTGCGGTCACCGTCCACCGGTCACCCCTTCCGTCTCGTGCTGCCAGGCGTCCCCGGAGTGCAGTGCGGCGTCGCGCCAGTCGTCCGGCAGCAGGTGGTCGAGCACGTCGTCGACGGTCACCGCGCCGAGCAGGTGGTCCGCCTCGTCGACGACCGGCGCGGCGACCAGGTTGTACGTCGCCAGGTAGCTGGTGATCAGCGACAGCGGGGTGTCCGGCGGCAGCGGGTCCAGGTCGTCGTCGACCAGCGAGCCGACCAGGACGTACGGGGGCTCGCGCAGCAGCCGCTGGAAGTGCACGGTGCCGAGGTAGCGGCCGGTCGGGGTCTCGTTCGGCGGGCGGCAGACGAAGACCTGCGCGGCGAGGGCGGGCTTGTGGTCGCTGATCCGGACCCGGGCCAGCGCCTCGGCGACCGTCGCGTCCGGCTCCAGGACGATCGGCTCGGTGGTCATCAGACCGCCGGCGGTGTCCTCCTCGTAGGTGAGCAGGCGGCGCACCGGCGCGGCCTCGTCCGGCTCCATCAGCTGGAGCAGTCGTTCGGCCTCCTCGCCGGGCAGCTCGGAGAGCAGGTCGGCGGCGTCGTCCGGGTCCATCGCCTCCAGGATGTCGGCGGCGCGCTCCTCCTGGAGCTTGCCGATGATCTCGACCTGGTCGTCCTCGGGCAGCTCCTCCAGGACGTCGGCCAGCCGCTCGTCGTCCAGTGCGGCGGCGACCTCGGCCCGGCGCTTGGCGGACAGGTGGTGCATCACGCTGGCGAGGTCGGCGGGGCGCAGCTGCTCGAAGGTGGCGAGCAGGTTGGCGGCGCCCTGGTCCTGTTCGGGCAGGGAGAAGCCGGTGACGTCCTGCCAGTCCAGGGTGAGCCGCTCGCCCTTGCCCTTGCGCAGCCGGCCGGCCCGGCCGACCTGGACGAAGACCTTGCTGACCTCCCACTCGCGCACCCGGGACTGCACCATGCCGACGTCCAGCACGGTGACCTCCTCACCGGTCTTGGACCAGGTGACGGTGCGGTCCAGCAGCTCGGCGAGCACCAGGGTCTCGGACGGGCGCTGCTCGAAGCGGCGGAGGTTGATCACGCCGGTGGTGAGCACCTGGCCGGACTCCAGGCTGGTCACCCGGGTCATCGGCAGGAAGATCCGGCGTCGGCCGACCACCTCGACCACCAGGCCGAGCACGCGCGGCGGACGCCCGCCGAGCCGCAGCGAGACGACGACGTCGCGGACGCGGCCGACCTGGTCGCCGTTGGGGTCGAAGACCGCGATGGCCGACAGGTGGGAGATGAAGACCCGCGTGCCTGGCCCTGCCATGGACTCCCTCGACTCGCTCGACGCCGTGCGTGGTGCGCCCGGGCGCACTCGCGGCCAAATCTACCCGCGAGTGCGGGGCCCGGCCCGACGAGGGCACGGTAGCCGGGCGAGGAGTCCTCGGCGTGAACCCTCAGCGGCGCTTGAACAGCAGCTTGGGCAGGCCGGCCGGGATCGGGCGGCGGGTGGTGGCCGGGGTGGGCATCGGCTGTGCGGCGTGCGAGCCGTCCGGCATCGCGCCCGGACCCTCGGCGAGCGGGCCGGAGGGCTCCAGCCGCAGCACCCGGCACTCGCGGGCCCAGCGCTCGGTGATGGCGTCGGTGTCGGGCGCGTTCAGCCGCTTGCCCTTGAGTTCCTCGACCGCGCCCAGCCACTGCGGGCTGCCCGGCGCGAGGTCGACCACCCGGGCGTGCCAGCCGGTCAGCCGGCCGCCCTTGTCCTTGCTGCGGACGGTGACCACGGCCCCGGCACCGGGGGCCAGGCCGTGCAGCGGCTGCTCGCCGCCCTCGCCGACCACCACGACCGCGCCGTCGTGCCAGGCGTGCCACAGCGGCCGGGCCTGCTCCTGGCCGTCCGCGCGCACCCAGAGCAGGCCGGACTTCTTCGCGGCCTCCTCCAGCAGTGCCTGGTCGAGGAAGGCGTCGGCGGTCGCGGCAGCGGGCGTACGGTCCATGGCCGACAGCGTACGGCTTTCCGGTCCGCTCCCGTCCACGGGACGCCGGGACGTCTCAGCCCCCGGGCGACAGTTCCATTACTGCGCCACGGGCCTTACCGTATGAGCGCCCCGCCCACCGCGACCAGCAGAGGAGCGCCGTGCCCGCCGCCCGGCCCGCGACCGCCCCCGCCGCCACGCCCACCGCCGACCCGCGGCCGACGCATCCGCTCCCCACCCTCGACCTGCTGCTGCTCGCCGTCTCGATCGGCGGCATCTCGCTGTCCGGTCCGCTGATCAGCGCCACCGCCGCGCCCGCGCTGGCGATCGCCTTCTGGCGCAACGTCATGTCGGTCGGGGCCCTGGGCCCGTACGCGCTGCTGCGCCACCGCGCCGAGCTGCGCGGGATCGGCCGGCGGGCGCTGCTGCTCGCGGTCGCGGCCGGGGCGCTGCTCGCCGTCCACTTCGCGCTGTGGATGCCCAGTCTGCGGATGACCTCGGTGGCCTCCGCCACCGCCCTGGTCACCACCACCCCGCTGTGGACCATCCTGCTGATGCGGCTGATGGGCGTCCGGGCGCCCCGGACGGTCTGGCTCGGCACGGTCGTGGCCTTCGCCGGCGTGCTGGTGCTCACCGGGGTCGACCTCTCGCTCTCCCCGCGCGCGCTGCTCGGCGACGCGCTCGCCCTCGCCGCCGGCCTGGCCGCGGCCGGGTACATGCTGCTGGGCGCCGAGGTCCGCAGGACCGTCAGCACCACCGCGTACACGCTGGTCTGCTACGCCACCACGGCGGTCGTCCTGCTCGGCATCTGCCTGGTCGCCGGGACCCCGCTGGCCGGCTGGCCGGCCGGGGTGTGGTGGCAGATCGTGCTGCTGATGGTCGCCGCCCAGCTGCTCGGCCACTCGCTGAGCAACCGTGTGGTGCGCAACCTCGGGCCGTCGATCACCTCCACCGCGATCCTGCTGGAGACCCCGGGCGCGGCCCTGATCGCCGCGCTCTGGCTGGGCCAGTGGCCCCCGGCGGCCGCCTACCCGGCGGTGGTGCTGATCCTGCTCGGCCTCGTCCTGGTCGCCCGCGGCGGCCGGCGCTGACCGGCCGCGGTCCAGGTCCTAGAGCCAGCCGTTGCGGCGGAAGCCCCGGTACATCCCGACGCAGATCAGCGCGATCGCGCCGAGCACCATCGGGTAGCCGTACTCGTGGTGCAGCTCGGGCATGTAGTCGAAGTTCATGCCGTACACGCCGGTGATCATGGTGGGCACGGCGAAGATCGCCGCCCACGCGGTGATCTTGCGCATGTCCTCGTTCTGCGCGACCGAGACCTGCGCCAGGTTGGCCTGCAGCAGCGAGTTCAGCAGCTCGTCGAAGCCGTGCACCTGCTCGGCGACCCGGGCCAGGTGGTCGGCGACGTCCCGGAAGTACTTCTGGATGTCCGGGTCCACCAGGCGCTGCAGCGGCTCGGACAGCTGCTGCATCGGGCGCAGCAGCGGCACCACGGCGCGCTTGAACTCCAGGACCTCGCGCTTGAGTTGGTAGACCCGGCCGACGTCGGAGCTGCGGCCGCCCTTGGCCGAGAAGACGCCGTACTCGATCTCGTCCACGTCGTTCTGCAGCCGCTCGGCGACCAGCAGGTAGTTGTCCACGACGTGGTCGGCGATCGCGTGCAGCACCGCCGCGGGGCCCTTGGCGAGCAGTCCGGCCTCGTCCGCGTCGGCCTCCAGGCGGTGGCGCAGCTCCTGCAGCGAGCCGTGGCCGCCGTGCCGGACGGTGATCACGAAGTCCCGCCCGGCGAACACCATCAGCTCACCGGTGTCCACCACCTCGCTGGTCGGCGTGAGCTGGTCGTGCTCGACGTAGCGGATGGTCTTGAAGACGGCGAACAGGACGTCGTCGTAGCGCTCGACCTTGGGCCGCTGGTGCGCGTGCACCGCGTCCTCGACCGCGAGCGGGTGCAGGCCGAAGCGCTGGGCGATCCCCTCGAACTCCGCCTCGGTCGGCTCGTGCAGTCCGATCCAGCTGAACGAGCCCGCGCCGTCCTGGAGTTGCTGCTCGGCCTTGACCCGGCGGGCGGCCTCGCGCGGGCTGCAGGACTCGCCCTTGCGCTTGCCGTGCTGGTAGACCGCGCAGTCCACGACCGCCGAAGCGGCGTCCTCGGGCAGGACGTCGTACACCCCGGCCACGACCCGGCGGCGGTTGGTGCGGACGGCGGCACGCAGGCTGTTGATCATCGACATGGCAGGCTCCCAGGGGCAGGGAGCCGTCGCAAGGCGGCGCGGAAGAAGAAACGTTCGGCCGCGGTACGACGGCGAAGAACACCGGTGAAAGGGGGGATGAAGGTGCTCTCCCGGCCGGTCCGTCCGCCGTGGTCCTGCGCCCTGGGCTACTGCGGCTGATTCAGCCGATTGGGCCTGCGGGGCGAGGGGTACGGGGAAGTCGGGGCCGGGCAGAGCTGCCGGTACTGCATGGTCGGCCGGTATCCACCGCAACCACCTCCTTCGCGCCGCCGCCCCGGGACGGAAGCATCCCGGTGGCCAGTCGCTCACCCTAACATCTGACCGGCCATCGGCGCCCGGGGGTTCCCCGAGGCTTTACGGGTCCTTGACGGGCCGCTCCACCGGGCCGCCCGCACGCGGCCCGTGCGCCCCACCGGGTTACGCTCACCGGCATGGCCCACGACTTCCCGCTCTTCGGCGATCCCCACGGCGGCAGCTCCCCGGAGCTCTCCCGGGAGGCGGTGCTCGCCGCCGTCGAGGCCCGGCTGATCTCCACCTTCGGCGAGCCGAGCGGCCGGGCCGCGGTCACCTTCCTCGGCACCGACCGGATCGAGGTGCTGCGCTTCGGCCCCGACGCCGAGGGCCTGGCCCGGTACGCGACGCTCGGGATGTCCGCCGCGCCGATGGCCGACCCGACCGCGATGGTCGCCGACCAGGTGCGCGGCCCGCGCGCCGAACTGGTGCTGACCGTCCGCGGCGGGCGGGACGGCGTGCTGCGCAGCCTGGCCACCTTCGCCGCGACGCCGCAGGTCGAGGGCCTGGTGGTGGCCCCGGGCGGCTCGCTGGACCTCGGCGCCCCGCTGTGGGAGGGCGCGCCCTTCACCTCGGTGCTGGCCGCCGAGCCGGGCGGTCTGGTCGAGGACCTGGAGCTGGCCGAGCCGGCCGAGCCGGTCCGCTTCCTGCCGCTGCTGCCGATGACGCCCAACGAGGCGGGCTGGAAGCGGGTGCACGGCGCGGCCGCGCTCCAGGAGCGCTGGCTGAACCAGGGCACCGACCTGCGCGACCCGGAGCGCCGCGGCGTCCGGCTGGACTGACGGCCCGGCCCGCGGCCCGGTCGGCGTTCCCCGACGCTCCTCGGCGGGCCCCCGGCGGCCGCTGACGGCTGTTCAGGCGCCGCTCGGGCAGGGGCCGGGCCGGACCCGGGCAGGGCGTGCGGGACGCGCCCGCAGGCCCCTGCCGCGCCCCGCACGCCGGAGCGCGGCGGCCCGTACCCTCAGCGCTCGATCGGCTTCGCGCCGGTGGCCTGCGCCAGCAGTGCCTCGTAGACGGCGGGGTCGGTGGTGTGCTCGCCGAGCCGGACGGTCTTGCGGGTGCCGTGGTAGTCGCTGGAGCCGGTGACCAGCAGGCCGAGCTCGCCGGCCAGACCGCGCAGCCGGGCCCTGGTCTCCTCGTCGTGGTCGGTGTGGTCGACCTCCAGTGCGCCCAGCCCGGCCGCCGCGAGGTCGGCGATCACCGCGTCCGGGACCACCCGGCCGCGCTTGACCGCGCCGGGGTGGGCGAAGACCGGCACCCCGCCGGCCGCCCGGACCAGCCGGACCGCCTCCAGCGGGTCGGTCTCGTGCTTGCGGACGTCCGCCCGCCCGCCGTTGGCCAGCCACTCGGGGGTGAAGGCGTCCGAGACGGTGGCCACCACGCCCGCCTCGACCAGCGCGCTGGCGATGTGCGGCCGCCCGACCGAGCCGGCGCCCGCGATCCGCTGCACCTGCTCCCAGCTGATGTCCGCGCCGAGCTCCCGGCAGCGCTCGACGATCGCCTGCCCGCGCCGGAACCGGTCGGTGCGCACCAGCTCCCGCTCCCGCGCGAACTCGGGCTCCTCCGGGTCGAACAGGTACGCCAGCAGGTGCATGCTGACGCCGTCCACGACGCAGGACAGTTCCGCGCCGGGCACGACGGTCAGTCGGGTGCCGTCGGGCAGCGCGTGCACCGCCGCGGCCGCCTCGGCGTGGCCGGCCACGGTGTCGTGGTCGGTGAGCGCCACGACGTCGAGGCCCGCGGCGACGGCCGCCGCGACCAGCTCGGCCGGGCTGTCGGTGCCGTCGGAGGCGTTGCTGTGGGCGTGCAGGTCGATGCGCACGGGGCGGGCTCCTGGGGGCTCGTGGGTGCCGACCAGGATAGGCCGTCCGGGCGAGGGGCGGGCGGTGCGGCGGGAGAGCGGGCGGCCCGGGCGGGTCAGCCGAGCAGTCGGGGTGAGAGCGCTCCGCAGGGCAGCAGGTCCAGCTCGGCACCGGCGTCGCGCAGGTCGGTGAGCACCAGCTCGTCGTACATCACCAGCGCGGACTGCTCGGGCCAGGCGATCGCCCAGAGCCACAGCCCGCGCGCCTCGCCGACGAAGACCGCGCGGTCGGCCGGGGCGTCCGGGACGTGGAACATCGGGGTGGGCCGGCCGGCGGCCATCAGCTTGGCGTCGGCGGGCTTGTAGAGGCCGACGGAGTCGCCCGGGTCGGGCCCCGGGAGTCCGGCGTAGCGGGCACCGAGCCCGACGCCCAGTTCCTCGGCGACCAGCACCAGTTCACCGAAGCCGCCGAGCGGCGCCGGGCCGGAGCAGGCGACGGCGGTGGCGCGGGCGCCCGAGACGTCGTCGCCGGCGTGGGCGATGCCGGTGTAGAGCCAGCCGACCGGGAGCGGCCAGGGCATCCAGACGGGGACCTGCGAGCGGGCGACGGCGACGCCCAGGGCCTCGACGCTCGGGGGCAGCACGGGCTGCATCGGGTGCACGGCTCCGTGCCGGTCGCACTGCCAGGTGTCTGAGAACAGACCGGGGGCGCGGACCCGACCGGCGCACCTCGGGCAGCTTGGCTCGCCCCTCATAGCCGACAACGCTCCTCCCTCCGGACCGCCGCGTCAAGGACGATCACCCGTACGGAGGGCTCGGCGGCACCTGTCGGTGGTGGACGCCCGGCCGGCGCGGGGTGGGCGCGGCGCGGGGTGGTTCCCGTTGGGGGATGTCCCGTGACGGGCGGCGGCAAACGTCCGGGGCGCGACCCCGGACACACTGACACCCCGTCATCGGCGGTCGCGATGACGGGGCGTCAGTCCGGTATCGGGACGTCCGGATCGGACGCCCCCGGCTCGTCTGCGGCGGGTGAGGCCTCCCGGTCGGAGGCGCCGCGCGGGGTCAGACGGTCGGGCACGGCCGGATGAGCAGGCGTTCGCCGGTGCGGGCGGCGGCCTGGACGTGCTCGCGGACGGTCGCGGCGTCGGCGATCAGACGGTCGGTGGCGGAGCCGTTGGTGTCGTCCAGTCGGACGATCTCGAAGCGCATGGTCTTCGTCATGGGCGTCTCCCTTCCTTGCCCTGTCGGGCGGGGCGATTGCGGCTGAGTCGGTATCAGCCCTTTCGGGGTCCTGCGGGTCCGGCGAAGGGGCCGGACCGGGCGGGTCGTGCGTGCGGCGGTCTGCTGCGGCAAGGGCTCCCCCTGCTTGCCTGGTGCGTCCAGTGCCTCGTAACCACGGTGTCGTGGCGGTGCTACCGGGCCGTTGCCCGTCCGTGAAGTCCAGGTTTCGAGCGGTACGCGTCGGCGTCGAGGCCGACGATGATTCCCGGACAGAATCAAAGATTACCGTAACTAACGACTTTTGTCCTGCGATGAAGCCCGTCGAACTTCCGAAAGTGGTACAGACCACTTCCGGAAGGCGGTGAGGTGACGGGGGTCGGTCGGGACCGGAGGGCGGTCAGGCCCAGAACGCGGCCAGCGCCTCGGCGGTCGCGGCCGGCTGCTCGGCGTTGGGGGAGTGGCCCGCGTCCGCGACCACCACCCGTCGGGCGCCCAGGCGCTCGGCCATCCCGGTCTGCTCCGGGACCGGCCAGGCGTAGTCCCGCACGCCGGACAGCACCAGCACCGGCAGCCCGGCGGTGGCGGCGGCCAGCTCGTCCACCCGGTCCGGCGCGGCGACCAGGTGGCCGCCGGTGACGGACAGCGCCCGCGGCACGTTGGCCAGCCAGCGGCGGTGCAGGAACTCCGCGACGGCGGGGTCGAGGGCCGGCAGCGGCTGCCCGCTGTCGGCCTCCATCTGCCGCATGACCTGCCAGATCTCCTCCAGGCCCATCACCTGCAGCGCGTCCAGCAGCAGCTTGGTGCGGGCCGCCTCGGCCGGGTCGATCGCGCCCGGCCCGGTGGACATCAGGGTCAGCGACCGCCACGGCAGCGGGCCGTGCGCGGCGGCGGAGAGCACCGCCTCCCGCACCACCTGGCCGCCGAAGGAGTGCCCCAGCAGGTGCAGCGGCTCGCCGTCCGCCGCCAGCGCCTCGGTGAGCGCCAGCACGTCCGCGCCCAGCTCGCCGACGGCGTACGCCGCCGGGTCGTCCGGCCCACCGGTCTCGTGCTGCCCGCGCTGGTCCACGGCCGTCACCCGGTACCCGGCTGCCGCGAGCGGTTCGAGCAGCCCGATGAAGTCCTCCTTGCTGCCGGTGAACCCCGGGACCAGCAGCGCCGAACCCAGCACCGCCCCGTCGGGCTCCGCCCGCAGCGCCGCGAACCCGCCGCGCCCGGTCACCACCCGCTCGGCCCGCGCGCACCGGGGCAACCTCAGGAACGGCGGCGTGCTCATGGCGTGGTCTCCCTGCTCTCCTGCCTGCGACTTCCCGACGCCCCCGAGCTTAGGGCGTGCCCGCCGCCGTCCGGCGCCCGTGCCGTCGGCGACGTGTCGTGCCCCGCCCGGCGCCGGCGGGCCCGGACGGCGGCAGGCCCCTCGTCGCCGGTGCGGCCGGGGCCCGGGAACGCCCGAGGGGGCGGGCCGGGCCTGTCGGCCTGGCTCGCCCCCTCGGGGGATGCACCGGGATCAGCTCTCCGGGGTCGCCTCGACGGTCGCGGCGGCCTTGCGGGCGCGGGTGCGCTTGCGCGGGGCCGGGACCTCGGCCACGTCGGCCTCGGCGGCCGGGGCCGCCGGGGCGGTCTCGGCGGTGGCCGCGGCCTTCGGCTTGCGGGTCCGGGTCCGGGTGGCGGGCTTCTTCTCCTCGGCCGGGGCCTCGGTGACGACGGCCTCGGCGACGGCAGCCTCGGTGGCGGCCTCGACGGCCTCCGCCTTCGGCTTGCGCGTGCGGGTCCGGGTGGCGGGCTTCTTCTCCTCGGCCGGGGCCTCGGTGACGACGGCCTCGGCGACGACGGCCTCGGTGGCGGCCTCGACGGCCTGCGCCTTCGGCTTGCGCGTGCGGGTCCGGGTGGCGGGCTTCTTCTCCTCGGCCGGGGCCTCGGTGACGACCGCCTCGACGGCGACGGCCTCGACGGCCGGAGCGGCCTCGACCGCCTCCGCCTTCGGCTTGCGCGTCCGGGTACGGGTGCGGGCGGCCGGCTTCTCCGCCACCGCAGCCTCGACGGCGGGAGCGGCCTCGACGGCCGGAGCCGCCTCCACCACGGTCGCCTCGACCGCGGCAGCGGCCACGGCCTCACCGGCGGCACCGCCGCGCGAGCGGCGACGGCGACGGCGCGGTGCGGCCTCGCCCTCGGCGCCCTCGACGGCCGGGGCCGCCACGGCGGCCTCGGTCACGCCGGCGACGGCCTCGCCCTCGGCGCCGAGCGCCGAACCACGACGGGTGCGGCGGCGCTCACGGGTGCGGCGCGGCTTCTGCTCCTCGGTCTCGGCCGGGGCGGCGGCCGGACGGCCGGGGCCGCCCTGTCCGGCGCGACCGCGGCCGGAACGGGCGGAACGGCTGCCGCGTCCGCCGGTCTCGCCGAGGTCCTCGACCTCCTCCGCGTTGAGCCCCGCCCGGGTCCGCTCCGAGCGCGGCAGGACACCCTTGGTGCCCGGCGCGATCTTCAGCAGCTCGTACAGGTGCGGCGAGGTGGAGTAGGTCTCCTCCGGGTCGTTGAACGGCAGGTCCAGCGCCTTGTTGATCAGCTGCCAGCGCGGGATGTCGTCCCAGTCGACCAGGGTGACGGCGGTGCCGGAGGCGCCGGCCCGGCCGGTGCGGCCGATCCGGTGCAGGTAGGTCTTCTCGTCCTCGGGGCACTGGTAGTTGATGACGTGCGTGACGCCCTCGACGTCGATGCCGCGGGCGGCGACGTCGGTGCAGACCAGGACGTCCACCTTGCCGTTGCGGAAGGCCCGCAGCGCCTGCTCGCGGGCGCCCTGGCCGAGGTCGCCGTGGACCGCGCCGGCCGCGAAGCCGCGCTGGGTCAGCTGGTCGGAGACGTCGGCGGCGGTGCGCTTGGTGCGGCAGAAGATCATCGCCAGCCCGCGGCCGTCGGCCTGCAGGATGCGCGAGACCATCTCGACCTTGTCGAGCGAGTGCGCACGGAAGATGTGCTGCTCGATGTTGGCGACGGTGGTGCCGGTGTCGTCCGGGGCGGTGGCCCGGATGTGGGTCGGCTGGCTCATGTACCGGCGGGCGAGGCTGATGACCTGGCCCGGCATGGTGGCCGAGAACAGCAGGGTCTGCCGCTTGGCCGGCAGCATGGTGATGATCTTCTCGACGTCCGGCAGGAAGCCGAGGTCGAGCATCTCGTCGGCCTCGTCCAGGACCAGCGCGCGGACCTTGGACAGGTTCAGCTTCTTCTGGCCGGCCAGGTCGAGCAGTCGGCCCGGGGTGCCGACCACGATGTCGACGCCCTTGGTGAGCGCCTCGACCTGCGGCTCGTACGCCCGGCCGCCGTAGACGGCGAGGACGCGCACGTCGCGGACCTTGCCGGCGGTCTGCAGGTCGTTGGTGACCTGGGTGCAGAGCTCACGGGTCGGGACGACGATCAGCGCCTGCGGGAAGTCCGAGAGCTGCTCCTCGGTGCACCGGCCGGCGTCCACGTCGGCGCGCACGACGACCCGCTCGATCAGCGGGAGGCCGAAGCCGAGGGTCTTGCCGGTGCCGGTCTTGGCCTGGCCGATGACGTCGTGGCCGGTCAGCGCGACCGGGAGGGTCATCTCCTGGATGGGGAAGGGGTGGACGATGCCGACGGCTTCGAGCGCCTCGGCGGTCTCCGGGAGGATCCCCAGGTCCCGGAACGTCGTCTTGATGGGTTCAGCGGTGGTGGACAGGGTGCTGCCTCTTCCGTGTGGAGGGGCCGAGAGCGAGCGGCGGGCGGGCAGCCGCGCGGCTGCGTACGGGCCTGTGCGGCCCCGATTACAGCTGCGCGGACGCACAACCGCGCCGGTCCCTGCGGCCGGCCGGTGCGCGCTGCCCTGGTGCGGGGCGCGTCGCCGGCGGCGTCGGGGAGGGTTCCCGTGAGGGACCTGCGCGGGACCTCCGCCAGGGGGCGTGGTCTCGGCGGCCCTCGCTCGGCCACTGATGCGGTGCCAAGGCTTGAAGTCCAAGCCATGGTCGGAGCCGATCGGCTCTCCGACCGGGCATCCGCGTACGTGAGTACCCGTGCCTCCGGTGCGGACACGTCCGGCTGGACGGTGCCGCTTCGGAGCGGGCTTGCGCGGGTTACCGAGACGGCGGTGACACCGTGCAAGCACGACGGGGCTCCGTACCACCATACAGTCAGGCGACGACTCGAACACGTGACGCGTCTGACATTGCCCCCGGTGACCGCCGCACGATCACACGATCGGGCCGGTCACCCGGCGTCGCGACACGGGCGGGAGCCCGGGGACAGGCCTTAAGGTGACAGGTCATGGAGACCCATGGTGAGACGCAGGACGCCGCGGCCGGCTCGATCGGCGACTGGGCCGCGTGCTCGGCCGACCCCGGCTACCGGGCGGCGGTGCTGGATCTGCTCGGCGCGCTCGCGTACGGCGAGCTGAGCGCCTTCGAGCGGCTCGCCGAGGACGCCAAGCTGGCGCCGGACCTCGCCGACAAGGCGGCCCTGGCCCGGATGGCCTCCGCCGAGTTCCAGCACTACCAGCGCCTGCACGACCGGCTCGCCGAGATCGGCGCCGACCCGCAGGAGGCGATGCGCCCGTTCGTCGAGCCGCTGGAGCTGTTCCACCGGATGACGGCGCCCTCGGACTGGCTGGAGGGCCTGGTCAAGGCCTACGTCGGCGACGCCATCGCGACCGACTTCTACCGCGAGGTGGCCGTCCGGCTGGACGACGACACCCGCGACCTGGTGCTCGGCGTCATGTCCGACACCGGCCACGCCCAGTTCGCCGTCGACAAGGTGCGCGAGGCGATCCAGGCCGACCCGCGGGCCGGCGGCCGGCTCGCCCTGTGGGGCCGGCGGCTGATGGGCGAGGCGCTCAGCCAGGCCCAGCGGGTGGTCGCCGAGCGTGACGCGCTGTCCAACCTGCTGGTCGGCGGCGTCCGGGTGCAGGGCTTCGACCTCGTCGAGGTCGGCAAGATGTTCAACCGGATCACCGAGGCGCACACCAAGCGGATGGCCGCCCTGGGCCTGGCCAGCTGACCGACCGGCTACGCGGGCCGGTGCCGCCGCGGCGCGCGGTGGGCGCCGGTCCGGTGCGGGTGGTGGCGGTGCGCCGGGGCCCGCCCGGCGGCGAGGTCCGGCCGGGCCAGCATCGAGGTGAGCACGGCCGAGGCCAGTGCGGCCGCCGCCACCGACACCGCCGGGTAGCGCCCGTCCAGGCAGAAGTGCGCCACCACCCCGCCGACCAGTGCCGCCGCCAGTGCGGTGCCGAGCGTCAGGGCGCGCGGAGCCCGGAAGTACGCGGGCAGGGCCAGCAGTGCGGCGCCGCCCGTGACCTGGCCGACGAGGGCGAACGCGAGCGACTCCACCAGCAAGGTTGCCTCCCGGGGACGGGCGTGCGGCACCGTTGCCGCACCTGTCGCCGTACCCCGCCCCACCCGGCCGTACACGCAGCGGTGCCCCGCTCCCTCGCGGGAACGGGGCACCGGTAACGACTGCTCGGGCGGCGCCTCAGAGGGTGCCGAAGCCGACCTTGCGGACGGCCTGCTCACCGATCTCCACGTACGCCAGGCGCTCGGCCGGGACGATGACGCGACGGCCGTGCTCGTCGGTCAGCGTGAGGAGCTTCTCCGAGCCCTCCAGCGCCTTCGCGACCGCGCTCTGGACCTCATCGGCAGTCTGCGAGCTCTCGATCACGATCTCGCGCGGCGCGTTCTGCACGCCGATCTTGACCTCCACGGCTTCCGTCCCTCCGGGGTTGCAGCCTCCACGCGCGGGCACCGGACCGCCTGGAACAAGCGTTCGCGGCGACCGCGCCGTACGGCTTCACCATAGAGCACCGGATCAGCGCCCAGGCGAAGGTCGGCGGATCACCCCTGGTGGGCACCCTCACCGGGCAGGTCGCCCGGGTGCATCGGGAAGCCCTTCAGACCGCGCCAGGACAGGCTGGCGACCAGTCGCACCGCCTCGTCGCGCGGGATCTCCAGACCCTGCGAGAGCCAGTACCGGGCGGTGATCTGGGCCAGGCCGCAGACGCCGGCGGCGAGCAGCTTGGACTCCGCCTCGGGCAGGTCGGTGTCCTCCTGGATCACCTTGCTGACCAGCGTCGCGCTCGCCTCGGAGGCCCGCTCGACCCGCTCGCGCACGGCCGGCTCGTTGGTCAGGTCCGACTCGAAGACCAGGCGGAAGGCGCCCGACTCGCTGGAGACGTAGTTGAAGTACGCCTCCATGGTGTTGGCCACGCGCTGCTTGTTGTCGTTGGTCGTCGACAGCGCCTCGCGGGTCGACTCGACCAGGGCGTCGCAGTGCTTGTCGAGCAGCGCCAGGTAGAGCTCCAGCTTCCCGGGGAAGTGCTGGTACAGCACCGGCTTGCTGACCCCGGCGCGGTCGGCGATGTCGTCCATGGCGGCCGCGTGGTAGCCCTGCGCGACGAACACCTCCTGGGCGGCACCGAGCAGTTGTTCACGGCGGGCGCTTCGCGGCAGGCGGGCACCGCGCGGGCGCTCCTGCGCCTCCTGGATGGCCGTCACGGCGCTCCTCACTTCGGGTCTGTTCGGGGCTGGCAAGATGGCCGATTCTACTTTTCGGTAACCGCGCCCGCGTTCGGCGAAGGCGAGAAAAGACGGTCGGCTGGTTGTCAGGAGCCCACAATACGGCGCTGACCTCGGCCTCGGCAGTGGTGTGACGAAGGGAAGGGACGGCCGGACCACCCCGGGTGCTCCGGGCCCGGGCTCACTACCATCGTCCACCATGAGCAGCGCTGAGCAGCAGGTACGTACGGTCGAGGTCCCCGGCGCGGTGCTCGCGGTGCACCGGGCCGCCGCCGACGGCGCCGCCGACGCCCGCGAGCCGGGCCTCTTCGTGCACGGGCTCGGCGGCTCGGCCGCCAACTGGACGGCCCTGATGGACCGGCTCTCCGGACTGGTCGACGGCGAGGCCGTGGACCTGCCCGGCTTCGGCCGCTCCCACCCGCCCACCGACGGCAACCTCACCGTCTCCGGCCACGTCCGCGCGGTGATCGGCTACCTGGAGGCCGCCGACCGCGGCCCCGTCCACCTGTTCGGCAACTCCCTCGGCGGCGCGGTCGCCGTCCGCCTCGCCGCCCTCCGCCCGGACCTGGTGCGCAGCCTCACCCTGGTCTCGCCCGCGCTGCCCGAGCTGCCCCCGCAGCGCTCCGCCTGGCCGACCGGCCTGCTCGCCGTCCCCGGGGTGCCCGCGGTGCTGCGCCGGCTGGCCGCGAACGGGCGCGACGTCGAGGCGGCCACCGAGGACCTGCTGCGGCTGGTCTACGGCGACCCGGGCAGCCTGAGCCCGGCCGTCCGGGCCGAGGCGGTCGCCGAGTACCGGCGCCGGCTGGAGGTGCCGCACGCGATGCAGGCGCTGATCGGCTCGGCCCGCGGCATCGTCTCGGCGTACACCGAGCGCGGCGACCAGGCGCTGTGGCGGCAGGCCGAACAGGTCACGGCACCGGTGCTGCTGGTGTACGGGCTGCGCGACAAGCTGGTCTCCTACCGCTCGGCCCGGCGCGCCTGCGCCGCCTTCGCGGACGCCCGGCTGCTGGTGCTGCCGGAGTCGGGGCACGTGGCGATGATGGAGCACCCGGACGAGGTCGCCCGCGCGGTGCGGGAGCTGATCGCGCAGACCGCGCGCTGAGCGGGCGGGCCCGCCGCGGGCGGGCGTCGCGGGCCCGCCGGACGCGGGCGTCGCGGGCGGGCGCGCGTACCGCCCGGTAACGGCCCGGTTCGGGTCGAGGTCACGGCCTTTCACTCGTTCAGGTGGCAGCCAGGCATGTGACCGATGGATTGCCCGGGGCCGGTCCTACCTTTCTGCTGTCGGACCGAACAGGTGTGGGGGAGCCGCGGCCGCCGGAGAAACCGGAGGGCGGCCGCGGTCAGGGGTCCCGGCGGTCGGGTCCGGCCGCCGGAGCGGGCGGGCGCCCGGGGGAACGGAACGCGGCACGGCCGCGGCCGTGCCGCCGGGCCGCCGCACGGGGCGCCGCGGCGCCGGCCCGGCCGACCGACTCCCCGGCCCCGGCCGTCCCCGCTGCGCACGGGGGCGCCCCCGGCCACCGCTCGGGCCGCTCGGCCGTCCGTCGATCCGTCCGTGATCCGTCCGCGAATCCGCTCTGCCCTGGAGGTCTCCCGTGCGCATTGCCCTGCTCACCGAGGGTGCCCGTCCGCATCCCCAGCGTGGCGCCGGAGGCTGGTGCGACCGACTGGCCGAGGGCCTGCCGGAGCACGAGTTCGAGCTGTACCTGCTGACCGGCCCGGACGGCCCGGGTGCCGTCGAGCGGCTGTCGCCCGCCTGGCGCGACGTCCGCGACCTGGCCCTGTGGGGGCGCCGGCCGGCCGGCCGGGCACCCGGCGCGGTGCGCAGACGCAGGTACGCCGGGGCGTACGAGCAGCTGGTGCGGGCGCTGGTTCTGCCGGGGGAGCGGGCCGGCTTCGGCCCCGGGCTGTACCGGCTGGCGGCGCTCGCGGGCGAGGACGGCGGGCTGCCCGCCTTCCTGGCCTCCGCGCACGCCCGGCGGATCCTGGAGCGGACCTGGCGGCTGCCCGGCGCGGACACCTCGGCCGGGCAACCGCTGGTGTGCGACGTACTGGTCGCGGCCGACCTGCTGGAGCAGTGCCTGCGGCCGCTGTCCGCGCCCTGGTACGGCACCGGCCCCGGCGGCCTCGGCGCGGCCGACCTGTGCCACGTGGTCGGCGGCGGGCTCGCCGCGCTGCCCGCCCTGGTGGCCCGGCACCTGCACGGGGTGCCGTTCGTCGTCACCGAGCACGGCCTGCACCTGCGCGAGCAGTACCTCGGCTACCGCGAGGCGCCGTACCGGTGGCCGGTGCGGGTGCTGCTGCTGTCCTTCTTCCGGGCGCTCACCGGCGAGACCTACCGGCAGGCGGCCGTGCTGACCCCGGGCAGCGCCCACGACCGGCAGTGGCAGCGCCGCTGCGGGGCCGACCCGGCCCGCACCCGGGTGGTGTACGAGGGGACGCCGGCCGTGGACCGCCCGGCCGCCGGGCCGGAACCGGCCGCGCCGACCCTGGTGTGGGCGGGCGCGCTGGAGCCCGGCCGGGACCCGGAGCTGGCGCTGCACGCCTTCGCCCGGGTCCGCGACGAGCTGCCCGGCGCCCGGCTGGTGCTGTACGGCGAGGAGGCGGCGCCCGGCTACCGGGCGCACTGCGCGGCGGTGGCCGAGCGGCTGGGGGTGGCCGCCGCGGTGGACTTCGCCGGACGGCCGGGGACGCTCGCCGAGGTCTGGGAGGCCGGTACGGCCGTGGTCTTCTCGGCACTGTCCCAGCGCGCGCCCCGGCTGCTCGCGGACGCGATGCTCAGCGGCCGGGCGGTGGTGTCCACCGACGTCGGGGTGGCCCGCGAGGTGGTCGGGCCCGCCGGGCTGCTGGTGCCCGCCCGCGACCCGCGCGCCCTGGCCGGCGCCTGCCTGGCGCTGCTGCGCGACGAGGAGCGGCGGGCCCGGCTCGGGCTGGCCGGGCGGCTGCGGGCGCAGGAACGCTTCGCCGTCGAGCCGGTGATCGGCGCCTTCCGGGAGATATACCTGGAACTGGTCTCGCAGTACCCGGCCTTCCCCGGCGGCGGGGGCGGCGGCGAGGGCGGCCCCGCGCCGCGTCCGTTCGCCCGGCCCGCCGAGTACTGGCTGGCGGACGGCCGGGGAGTCCCGGCCGGGGACGGCGGGGACGGTGGCGGCGGGGACGGCGTGGGTGCCGACACCCGGACGTCGGCCGCGCCGGAGCCCGCCGCGTTCGCGGAGGCCGTCTGATGTCCGGCCGCGCGGCGCTCGGCAGCAGCGCGGACCCGGTGCGCGAGGTGATGGCGGAGCACCGGGAGCTGTGCGAGCGCGCCGTCGACCCGCTGGAGATCGCCGCCGGGCTGGAGGAGGCCGGGTTCGGCCCGGACGCCGCCGCCCGCTGCCGGCACGCCGACCTGTTCTCGCTCGCCGAGGAGCTGTACGCCCGGGTGCCCCGGCGCCCGGCGGAGCCCGGGCCGGTCCGGCCGCCTCGGCGCGGGGCCGCGGCCCGGGCGGCGCTGACCGCCGCCGCGCTGGCCGCGCTGCCCTGCGCGGGGGTGGCCGCGCTCGGTGCCCGCTGGCCGGTGCTGCTGACCGCCGCCGTCCCGCTGGTGCTGCTGCCCGTGCTGACCGCACCGCCGGAGGACGGGCCCGGCCCCTCGACCGCCCCGCCGTGCCGCCCGTCGGACGCCCTCGGGCCGGCGCCGGTGCCGCGGTGGCCCGTGCGGTCCCGTCGGCACCCGGCCGCGTTCGGGTACGGGCTGGGGCTGGCCGCACTGCTGCTGCTCCCGCTGGCCGTACCGGCCGGGGACGGCCCGTCGGCCGTCGCACTGGGACTGGCGGCGGCGGTGTCGGCAGGGTCCGCCGAACGGGCGGCCCGCTGGTACCGGCAGGTCGGCCGGGGCCACCTCGGTGCGGCGGGCACCCTGGCCGAGTTCCGGTCCCGGATGCGCCCGGTGCTGCCGGTCGCGGTCGCCCTGCACCTGGCGGTGCTCGCCGCGCTGACCTTCGCCGCACTGGCCGTGCGGACCGTCGTCGCGCCGGGCCCGGCACCGGGTCACGGCGGCGGGCTGCTGCACCTGGCGGCCGAGCGGGCCGGCCCGGGGCCGTGGGCGGCGCAGGGCGTGCTGGGCCTGCTGCTGGTGCTGCCCGCGCTGCTGGCGCACTGCGGCCGGCCGACCGCGGCGGCGGTGGGGGCGCTGGCCGGGCCCGCCGCGACGCTGGGGCTGCTCGCCGCGGGCCGCGCCCTGCCCTCGGCCCTCCTGCTCGGCGGCGGCGCCGTCGCGGCGGTGCTGCTGGCGTACGCCTGGGCGGTGCTGGGCCGGGCGGGCTCCTACCGCTGATCCGGCCCGCGCCCCTGCCCCCGATGCCCGCTCCCCGATCCGTGTTTCGTCCCTTCGTTGATTTCAGTCCGCCAGGTCGTCCCCGACCTCGCTTCGTGGAAGGACACCCCCGATGAGGGTGCTGCTGCTGGGCGCCGACGGCTTCATCGGCCGCCGGGTCACCGACCGTCTGCTGATGGACCAGGAGTTGCAGGTGACGGTGCTCGGCCGGCGCGACTCGGCCGACATCCGCTTCGACCTGACCACCGGGAGTCCGGGCGCGCTGGCCCGCTTCCTGGACGCGGTCGCGCCGCAGGTGGTGATCAACTGCGCGGGTGCCACCTACGGCAGCTCGCGCACCCTGATCCGGTCGAACACGCTGGCCGTCGCGACGGTCTGCGAGGCGATCCGGCGCAGCCGGGAGCCGGCCCGGCTGGTGCACGTCGGCTCGGCCGCCGAGTACGGGCCGGTGCCCGGCGGGGTGCCGGTGTCCGAGGCGGCCGAGCCGCGGCCGGTGGGCCCGTACGGGGTGTCCAAGCTGGCCGGGACGGAGCTGGTGCTGGCCTCCGGGCTGGACGCGGCGGTGCTGCGGGTGTTCGACGTGGTGGGACCGGGCGCGCCGACCGCCTCGCTGTTCGGGCGGCTGGCCGAGGGCCTGCGGCGGGCGCTGGAGCGGGACGAGAACCAGGTGCGGATGCCGGACCTGTCCGGATACCGGGATTTCGTCGACGTGCGGGACGTCGCGCGGGCCATCCAGGCGGCCGCGGTGTCGGCCGCCACCGGGGTGATCAACATCGGCAGCGGGCACGCCGTCCGGGCCCGGGACGCGGCCCAGCTGCTGGTGCGGGCCTCGGGCTTCGAGGGGTCGATCGTCGAGGAGAACCGGCAGGTCCTGCTGCCGGCGCAGGCCGTCGGGGCGGGCGGCGACCACCTGCCCGGCCACCTGCCGGGCCACCACCACCAGCCCGGCCCGTACCTGCCGGGGCACCGGCTGGAGGGGCAGCGGCCGGACGGCCGGGCGGTGCCGGGCGAGCCGGTGCCGTGGCGGCAGGCGGACGTGCGCACCGCCAGGGACCGTCTCGGATGGCGGACACAGGTGCCGTTGGAGGAGTCCCTGGGGGACGTCTGGCTGGAGACGGCCTGCCGGGTCTGAGGGTGCTCCGCAGGCTTCCCCGGGCCCGGGAAACCCAGGCCCGGGGCGGCTGTCGGGGCCTCCCGGCCGATTCCACGATCCGGCGCGGCCCGTCTCGCCCTTCGGACGAGCTGTCTCGGAATACCGGGGGGACGTGACACTGTTGGTCTGGACAGCCACCCGAGTGGCGGAGCAACAACCCCACACCGAGGCTGGCCCTGGCCACCCCGAACAAGACACCCATCGGAGTCCCCGTGTCGTTGCCACCCCTGGTCGAGCCGGCCGACGAGCTCACCGTCGATGAGGTCCGCCGGTACTCCCGCCACCTGATCATCCCCGACGTGGGCATGGCCGGGCAGAAGCGGCTGAAGAACGCCAAGGTGCTGTGCGTCGGCGCCGGCGGTCTGGGCTCGCCCGCGCTGCTGTACCTGGCCGCCGCCGGTGTCGGCACGCTGGGCATCGTCGAGTTCGACGTGGTGGACGAGTCGAACCTGCAGCGGCAGATCATCCACGGCCAGTCGGACGTCGGCCGCTCCAAGGCGGAGTCGGCGCGCGACTCGGTCAAGGAGATCAACCCGTACGTGGACGTGGTGCTGCACGAGGAGCGCCTCGACAACTCCAACGTCATGGAGATCTTCTCCGGCTACGACCTGATCGTGGACGGCACCGACAACTTCGCCACCCGCTACCTGGTGAACGACGCCGCGGTGCTGCTCGGCAAGCCGTACGTGTGGGGCTCGATCTACCGCTTCGACGGCCAGGCCAGCGTGTTCTGGGCCGAGCACGGTCCCTGCTACCGCTGCCTGTACCCGGAGGCCCCGCCGCCGGGCATGGTCCCCTCCTGCGCCGAGGGCGGCGTGCTGGGCGTGCTGTGCGCGTCCATCGGCTCGATCCAGGTCAACGAGGCGATCAAGCTGCTGGCCGGCATCGGCGACCCGCTGGTCGGCCGACTGATGATCTACGACGCCCTGGAGATGAACTACCGCCAGGTGAAGATCCGCAAGGACCCGAACTGCGCGGTCTGCGGCGAGAACCCGACGGTCACCGAGCTGATCGACTACGAGGCCTTCTGCGGCGTCGTGTCGGAGGAGGCGCAGGCCGCCGCCGCCGGTTCGACCGTCACCTCGCAGCAGCTGAAGCAGTGGCAGGACGACGCGGAGGACATCTACCTCATCGACGTCCGCGAGCCCGGCGAGTTCGAGATCGTCAACATCCCCGGCGCGGTGCTGATCCCGAAGAACGAGTTCCTGATGGGCGACGCGCTGGAGAAGCTGCCGCAGGACCGGAAGATCGTGCTGCACTGCAAGTCGGGCGTGCGCTCGGCCGAGGTGCTGGCCGTGGTGAAGGCCGCGGGCTTCGCCAACGCCGTCCACCTGGGCGGCGGCGTGCTCGGCTGGGTGAACCAGATCGAGCCGCACAAGCCGGTCTACTAGCAGGTGTCGCACGACTGAGGGCCCCGCCGTACGGCGGGGCCCTCAGTCGTGCGCCGGGCACCCCGGCGGCGGGTCAGAGCGCGTTCCGGCGCTGCAGCACGTTGTAGGCGATCCAGCCCGGCAGGACCGGCAGCCAGAAGGTGAGCGCCCGGTAGAGGAAGACCGCCGGGGTGGCGACCGCGGGGGACACGTCCGCGACGGTCAGGGCGCCGATCAGGGCGACCTCGACCGGGCCGATGCCGCCCGGGGTGGGGATCGCCGAGCCGGCCGCGTTGGCGGTCAGGAAGACCACCGCGACCGCCGAGAAGCTGACGTCGCCGCCGAAGGCCTGCACCGAGAAGTCCAGGCAGGCGGTGAAGGAGAGGGTCAGCAGCAGGATTCCGCCGAAGCCGGTGACCAGCTTGCTGGGCGTCTGCATCAGGTCGAGCATCCGGGGCACCACGCCGAAGAACAGCGAGCGCAGCCGCCCCAGCACGAACCGGCGCAGCGGTGCGACGGCGGCCACCACCAGGGCGAGCACGGCGGCGGTCAGCACGCCGATGATCACCGCGCGGGAGGCGGAGAGGTCGCCGTTGGTCTGGCTGCCGGTGATCAGACCGAAGCTGAACAGCAGCAGCAGGTGCCCGGCCAGGCCCGCCAGCTGGGAGGCGCCGACGGAGGCGACCGCCTGGCCGGAGCGGATGCCGGCCTTCTGCAGGTAGCGGGTGTTGAGCGCGATGCCGCCGATCGCGGCGGGGGCGACCAGTTTGACGAACGAGCCGGCCAGCTGGGCGGCGACGGTGCGCCGGAACGGCAGCTTCTCGGGGACGAAGCCGGTCAGGCTCATCGCGGCGGCGACGTAGCTGAAGGCGGCCGCGAGCAGGGCGGCCGCGGCCCAGGCCCAGTCCATCTGGGAGAGCTTGAGCTGGGCCGGCTTGATGGTGGTCAGGGCCAGGTACGCGGCGAAGGTGAGCGCGATGACCATGATCAGGGTCTTCGGCTTCAGCCGTTCCAGCTTGGCCGGCTCCATCGGCGCCTCGGGGGCGATCTGCAGGATCTGCCCGCGGATGCGGCTCAGCAGGTCCTCGCCGGCCACCGCGATGTCCTCCTCGGCCTGCTGCTGGGTGCGCTCGCCGGCCGCGACCTGCTCCAGCGCCTTGGCCCGGGCGGTGGCCTTGCGCTCCTTGCTGAGCTTCGACAGGTCCACCCTGGTGGACCGGCTCATCCCGACCGGCTGGAGCAGCGGCAGCGCCTGGGCGACCCGCTCGGCGCCGAGCACCGCGTTGGCGGTGGCGACGGCCCGCTCCGGGCCGATCCGCAGCGCGAAGGTGGTGAGCAGCTGGGCGACGTCGATGCGCAGGGTGAGGTCGGTGGCGGCGATGTCGCCGCCGGAGAGGTTGACCAGGCAGGCGCTCCGCTCGTCCACCACCAGCAGGGACTCGCCGGTCAGCCGGCGGTGGGCGATCCGGCGCTCGTGCAGCGCGGCCACCGACCGCCAGATCGAGGCCATCACCTCGTCGGTGACCTCGTCGTCGGCCAGCTCGTCGAGGGTGCGGCCCTCGACGTTCTCGTACACCAGGATCGCCGCGTCCGGGCCGAGCTCGGAGGTGGCGACCAGCTGCGGGGCGTGGGCGCCGGAGGCGGCCGCCGCGTACGCGATCAGGGCCTCCTGCTCCAGCGCCTGGCGCAGCGACTGCGGGCTGCGGCGCACCGCGACCGAGCGCAGCCGCAGCCGCCGCCAGGCCCGGTAGAAGAAGCCGGAGGCCTGCTGCTCGCGGTCGATGATGTGGACGTCCAGGGGCCGGCCGCCCTGCTGGGTGACGTAGTAGCGGCGGGTGCCGCCGGGGGCGTCGGGGGCGCGGTGGGCGCCGTCCGGGGTGAAGCCGACCTTGCGCAGGCCGATCATCAGGTGCTGGCCGGTGGGCCGGATGTTGGGGGAGCCGATCGCGTACAGCGTGCCGTAGGCGACGGACCAGCCGATCAGCACCGTGAGCATCAGCGACAGCGGGGTGGTGTAGCCGCCGAGGAGCTCGGTGACGCCGCTGAAGACCACCACCACCCACAGGGCGACCCGCCAGCGCGGTCTGCTCGACATGCCGACGGCGGTCATGTAGGCGATCACCGGGGCGAGGTAGCCGTGCACCGGGTCGGTGAGGGTGCCGTTGCTGTCCAGCGGCAGCCTGGTCAGCGCGTCGCGGATGTGTTCGGAGGCGCCCTCGGCCACCCACCAGTCGATGCCCAGCGAGACGCCGTACGCGAGCACCGAGGCGAGCACGCCGTCGGCGACCCGCAGGCCGTCGCGTTTGATCAGCCGTTCGACGGCGAAGGCCAGCGGCACGGCGAGCACCGCGACGCTGGAGACCAGGCCGGTGATGGTGGAGAGCACCGCGGAGAAGTGCGGCGCGTTGGTCGCGATGTCCTGCTCGATGCCGGTGGTGGTCGAGGTGGCGATGCCGGCCAGCACGAAGACGGCGACTATCCCGAAGACGCCGGCCAGGAAGCGGATCAGGTCGGACGGGCGGTGCGCGCGGGCGGCGAGCAGCGGCTCGTCGACGTCCAGGTGCGGGGCGTCGTCCAGCTGGTCCTGGTGGTCCGGCACCGGTTCGGGGGCCGCCGGTTCGGGGGTCGAGGGCTCCGGGGCCGTCGGCGCCGGGACGACCGCCTTCGGGGCCGCGGCCTCCGGTGGTGCGGTCCGTTCGGGCTGTTCCGGGGCCCGGGCGGGCGCGGGGGTCTTGATCGTCCGGTCCTTGATCAGGGAGACTTCCGGCGTCGGCCCGGGTTCGGGTCGGCCTTCGGTCCCGCCGCCGGGCGCCGGGGGCACGGCGGCAGAGGACTCGTCGGAGTCCTTGTCCACGCCCACGTCAGCCGTCCCGGTCATCTGGTCTTGTCCTCGTATCACCACTCACCGCCCCGAAGATGGTGGCATGCCCCGGCCCCCCGTGCTGGACAGGGGGCGGATCGGGCGCGGCGTCCCGTTCGTACGGGACCAAGGGTGCGCCCCCGTGAGGAAGAATGCCGCAGGTGACGGACGTAACAGACGACGGCCTCCCGGACGCCCTGCCGCCCTTCGCCGAACTGGTGCTCGACCTGACCGAGCGGATTCCACCCGGCAGGGTGATGACCTACGGCGACGTCGCCGAGTACCTCGGCCAGGGCGGGCCCCGCCAGGTCGGCCGGGTGATGGCCCTGTACGGCGGCTCGGTGCCCTGGTGGCGGGTGATCCGCGCGGACGGCCGCTTCCTGCCAGGGCACGAGCAGCGCGCCCTCGCCCACTACGGCGAGGAGGGCACCCCGCTGCGCGAGCTCGCCGACCCGCCCCGGGTCGACCTCCGGCGGGCCCGCTGGGACGGCCGGGAGATTTCCCCGAACTCCCCGCACGGACGGGATTGACGGGGGAGGATCGTAGGCTCGATGCGGGCGGGCCCGAGCGGGCCCGCCCTGCCGTGCCCGCCCCGCCCTGCTCGACCCCAGGATCCGTTCGTTGACTTCCCCCTACCGGCTCGTGCGCAGCCCGCTCGTCCAGCCCGACCCGCCGGTGCTGGACGCCTACCAGCGTGCCGTCGTCGAGCACGCCGACGGGCCGCTGCTGGTCCTGGCCGGGCCCGGCACGGGCAAGACCACCACCCTGGTCGAGGCGGTCGCCCGGCGGATCGCGGACGGCACCGACCCCGAGCGGATCCTCGTCCTCACCTTCAGCCGCAAGGCCGCGATGGAGCTGCGCGACCGGATGTCCGGCCGGCTCGGCAGCTCCGCCGCCGCCCCGCAGGCCACCACCTTCCACTCCTTCTGCTACGCCCTGCTGCGCTCCCACCAGGACCCGCAGGACTACGCCGAGCCGCTGCGGCTGCTCTCCGGCCCCGAGCAGGACGTCATGGTCCGCGAACTGCTGGCCGGCGGCGCCGAGGACGCCCGCCTCGGCAGCTCCCGGATCGCCTGGCCGCTGGACCTGCGGGCCTGCCTGACCACCCGCGGCTTCGCCGACGAGGTCCGCGCCGTCCTCGCCCGCAGCCGCGAGCTCGGCCTCGGCGAGGCCGAGCTGGAGCGCTTCGCCCAGGGCGTCCAGCGCCCCGACTGGGCCGCCGCCGCGCACTTCCTGGCCGACTACCTCGACGTGCTGGACCTGCGCGGCGTCCTGGACTACGCCGAACTCGTCCACCGCGCCGTCCTGCTCGCCGAGCGCCCCGAGGTCGAGGAGGACCTGCGCCGGCGCTACGACGTCGTGTTCGTCGACGAGTACCAGGACACCGACCCCTCCCAGGTCCGGCTGCTGCGCCGGCTCGCCGGCGGCGGGCGCGACCTGGTCGCCGTCGGCGACCCCGACCAGTCGATCTACGCCTTCCGCGGCGCCGACATCAACGGCATCCTCGACTTCCCGCAGACCTTCCGCCGCGCCGACGGCGAGCCCGCCGAGGTCAAGGTGCTGCGGGTCTCCCGCCGCTCCGGAGCCCTCCTGCTCGCCGCCTCCCGGGAGGTCGCCCGGCGGATGCCGATGGGGCGGCTGCCCGCCGACAAGCTCGCCCAGCACCGCGCCCTGCTGCCCTCCCGCGAGGGCGGCCGGGTCGAGGTCTACACCTACCCGACCCCCGGGGCCGAACTCGACTCGATCGCCGACCTGCTGCGCCGCGCCCACCTGGAGGACGGCGTGCCCTGGGGCGAGATGGCCGTGCTCGTCCGGGCCGGTGCCCGCTCGATACCGGGCGTGCGGCGCGCGCTCGGCGCGGCCGGCGTCCCGCTGGAGATCGACGGCGACGACCTGCCGCTGCGCGAGGAGCCCGCCGTCGCCCAGCTGCTGCTCGCCCTGCGGGTCTGCGCCCAGCAGGCGGCCCGGCAGGCCGCCCGCGACCGGCACGGCGAGCCGGACCCCGACACCGGGGACGACGGCGCCCGGGACGACGACACCGGGGACCCCGGCAGCGGGGCCGGCGCCGCCGCCGGCCCCGACCCGCTCACCACCGAACTGGCGCACGCCCTGCTCACCGGCCCGCTCGGCGGCCTCGACGGCTCCGACCTGCGACGCCTGGGCCGCGCCCTGCGCGAGGAGGAACGCGCCGCACTGCGCGCCGAAGGCCGCCCCGCCACCGCCCCGCGCCCGGCCGGCGAGCTGATCCGCGAGGCCCTCGCCGAGCCGGAGCGGCTGGTCGCCCTCGACCCCGCGCAGGCCCGCCGCGCCCGCGACCTCGGCACCCTGCTGCGCAAGGTCCGCGAGCTGCTGGCCGGCGGCTGCACCGCCGAGGAGGCGCTCTGGGAGCTGTGGGACGGCAGCCGCCGCTGGCGCGAGCGGCTGGAGCGGGCCGCCCTGCGCGGCGGCGCCGCCGGCCGCAACGCCGACCGCGACCTGGACGCGCTGTGCGCCCTGTTCGAGACCGCGGCCCGTGCCGAGGAGCAGGTCACCGGCCACCGCAGCGCCCTCGACCTGCTCGCCGAACTCGAAGCCCAGGACATCGCCGCGGACACCCTCACCGTCCGCGCCGTCCGCCCCGAAGCCGTCCGACTGATGACCGCTCACCGGTCCAAGGGCCTGGAGTGGCGCCTGGTCGTCGTCGCCGGGGTCCAGGACGGCCTCTGGCCCGACCTGCGCCGCCGCGGCTCCCTGCTGGAGGCCGACCGGATCGGCCGCGACGGACTGGCCGAGCCGCTCTCTCCGGCCGCGCTGCTCGGCGAGGAGCGCCGCCTCTTCTACGTCGCCGCGACGCGCGCCAAGGAGCGGCTGATCGTCACCGCCGTCAAGGCCCCGGCCGACGACGGCGACGAGCCCTCCCGCTTCCTGCGCGAGCTCTACCGCGAGGACGTCGACCCCCGCACCGGAAAGGTGGTGCGCCGCACCCCGCCGGTCACCGTCGAGGACGTCACCCACCGCCCGCGCCGGCCGCTGTCCGTCGCCGCGCTGGTCGCCGAGCTGCGGGCGGTCACCGTCGACCCGGCCCGCTCGCCCGAGCTGCGCCGCGCCGCCGCCGAACGGCTCGCCACCCTGGCCGCCGCCGCCGACGAGGACGGGCTGCCGCTGGTGCCCGCCGCCCACCCCGAACGCTGGTGGGGACTGGACGACCCGACCGCCGCCCCCGAGCCGCTGCGCAGCGCCGACCTGCCGGTGCGGCTGTCCGGCAGCGGTCTGGAGCAGCTGGAGAGCTGCTCGCTGCAGTGGTTCCTGGACAAGGAGGTCAAGGCGCGCGGCGTCGGCTCGGCGGCCCAGGGCTTCGGCAACGTGGTGCACGCGCTCGCCGACGAGGTCGGCTCCGGCCGCACCCCCGCCGACCTCGCCGTCCTGATGGAGCGCCTGGACACCGTCTGGGACGCGCTGGCCTTCGACGCGCCCTGGAAGTCCCAGCAGGAGAAGACCGAGGCCCGCGCGGCCCTGGAGCGCTTCCTCAACTGGCACGTCCTGGAACGCGGCCGGGACGTGGTCGCCACCGAGCACGGCTTCGACGTCACCCTCGACGTCGGCGGCGTCTCGGTGCGCATCCGCGGCTCGATGGACCGGGTCGAGAAGGACACGGCCGGGCGCGCCTACGTCGTCGACTTCAAGACCGGCAAGCAGCTGCCCACCGACAAGTCCCTGCCCGAGCACAAGCAGCTGGCCGTCTACCAGCTCGCCGTCCGGGCCGGCGCCCTCAACGAGCTGCCCGGCTTCGCCGAGCACACCCCGGCCACCGGCGGCGCCGAACTGGTCCACCTGCGCGAGCCCGCCGGCAAGGCCTCCCAGGACGCCCCCAAGGTGCAGCGGCAGGACCCGCCGGAGGGCGAGCCGTGGATCGAGGGCCTGCTCGCCGAGGCCGCGGGGAAGGTCCTGGCCGAGCGCTTCGTCCCGCAGACCGGTGGCGGCTGCGACCGGTGCACGTTCCGCCGCAGCTGCTCGGCCCAGCGGGACGGCGCGCAGCTGGTCGAGTAGCCGACGAGTGGCCGTCGGGTGGCCGTCGAGTAGTCGGGGTCACTGCGGCCGGAGGTCCGCAGTGTCGGTCCGGCCCGTTAACGTTGCTGGGTGACCGCCGTGCTCAGCCATCCCGACCAGCTCAAGGAGCTGCTGGGGATCCCCTTCAACCGGGAGCAGATGGCGGCCATCGGCGCCCCCCTGGCTCCGGCCGTGATCGTGGCCGGCGCCGGCTCCGGCAAGACCACCGTGATGGCCGCCCGGGTCGTCTGGCTGGTCGGCTCCGGCGCCGTACGGCCCGAGGAGGTGCTCGGCCTCACCTTCACCAACAAGGCCGCCGGCGAGCTCGCCGAACGCGTCCGCGCCGCCCTGCTCCGCGCCGGGGTGGCCGACCGGGACGCCGCCGACCCGCTCGGCGACCCGGAGATCTCCACCTACCACGCCTTCGCGGGCCGCCTGCTCAAGGAGCACGGCCTGCGGATCGGCATCGAGCCGGACGTGCGGCTGCTCGCCGACGCCACCCGCTTCCAGCTCGCCGCCAAGGTGCTGCGCACCGCCCGCGGCCCGTTCCCCGCGCTCACCGGCACCTTCGCCAACCTGGTCGCCGACCTCACCGCGCTGGACGGCGAACTCGCCGAGCACCTGGTCGAGCCGCAGGCCCTGCGCGACTTCGACGAGGGGCTGCTGGACACCCTCGCCACCGTCAAGCTCACCAACGACGACCTGCGGGCGGTGCCGGCCACCGCCCGGGCCCGCCTGGAGCTGCTGCGCCTGGTCGAGGAGTACCGGCGCCGCAAGCGCTCCGCCGGGCTCATGGACTTCGGCGACCAGATAGCCGCCGCCGCCCGCCTCGCCCAGCAGCGCCCCGAGGTGGGCGAGCTGCTGCGCGGCCAGTTCCGGGTCGTGCTGCTGGACGAGTACCAGGACACCTCGGTCGCCCAGCGCCTGATGCTCGCCGGGCTCTTCGGCGCCGGCCCGGACGGCGCGGGCAGCGGCCACCCGGTGACCGCCGTCGGCGACCCCTGCCAGGCGATCTACGGCTGGCGCGGCGCCTCCGTCGCCAACCTCGACGAGTTCCCGCGGCACTTCCCCAAGGCCGACGGCCGCCCCGCCGACCGCTACGCGCTCAGTGAGAACCGGCGCAGCGGCGGACGCCTGCTCGCCTTCGCCAACGCGCTCGCCGCGCCGCTGCGGGAGATGCACGAGGGCGTCGAGGCGCTGCGCCCGGCCCCCGGCGCCGAGCTGGACGGCTTCGTGCGGACGGCACTGCTGCCCACCCACGCCGAGGAGGTCGACTGGCTCGCCGACTCGATCTCCCACCTGGTGCGCACCGGCACCGCGCCCGGCCGGATCGCCGTGCTGTGCCGCGGCGGCGCCGCCTTCCCGGACATCCACGCGGCGCTGGTCGCCCGCGAGGTGCCGGTCGAGGTGGTCGGCCTCGGCGGGCTGCTGCAGCTGCCCGAGGTGGCCGACCTGGTGGCGGTCTGCGAGGTGCTGCAGGACCCGACCGCGAACGCCGCGCTGGTGCGGCTGCTGGTCGGCCCGCGCTGGCGGATCGGCCCGCGCGACCTCGCGCTGCTCGGCCGGCGGGCCGCCGAGCTGGTCCGCACCGACCGGCCCGAGGGCGTCGAGGCGCTGGCCGCCGCCGTCGCCGAGGCCGACCCGACCGAGGTGGTGTCGCTGGCCGACGCGGTCGAGAGCTTCCTGGACGCCGAGCAGCCGGACGAGCTGCCGTTCTCCGCCGAGGCGCGGGTGCGCTTCGCCCGCCTCGCCCAGGAGCTGCGCGAGCTGCGCCGCTCGCTCGCCGACCCGCTGATGGACGTGCTGCACCGGGTGCTGGCGGTCACCGGCCTGGAGGTCGAGCTCGCCGCCTCGCCGCAGGCCCTGGCCGCCCGCCGGCGGGAGACCCTGCACGCCTTCCTGGACGTCGCCGCCTCCTTCGCCGACCTCGACGGGGACCCGGGCCTCGCCGCCTTCCTCGGTTTCCTGCGGGCCGCCCAGGAGTACGAGCGCGGCCTGGACAGCAGCCTGCCCGGCGGCGAGGACACCGTGAAGGTGCTCACCGCGCACAAGTCCAAGGGCCTGGAGTGGGACGTGGTCGCCGTCCCCGGCCTGGTGCGGGGCGCGTTCCCCTCCTCGACCCCGCGCGAGCGCTGGACCAGCGCCAAGCGCGTGCTCCCGCACGCCCTGCGCGGCGACGCGGCCACCCTGCCCGACGTGCGCGGCGGGTGGACCGGCAAGGCGATGACCGCCTTCAAGAAGGAGCTGGCCGAGCACACCGCCACCGAGGAACTGCGCCTGGGGTACGTCGCCTTCACCCGGCCGCGCTCGCTGCTGCTGGCCTCCGGGCACTGGTGGGGGCCGAGCCAGAAGACCGTCCGGGGCCCGTCCGCCTTCCTGGAGGGGCTGCGCGAGCACTGCGAGCAGCCCGGTGCGGGCGAGGTCGAGCACTGGGCCGAGCAGCCGGAGAAGGGCGCCGAGAACCCGGCGCTGGCCGCCCCCGTCCAGCGCCCCTGGCCGCTGCCGCTGGATCCGGCGGCGCAGCACGCCCGGCGCCGGGTCGCCGAGGTGGTGCACGCCCGCCTGGCCGGCGCCCCGGCTCCCGAGCCCGAGCCGATGGCCCCCGAGGACCAGCGCCAGGTGGCCTCCTGGGACCGCGATCTGACCGCGCTGCTGGGCGAGTTGGAGCGCTCCCGGCGGACCGCGCGCGAGGTGCCGCTGCCCGCCGCGCTGTCCGCCACCCAGTTGCTGCGCCTGGCTGCGGATCCGGACGGTTTCGCCCGCGACCTGGCCCGCCCGATGCCGCGGCCCCCGCAGCCCGCCGCCCGGCGCGGCACCCGCTTCCACGCCTGGGTGCAGTCCCGGATCGAGCCGCTGCTGCTGGTCGAGCCGGGCGCGCTGCCCGGCGCCGACGACGACGGCATCGAGGACGAGCAGGACCTGGAGCGGCTCAAGGAGGCGTTCCTGCGCACCCCGTACGCGCAGCGCAAGCCCCACCGGGTCGAGGCGCCGTTCCAACTGGTGCTGGCGGGGCGGGTGGTGCGCGGCCGGATCGACGCGGTCTACCGGGACGGTGACGTGTTGTCAGGATCAGGTGGTGCGTCACGCTACGAAGTGGTGGACTGGAAGACCCACCGCGAGGAGACCGCGGACCCGCTGCAGCTCGCGGTCTACCGACTGGCCTGGGCCGAGCAGGCGGGCGTCGATCCCGAGCTGGTCACGGCTTCGTTCCTGTACGTCCGCAGCGGGCGGATCGTCCGTCCGGCAGGACTTCCCGACCGAAAAGAGTTGGAACGGCTCCTGATCGGGAACAGTGAATAATGAGTCACGCAGAGCATCCAAGTCATCACGCCAGTGCCCGAAACCTGTGCGTCGTGCACGTTTCGCGCCTATTGTGGGGTCGGTAACCGGTCAACCCCCGTGCTCCGGCCGCCAGCGAGGCCCGTTTTCCCTAACCCTCAGTCATCACCGCAGGTGCCCTTGGGCATCGGCGCCTTCTGCTGGAGAAACCGACGTTGAGCGCGACCGGATGGATCAGAGAGCGGTTCACCGGGCCGACCCCGGGACCCGCCCCGGGCGCGACCGGCACCTGGCCGAGGACGGCGCTGGCACTGCCGTTCATCGGGATGGGGCTGATCGTCGTCCTCGACTACCTCAGTGGCACCGGGGTGACGGTCGAACCGGCCCTCACCGCCGTGCCCGCGCTGGCCGCCGTGGTCAGCCGGCGCACCTGGTACCCGCTCGTCATCGGGCTGTGCACCGAGGCGGCGGCCTTCCTGATGGCCTTCCGCAGCGACACGCTCGGCTCGTCCGTGCACGCCGCCAGCGTGATCGCCGTCCTGCTCGTCGCGACCATCGGCTGGGTCAGCGCGACCCTGCGGCTGCGCCAGGAACGGGCGCTGGCCGACGCCCAACTGGTCGCCTCGATCGCCCGCCGGGTCCTGCTGCGGCCCGTCCCCGAGCGGGTCGGCACCGTCCGGGCCGCCGTCCACTACGAGGCCGCCGCCGCGCACGCCCGCATCGGGGGCGACCTCTACGAGGTGGTCAACACCCGGCACGGGGTCCGGGCCGTGGTGGGCGACGTCCGGGGCAAGGGCCTCGGCGCGGTCGAGACGGCCGCCGCCGTGCTCGGCGCCTTCCGCGAGGCCGCCCACCAGGAGCCCGCGCTGGACCGGGTGGCCGGCTGGCTGGCCGTCAGCCTCGACCGCGCCCTGCACGAGAACGACCACCCGGGCGTGGAGGAGGAGTTCGTCACCCTGGTGCTGATCGGCGTCGGCCCGGACGGCGCGGCGGAGATCGTCAACTGCGGCCACCCCGCGCCGCTGCTGCTGCGCGCGGGCGAGGTGCGCCCGCTCGAACTCGCCGAGACCGTACCGCCGCTGGGTGTCCTGGACCCGGCCGACGTGCGCCCGCCGGTCCACCGGGTGCCGTTGCTGGGCGAGGACCGCGTGCTGCTGTTCACCGACGGGGTGATCGAGGCCCGCGACCGCGCGGGCGCCTTCTACCCGCTCGCCGAGCGGTTCCCGCGCTGCGCCGACGGCCGCCCCGCCGACGTCCTGCAGCGCCTGCACGAGGACGTGGTGCGGCACGTCGGACGCCAGCTCGGCGACGACGCGGCCATGCTGCTCCTGCAGTACGACCCGTCGCCGACGGCGGGCGTCCACGTGCCGCAGCAGGCCGGGGTCCTGGCGCGCCACCAGCCGGCCGTCGGAGGCCAGGCCCCGGCCTGAGGGTCGGAGCCTAGAGCGAGACCTCGACCAGCAGCGGCCGGTGGTCCGACACCGCGGCGCGCGGGGCCGCGGCCGGGCCCACCGCCGTGCGCGGCACGCCGATCGCCAGCACGTGGTCGAACTGCACCGCCGGCCGGTGCGAGGGGTACGTCGGCGTGCGCGCCAGGTCGTACCAGCCCTGCAGCCGGGCCCGCGGCTCGCGCACCCGCCGCCGGCGCGGCTCGGTCAGCAGGGGTCGGGTGCGCCGGGCCGCCCGCAGTTCCCGGACCCGGGCCCTGGGTGCGGTGCGGTCCAGCGCCGCCGCCCCGCCGAGCACCGTGCGCGGCACCGCGCCCACCAGGTTGAAGTCGCCCAGCACCAGGTACGGCTGCGGCAGGTCGGCGATCCACCGCCGGATGCCCGCCAGCTGCGCCATGTTCCAGCCCGGTACGAAGGACAGGTGCGCCGCCACCACGGTGAACGGCCCGCGTTCGCCCTCCAGCACCGCCGCCAGCGCGGCCCGGGGCTCGTCCGGTACGGGGGTCAGCCCGCGCCGCCCGGCCACCCGCAGCGGCAGTCCGAACGGCGCCGGGGCGAAGCGCCTGGCCCGCCAGTGCCGCACCGGCAGCCGGGTCAGCAGTGCCGTCCCGTAGGAGGGCGGGGCGGCCTCGTCCACCTCGGCCGGCCCGTACACGCGCAGGCCGTTCGGCGCGGACGGGTCGGGCACCCAGCCGGCCACCGGCGCGGGCCGGCCGTGCAGCGCGGCGGCGAAGCGCCAGTCCTTCGCGCCCATGGCCGCGGCCGCGACGGCCGCCTGGTCGGTGCCGCCGGAGCGCGTCTGGTGCCGGTCCACCTCCTGCAGCGCCAGCACGTCGGCGTCCAGCGCGGCCACCGCCTCGGCCAAGGGCTGCCCGGCGTCGGCCGGGTAGGGCTGCGGCGCGCCGTCCCGGGCGAGCGGCTGACCGTGCAACAGGTTGAAGGTGGCGATGCGCAACTGGCTCACACCGCACGACGGTACCCGCTCGCCGGGGGAGGGGGGTGCCGCTTGAGGCGGTGGGGCATACCGGGTATACATACTCGGTATGTCCATCCGTCACGGTCTGCTCGCCCTGCTCGACCAGGGCCCGCGCTACGGCTACCAGCTGCGCACCGAGTTCGAGGCGCGCACCGGCGCCACCTGGCCGCTCAACGTCGGGCAGGTCTACACCACGCTGTCCCGGCTGGAACGCGACGGCCTGGTCGAGGCCGCGGGGGAGGACGGCGAGGGCCACCAGTTCTACGCCGCCACCGACGCCGGCCGCGCCGAGCTGCGGGCCTGGTTCGACACCCCGGTGCCCCGGACCAACCCGCCGCGCGACGAGCTGGCGATCAAGCTCGCCATGGCCGTCACCGTCCCGGGGGTGGACGTCTCCTCCGTCGTCCAGGGCCAGCGTCGGCACAGCATCAAGGCGCTCCAGGACTACACCCGGCTCAAGGGCCGCGCCCTGGCCGGCGAGTCGCGCCCCGGTGTGGTGCCCTCCGCGAGCAACGACCTCGCCTGGCTGCTCGTCCTCGACCAGCTGATCTTCCAGACCGAGGCCGAGATCCGCTGGCTCGACCACTGCGAGACCCGTCTCGCCCAGCAGGCCGAACTCCTGCAGACCCGCAACGCCGAGGCCGCCCGCGACGGCGGCGCCGCACCCGCCGAACGCGGCCGCCGCCTGCGCACCTGAGGCCTCCGCACCCGAACCACCGGCCCGGGCCCCGGCCCCGGGCCCGGGCCCACACCCAGCACAAGGGGGGAATCGTGTCCCACACCCAAGAGTCCCGGCAGACGCCGGTGTTGCACCTGGAGAACGTCACCCGCGTCCACGGCCACGGCGCGGCCGAGGTCCAGGCCCTGCGGGGCGTCGACCTCAAGGTCCACCCCGGCGAGTTCGTCGCCGTCATGGGCCCCTCCGGCTCCGGCAAGTCGACCCTGCTCACCCTGGCCGGCGGCCTCGACACCCCGAGCACCGGCCGGGTCCTGGTCGAGGGCGTCGTCCTCGGCGACCTCAACCGCAAGAAGCTCGCCCAGGTCCGCCGCCGCTCCGTCGGCTACGTCTTCCAGGACTACAACCTGATCCCGGCGCTCACCGCCGCCGAGAACATCTCGCTGCCGCGCGAACTCGACGGCCTGTCCGCCCGCGCCGCCCGCCGCGAGGCTCTGGTCGCCCTGGAGGAGCTGGGCATCCCCGAGCTCGCCGACCGCTTCCCCGACGACATGTCCGGCGGCCAGCAGCAGCGCGTCGCCATCGCCCGCGCCCTGATCGGCGACCGCCGCCTGGTCCTCGCCGACGAACCCACCGGCGCCCTCGACTCCACCACCGGCGAGGCCGTCCTCGCCGTGCTGCGCGCCCGCTGCGACGCCGGCGCCGCCGCCATGATGGTCACCCACGAGGCCCGGCACGCCGCCTGGGCCGACCGCGTGGTCTTCCTGCGCGACGGCCGCATGGTCGACGAGTCCGCCAGCCAGGACGCCGCCAGCCTGCTCGTCAGCGCCGCCACCAACAGCCTGAAGGTGGACGAGTGAAGCTCAGCGCCTGGCGGGTCGCCCTGCGCATCGCCCGCCGCGACGCCCTGCGCGCCAGGGGACGCAGCGCCCTCGTCATCGCGATGGTGGCGCTGCCCGTCCTCGGCGTCAGCGGCGCCGACGTGTTCTTCCGCAGCGCCGAACTCACGCCCGCCGAACACGCCGTACGGGTCATGGGCCAGGCCGGCGGCGAGCTGGAGATGGTCGAGCGCGGCTCCTCCGTGAAGCAGGCGCCCGACCCGGAGCAGGGGTTCAGCGTCCAGAACCCCAAGGACACCGTGAAGAACGGTGCCGCGCTCACCTACACCCCCGCCCAGCAGCGCGCCCTGGACACCGAACCGGCCGCACTGGCAGCGCAGTTGCTCCCGGCCGGCGCCACCCTCGTGCCGGAGCGCCAGGGCCCGTACACCGCGGCGAGCAGCGCCGAGGGGCTGCTCAGCACCCGCGTCAACGAGGCCGACCTGAGCGACCCGGTCTGGCAGGGCCGGACGAACCTGGTCAAGGGCCGCGCCCCCGCGGACGAGCACGAGGCCGCCGTCACCCCGGAGTTCCTCAAGCGCGCCGGCCTCAAGCTCGGCGACCGCACCGCCGTCCGCGGACTGGAGTCGAGCCCCTTCACCATCACCGGGGTCTACGAGTACCCCGGCGAACTGAGCGCCACGGAGCTCTTCGCCCGCCCCGGAGCGCTGATCGACCGGCTGGCCAAGAACGCCGGCACCGGTCGCGGCAAGACCGACGGCACCGACGAGCCGACCCGCTGGCTGGTCAAGCTCCCGGCCGGCACCGTCCTCGACTGGCCCAAGGTCACCGAACTCAACCAGTACGGCTTCAGCGTCACCTCCCGCGCCGTCCTGCTCGACCCGCCGGCCCGCGCCGACGTCCCGTACTACGTCGAGCAGGACGCGAAGGGCGGCGACGGCACCCGGTACTTCGACCGGACCTCCGTCGTCATCCTCGCCACCGTCGTCGGCATGGCCCTGCTGGAGATCGTCCTCCTCGCGGGCCCCGCCTTCGCCGTCGGGGCCCGGCGCTCCAGGCGGCAGCTCGGCCTGCTCGCCGCCGCCGGCGGTGACCGTGCCAACGTCCGCGCCGTCGTCCTCGGCGGCGGCATCGTCCTCGGCGTCACCGGCGCCGCGGTCGGCCTCGTCCTCGGCGTCGGCCTGGTCGCCCTGCTGCGCACCCAGGCCGAGGAGTACGCCGGCCAGCGCTTCGGCCACTTCGCGATCCAGCCGGTCGACCTGCTCGGCGTCCTCCTGGTCGGCCTGGTCACCGGGCTGCTCGCCGCCATCGTCCCCGCCGTCCAGGCCTCCCGCCAGGACGTCGTGTCCGCGTTGACCGGCCGCGACTCGCTCAAGCCGCCGAACCGCAAGCTCGCCGCGCTCGGCCTGCTGATGCTCGCCGGCGGCGCCGCCCTCGCCCTGCTCGGGGCCACCAGCGGCGTCGGCAGCCGGAGCCTCGCCGTCCTCGGCGGTTCGGCCGTCGCCGAACTCGGCATGGTCGCCCTCACGCCGGCCCTGGTCAGCCTGTTCGGGCGGCTCGGCCGCTGGCTGTCGCTCGGCCCCCGGCTCGCCCTGCGCGACTCGGTGCGCCACCGCGGCCGCACCGCACCCGCCGTCGCCGCCGTCATGGCCGCGGTGGCCGGCTCCATCGCGGTCGGCGTCTACACCACGAGCTCCGACGAGCAGTACCGGCGCGAGTACGTCGCCCACGGCCCCTCCGGGTCCGTCCTGCTCGGCAACGGCTGGCTGGCCGGTGAGGACGGCAAGCTGCTGCCGCAGATGCGCGAGGCCGTCGAGCGCAGCATCCCCGGCCTCGGCCCGCGCGCCGACGTCCAGCGCGTCAGCTACAAGACCGCCTGCACCGACAGCGGCCCGTGCGGCTACATCAGCGTGGAGATGCCCAAGGAGGACCGCTGCCCCGCCTTCGCGCCGGAAACGGAGCTGAGCGCCGGCGAGCTCGACCGGATCCTGGCGGGCGACAAGCGCTGCCAGGTCAACACCCGCCGCGGCAACCCGTTCGGCGCGTTGAACGCGGGTGACGCGACCCTGCTGCGCAACCTCTACGGCGTCACCGACGAGGCCGCCGGCCAGGCCCTCGCCGCGGGCAAGGCCGTGGTCTTCGACCCCCGCTACATCAAGGACGGCAAGGTCGCCGTGCAGTACAGCGAGCCGGTCGACTACACGGCGAGCGGCAATGCCGACCACAAGCCCGCGTACACCGAGATCGCCGTCGACGCCGTCCTCGCGAACTCCGCGGTGTCCGCCCCCGGGCAGGCGGTGGTCAGCCCGGCCACCGCGGCCAGGCTCGGCTTCGTCACCTCGCCGGCCGGCTCGGTCTGGCTGCCCGACGCGATGCCCTCCGACGGCTCCCAGCAGCGGGCCGACGGCGCGCTCGCCAAGATCAGCGACCACGACGTCCTGAGCATCGAGCGCGGCTACCAGTCCGAGGCCGGCCTGGTCAGCCTCGGTCTGACCGCCTTCGCCGCGCTGGTCGCCCTCGGTGCGGCCGGGATCGCCACCGGGCTGGCCGCCGCCGACTCCCAGCGCGACCTGACCACCCTCGCGGCGGTCGGCGCCGAGCCCCGGATCCGGCGCTCGCTGTCCGGCTTCCAGTGCGGCGTGATCGCGGCGATGGGCGCGCTGCTCGGCGTGGTCTGCGGCATCGTGCCCGGCGTGGCACTGCGCAAGGTCGAGGGCGCGGCGAGCACCTACCCCGGCATGAGCCCCGAGGAGATCGCCAACAAGGCGATCGTGGTCTTCCCGTGGCCCACCATCGCCGCCACCGTCGTGGTCCTGCCGCTGCTCGCGGCCGCCCTCGCGGCGGTGCTCACCCGCTCGCGGATCACGATGCTGCGCCGCTCGGGCTGAGACCCCGCGGCCCCGCCACCGCCACCTCCGTCGCGCGCCCGTGCCGCGGCGGGGGTGACGGACGTTCGGGGGTGACGGAGGTTACAGCCCCGGGAGCGGCCGGCACCCGGACGGCCGGGGCGGACACCCGCACGGGCGAACTACAGTCGTCGGTATGACGAGAACCCCGGACAGCGCCGTCCGCTCCTACATCGACCGGCACCAGGCCTCCTTCCTCGCCGACCTCTCCGAGTGGCTGGCCATCCCGTCGGTCTCCGCCGAGCCGGACCGCGCCGAGGACGTGCGGCGCTCGGCCGAGTGGCTGGCCGCCAAGCTGCGTGACACCGGCTTCCCGGTCGCCGAGGTGTGGGAGACCGACGGTCTGCCGGCGGTGTTCGCCGAGTGGCCCTCCGGGGACCCGTCCGCGCCGACCGTCCTGGTCTACGGGCACCACGACGTGCAGCCCGCGGCCAAGGAGGACGGCTGGGACACCGAGCCGTTCACCCCGACCGTGGTCGGCGGCCGGCTGTACGCGCGCGGCGCCGCCGACGACAAGGGCCAGGTGTTCTTCCACACCCTGGGCGTGCGCGCCCACCTGGACGCGACCGGCCGCTCGGCGCCGGCCGTCAACCTCAAGCTGCTGATCGAGGGCGAGGAGGAGTCCGGCTCGCCGAACTTCGCCGACCTGGTCCGCCGCGAGGCCGACCGGCTGGCCGCCGACGTGGTCGTCATCTCCGACACCGGCATGTGGTCCGCGTCCACGCCGACCGTCTGCACCGGCATGCGCGGCCTCGCCGACGCCCAGGTCGACCTGTACGGGCCGGACACCGACATCCACTCCGGCTCCTTCGGCGGCGCCGTCCCCAACCCGGCCCAGGTCGCGGCCGAGCTGGCCGCCGCCCTGCACGACGCCGACCGCCGGGTGGCGATCCCGGGCTTCTACGACGGCGTGATCGAGCTGACGGAGCGCGAGCGCGAGCTGTTCGCCGAGCTGCCCTTCGACGAGGAGGGGTGGCTGGAGGTCGCCAAGTCGCACGGCACCCGCGGCGAGGCCGGCTACTCCACCCTGGAGCGGATCTGGGCCCGCCCGACCGCCGAGGTCAACGGCATCTGGGGCGGCTACACCGGCCCCGGCGGCAAGACCATCGTCCCGGCGTCGGCGCACCTCAAGCTGTCCTTCCGGCTGGTCGCCGGGCAGGAGGTGGAGAAGGTCCGCGAGGCGGTGCGGGCGTGGGTGGCCGAGCAGGTGCCCGCGGGCGTGCGGTACGAGCTGGTCTTCCCGGGCGCGACGCGGCCCTGCCTGACCCCGCTGGACCACCCGGCGCTGCAGTCCACCGTCCGGGCGATGGGGCGGGCGTTCGGGCAGAAGATCCTCTTCACCCGCGAGGGCGGCTCCGGCCCGGCCGCGGACCTGCAGGACGTGCTCGGCGCCCCGGTGCTGTTCCTCGGCATCTCGGTGCCCTCGGACGGCTGGCACTCCGTCAACGAGAAGGTCGAGCTCGACCTGCTGGCCAAGGGCGTGGAGACCGCCGCGTACCTGTGGGGCGACCTGGCCGAGAACTTCCGGCCCGGCTCGTGACCGGGCGGCCGCACACCGAGGCAGTCAGATCACTCATCCGGATGATTCACCACGTGGGGATGGAACGACGTGAGCACCGTGCCTGAGACCGAGCGCCCGATGCACCTGGCACTGGCCCGGGCCGGGGTGGACCGGGCGGCCGAGCACCGGTTCGACGAGCCCTGGCTGGCCGCGGCCTGGAGCCACCCGAACACCCGGGTGCTGCCGATCGCCGGCGGCGAGGCGTTCGTGGTCGACACCGCGAAGGGGACCGAACTGGTCCTGCTGCCCTCCTTCGAGGCGCCGCAGACCGGTGACCGGTACTTCCTCGGGACCGACCAGGACGGCGTGTCGTACTTCGCGCTGGCCGGTGAGAGCCTGCCCGGGCGCCTGGACGGCGACGCCCGTCCGGCCGGGCTGCGCGAGGTCGGCGCGATGCTGTCCGACCGCGACGCCGGGCTGCTGGTGCACGCCGTCGCGCTGGAGCACTGGCACCGGCTGCACAGCTTCTGCTCGCGCTGCGGCCACCCGACCGAGAAGGCCGGCGCCGGGCACGTGCGGCGCTGCACCTCCTGCGCGGCCGAGCACTACCCGCGCACCGACCCGGCGGTGATCATGGTGATCACCGACGAGCAGGACCGCTGCCTGCTCGGCCGGCAGGCGCTGTGGCCGGAGGGCCGCTGGTCGACGCTGGCCGGTTTCGTCGAGCCGGGCGAGTCCATCGAGCAGGCGGTGGCCCGCGAGGTGCACGAGGAGGCGGGCGTACGGGTCGGCGAGGTGCGCTACGTCGCCAGCCAGCCCTGGCCGTTCCCGTCCAGCCTGATGCTCGGCTTCGCGGGCAAGGCGCTGCCGGGCGGCACCGAGATCACCGTGGACGGCGAGGAGCTGGCCGAGGCGCGCTGGTTCTCCCGCGAGGAGCTGCGGGCCGGGATGGAGGCGGGCGAGATCCTGCCGCCGTCCGGCATCTCGATCGCGCGGCACCTGGTGGAGCTCTGGTACGGCGAGCCGCTGCCCTCGGCGGCGCGCTGGTAATTCCGCAACGGGGGCTTCCGCCGGGCGGAGGCCCCCGCAGAAAGGGGGCGTGCGGCCATTGCCATGCGCCCCCTTTTTCCTTTCCAATCCCTTCTCGAATTCCTCACCACCTGCTGTTCGTATCCGGACGGGCCAGTTCTGCTACCGGAACGCGGCTCGACGGCCCCGACGCCGACCCGCACGGACGACATTGCCGGAAACGGCTGAAACCGTGTCACCGCGCTCGCTACATTCACTCGGGTGACAATCCCCCGGGGCACCGCCCAATCGCCCAAATACCAGCGCCTCGCCGCCGACCTCCGCCGTCGGATCGCCGAGGGCGAGTTCACCGCCGACGCCGCCCTGCCGGTCGAGAGCGAACTGGAGCGCCAGTACGGCGTCGCCCGCAACACCGTCCGCCTCGCCGTCGACGTCCTGGTCAACGAGGGCCGTCTGGTCCGGCTCCAGGGCAAGGGCACCTACCTGCGCGAACACCCCGTCCTGGACCACCGCGCCTACGGACCGACCCTGGCCCCCGCGCCGCGCGACTGCCTGGCCGCGCCCTCCGCCGTCTACCTCGGCGAGGCCGCCGAGGCCGGACGCGAACTCGGCACCGACTTCGAGATGATGATCGTCCGGGCCCGGGTCGACATCGCCGAACGGCTGGGGCTGCGCCCCGGCGAGGCCATCGTGGTCCGCCGCCAGCTGCGGCTGCTCGACCGCGAGCCGTACTCCATCGAGGAGAGCCACTACCGGGCCGGCCTCGCCGCCGGCACCCCGCTGATGGAACCCGACCCGGTCGAGGGCGGGGACGAGGCCGTGCTCGCCGCCCTCGGGCGCACCGAGATCGGCGCCGTCGACCACCTCGTCGCCCGGATGCCCGGCCCCGAGGAGGCCCAGTGGTTCCAGGGCGGCCCGGGCGTGCCGCTCATGGTGCAGACCCGCGTCACCTACGACCGGCGCGGGCCGGTGCGGGTCATCGAGACCCGCTACTCCGCCGACCGCAGCCGGCTCGTCTACGGCATCGGCGACCTCGGCGCGCGCACCACCCTGCCCGCGCCCGCCGCGCCCGTCGACCCCGCCCGGGCCGACGCGACGTGACGCGCGCCGACCGGGCGACCGGGCCGGATCAGGCCGCCAGGGCCTTCTTGACCTGCAGCAGGCTCGGGTTGGTCATGACGACCTGCTCGCCGCCGCCCACCGGCTTCACCAGCACCGTCGGCACCGTCTGGTTGCCGTTGTTCACGGACTCGACGAAGGACGCCGACGCCGGGTCCTCCTCGATGTTGATCTCGGTGTAGCCGATGCCTTCACGGTCCAGCTGGCTCTTGAGTCGGTTGCAGTAACCACACCAGGTCGTGCTGTACATCGTCACGGTGCCGGACATCGAGGGGGCTCCTTCGAAAGAGAGGTGCGTACGGTCTCCGGAGGGAACGTCCGCCGGGCGGCGGGCATTCCGGCCCGCCATCGACCGCACTGCGGAGCGATCATCCTGCGATCACACCCGGCCTGTGGACAACCCCGCCCCCGTTGTCCCACCGGGCTGAGAAGATGGAACGCATGCAGGAAGACCTCTTGAGCGGCAGCCCGTACGACGCCTCCCACGGCTCCCCCTGGGCCGACCCCGGCGCCGCCACGGGCCCCGACGCGGTGCTCGCCGGGCTCGACCCGGAGCAGCGCGCCGTCGCCACCGCCCTGCACGGTCCCGTCTGCGTCCTGGCCGGCGCCGGCACGGGCAAGACCCGCGCCATCACCCACCGCATCGCCTACGGCGTGCGCAGCGGCGTCTACCACCCGCAGCAGGTCCTCGCCGTCACCTTCACCGCCCGCGCGGCCGGGGAGATGCGCGGGCGGCTGCGCCAGCTCGGGGCCGACGGCGTCCAGGCCCGCACCTTCCACGCCGCCGCCCTGCGCCAGCTCCAGTACTTCTGGCCGCGCGCCGTCGGCGGCCCCGTGCCCCAGCTGCTGGAGCGCAAGGTGCAGCTCGTCGCCGAGGCCGCCGGCCGCTGCGGCCTGCGCGTCCAGCGCACCGAACTGCGCGACCTCACCGCCGAGATCGAGTGGGCCAAGGTCACCCAGACCGGCCCCGACGACTACCCCGCCGCCGTCGCCAAGTCCGGCCGCGAGGCCCCCCGCGACCCGGCCGAGACCGCCCAGGTCTACCGCGTCTACGAGGAGACCAAGAGCCGCCGCGGCAACATCGACTTCGAGGACGTCCTGCTGCTCACCGCCGCCATCCTGGAGGACCGCCCGGACATCGCCGACCAGGTCCGCTCCCAGTACCGGCACTTCACCGTCGACGAGTACCAGGACGTCTCCCCGCTCCAGCAGCGCCTGCTCGACCAGTGGACCGGCCCTGGCGGCGGCGCCAGCCTCTGCGTCGTCGGCGACGCCAGCCAGACCATCTACTCCTTCACCGGCGCCACCCCCGACTACCTGCTGAACTTCCGCGGCCTCCACCCCGAGGCCACCGTCGTCAAGCTCGTCCGGGACTACCGCTCCACCCCCCAGGTGGTCCACCTCGCCAACGGACTGCTCGCCCAGGCCCGCGGCGAGGCCGCCCGGCACCGCCTCGAACTCGTCTCCCAGCGCGAGGCCGGCCCCGAACCCGTCTACACCGAGTACGAGGACGAACCCACCGAGGCCGAGACCACCGCGCGCCGGATCAAGGACCTCCTCGCGGCCGGCGTGCGCGCCAGCGAGATCGCCGTCCTCTTCCGCACCAACGGCCAGTCCGAGGTCTACGAGCAGGCCCTCGCCGACCTCGGCGTCCCCTACCAGCTCAAGGGCGCCGAACGGTTCTTCGAGCGCCCCGAGGTCCGCGACGCCGGCGTCCTGCTGCGCGGCGCCGCCCGGGCCGCCTCCGACCCGCTCACCGACGGCGCCCCCGACCTCGCCGGCCAGGTCCGTGCCGTCCTCGCCACCCGCGGCTTCACCCCCGAGCCCCCGGCCGGTTCCGGGGCCGTCCGCGACCGCTGGGAGTCGCTCGCCGCCCTCGTCCGGCTCGCCGAGGAGTTCGAGCGCACCCGTACCGCCGCGGGCCAGGGCACCGACCTCGCCGCCTACGTCGCCGAGCTCGACGCCCGCGCCGCCGCCCAGCACGCGCCCGCCGTCGAGGGCGTCACCCTCGCCTCCCTGCACGCCGCCAAGGGCCTGGAGTGGGACGCCGTCTTCCTCGTCGGCCTCACCGAGGGCACGCTGCCGATCATCTATGCCAAGACCGACGAGCAGGTCGAGGAGGAGCGCCGCCTGCTCTACGTCGGCGTCACCCGCGCCCGCAAGCACCTCACCCTCTCCTGGGCCCTCTCCCGCTCCCCGGGCGGGCGCGCGAGCCGCAAGCCGAGCCGCTTCCTCGACGGGCTGCGCCCCGGCTCCTCCGCACCCGGCGCGCGGACCGGCGCGCGCGGCGGTCGCGGGGGCGTCGAGCCCGGCGAGCGCTCCGCCGCCCGGCGGGTCCGCGGACCGGTCAAGTGCCGGGTCTGCGACAAGGTGCTCACCGAGGCCGTCGAGCGCAAGCTGCGCCGCTGCGAGAGCTGCCCGTCCACGATGGACGAGGGGCTCTACGAGCGGCTGCGCGAGTGGCGCGCCGGGCAGGCCAGGAAGCAGGGCGCCCCGGCGTACGTCGTGTTCACCGACGCGACGCTGATGGCGATCGCCGAGGACGTGCCCGCCAGCCGCGGCGAACTGGCCTCGATCTCGGGGGTCGGTGCCATGAAGCTGGACAAGTACGGGGCTGCCGTGCTCTCGTTGTGTGCGGGGGAGGAGCCCGAGGAGGATCCGGACGGCGTCGAGGACGACGGTTCGGTCGATCCGGCGTGAGCCGGCACGGGCGCGGTCCAGGGGACTGCTCGGGGACTTCGAATCCGGCTGCGGAGCGCGCCGTGGAACTCGCCGCGAAAAATAGTTTGCGCGGTGTACCGGGAGCGCAATAGCCTGCCGGGGCGGTCAAGGGGACGCGATCGCACGGGGTCACACCTGTGCCGATTCCCTTGCACCCAGAGCTGTACCGAGACAGACATCCGAACATTCGGAGCCGGGGGAACCTGGCTCCGCGAGACGCCGAGAGGAGGCGAAGACAGTGGGAAACATCATGATCACCAAAATGACTGGCCAGACCGTTGTCGCTGCCTCCCTGCGTGCCGCCCGTCTGCGGGCGCTCGCCGAGCTCGGTGGAACCGGTCTGGGTCTCGACACCACCGGTGTCTCCGTCGCCCCCGTTGTCAGTGGTCTCGGACACACTGATCTGTGCTTCACGGGCAGCAGGAGCATCGAAGGCACCGTTGTCGAGACCGGTCTGTCCCGTGGCTGGGCGTCGTTCGGCACGTCGCGCTCCCTGCGCGATGAGCGACCGACCCAGGCACCGAAGGCAGCTGTAGCCGCCGCCACGCATGGCGGCTATGCGCAGGTCATCGGTGCCGGAAACCCCCAGAAGCAGAACGAGCAGCTGATTAACCAGGCCATGGCCGCCTTCAACGGCGCCAAGGCCGCCCGGATGCGGGCCTTCCGCGGCCCTGAACCCTGGAGAGAACGAACCTGAGTCAGCCTCAGGTCGGCACCTCCAGGGCCGCGGAACCCGTCACACCGGGATCCGCGGCCCTTCTGTTTTGTCCGGTACGCAAGACCAACCCAGGCCCTCCGGGGCCTCCGGCCCAGCACCACCAGTCCACTGGGCCGGAACCACTGAGAAGACGAGGAAGACGCCCACAGTGTCCACGGTCATCACGCCGCCCACCCCGTCCGTACCGCCGACAAGCCAGATCACCAAGGCCGACCAGGCCGACCCCCCGGAGGTTCCTTCCATGCAGATCAGCTCCATCGAGCAGGCCGAGGCGCTCGGTCTCCCCATCCCGTGCCGCGCCTTCGACCCCGAGGTCTTCTTCGCCGAGACGCCCGCCGACGTCGAGTACGCGAAGTCCCTCTGCGGCACCTGCCCGGTGAAGGACGCCTGCCTGGCCGGCGCCCTGGAGCGGCGCGAGCCGTGGGGCGTCTGGGGCGGCGAGCTGTTCGTCCAGGGTGTCGTCGTGGCCCGCAAGCGGCCGCGTGGCCGCCCGCGCAAGACCGAGGTCATGGCGTGAACCCCGCCGACCAGGCCAGGGTCGTCCGCCGGGGAGAGCAGCCCCCGCTGGACAGCGCCCTCCGCCGTTCCGTGCGGATCGCCGCCGCCAAGGCCGACGCCGCAGCCCGTAGCCCGTTCCCGAGCACGCACCACGAGCAGGACCACGACATGACCCCCGCCGCCGTCGATCCGACCGCCCGCGCCGAGCAGGCCACCGAACGTCAGACCCAGAACAGGATCCTCGAAATGCAACTCCTCCACGAATCCCTGGCCCGGGCCCATATGCAAGACAGGCTCCACGAGGCCGAGAACCAACGGCTCGTCAGCCGGGTCGTCCGGGCCCGCAAGCTCAGGCAGCGGGCCGAGCGGGCCTCGCTGCGGGCCCGCAAGGCGCTCGCCGTGGCGCTGATGTAGGACCCGTGGGCCGCTCCGGCCCTCCGCTTGACCCCCGTCGTGCCGCAGGCCGCTCCCCCAGGTGGGGAGCGGCCTGCGGCCGTGGGGGCGGCGGTCGGGGCGGACGCCCTCCGCCGGCCCCGGCGGCGTCAGTCCTTCGTGACGCGGACCGGCGCGGTGCCCTTGCGGGCCTTCGACTGCTGCGGCGGCCGCGGCCGGTCACCGAACTCGGGGAGCCACTCCAGCATCTCCGCGCGGAACGGTGCCTTGGCGCCCAGCTGGCAGAGCACGCCGATGGTGCTCAGCGTCACCCGGTGGATCAGCAGGTAGGCGGGCGGCAGGTTGAGCTGCTTGCCCAGGTTGTAGGCGGGCGAGCGCGGATCGGCGATCCGCGCCGCCTGCGCGCGCATCCAGGCGCGGGTGAAGTGGAAGTTCTCCACCGCGGCCGGCTCGATGATCGGGAGCAGGTAGTCCAGCACCGCGTCCGGGTCGAGCTGGATCGAGGGCTTCACGAAGCCCTCCTCGCGCAGCATCTTCAGCACGCCCGCCGCGTTCCCGTCCAGCGCCATCCGCAGCGAGGCCCCGATCGGCGCGGGGAGCCCGCCGGGCAGCCGGTCCACCGTGCCGAAGTCCAGCACGCCCAGCCGCCAGCCGGACACCGGGCCGTCGTCCTTCAGCAGCCGGAAGTTGCCCGGGTGCGGATCCGCGTGCAGCAGGCCGGTCCTGGACGGCCCGGCGAACAGGAACCGGGCCAGCAGCTGCCCGGCGCGGTCGCGCTCCTCCTGGGTGCCGCGCGCGATCACCTCGGCCAGCGGTGTGCCGTCCATCCACTCGGTGACCAGCACCTGGTCGGCCTGCGCCACCACGCCGGGCACCACGATGTCCGGGTCGCCCGCGAACTCCTCGGCGTGCAGGCGCTGGGCCTGCGACTCCAGCTCGTAGTCCAGCTCCTCCGAGACGCGCTCGCGCAGCTCGGCGATCAGCGGCTTGATGTCCAGCCCGGGGATCAGCGGGCCCAGCAGCCAGGCCACCCGGCTCAGCTGCGACAGGTCCGCGAGCAGCGCGTCGCCCGCGCCGGGGTACTGCACCTTGACCGCGACCCGGCGTCCGTCGTGCCAGACCGCCCGGTGCACCTGGCCGATCGAGGCCGCGGCCGCGGGCCGGTCGTCGAACTCCCGGAAGAGCTCGCGCCAGTCGTCCCCGAGCCGCTGGGCGAGCGCGGTGTGCACCTTGGCGGCGGGCATGGGGGGAGCGGCGTCCTGCAGCTTGGTGAGCGCGGCCCGGTACGGACCGGCGACCTCCTCGGGCAGCGCGGCCTCGAAGACGGACAGCACCTGCCCGAACTTCATCGCCCCGCCCTTGAGCTCGCCGAGGACCTTGAACAGCTGGTCGGCCGTGGCCTGTTGGAGCTCGGCGGTGACCACCTCGGCGGAGCGGCCGCCGATGCGCCTGCCCAGGCCGAGCGTGGCGCGTCCGGCTATCCCCAGCGGCAGGGCGGCGAGCCGTGCCGTGCGGGTCACTGCCTTGCGCGGAAGATCGCTCACCCGGGCCTCCAATCCCCTGGCCCCCCGACACCGGACGGCCGACCATCACTACGCCATTGTGCCCGCTCCCCGCGCCGGGCCCGTCGGAATTCCGCGGGGCGGGGCGGGGAGTTCCGCCCCTTTGCGGGGGAGTTGGGCGGCTTGGTCCCGGTCGGCCGGGTCAGCGGGGCAGGCGCAGGGCGAGACCGTCCAGGACGACCTCCAGGCCGTAGCAGAACTTGCTGTTGCGGATCTCGACCGGGTCGGGGATCGCGGCGGCGGCCGTGTAGGCGCCGGAGAGGTGGGCGTAGTCGGCGGTGGCCTCCAGGGCGGCGGGCATCAGCCGGGCGATGAACTCGGCCTCGGTCTCGCCGGAGCGCGCCACGGTGGTGAGCCAGGCGGCCTCGGTGGTGCTCATGCCGATCACGAAGGCGAGGAGCGTCTCGATCGCCCGGGCCGGCTCGGGGAAGCCGGCGGCGGTGAAGAGGGCGCCCAGCCGCTCGGAGAAGGCGAGCAGGTTGGGCCCGAGGTAGGCGAGGCCCGCCTGGCCCAGGACGGAGGAGAGCCAGGGGTGGCGCAGGGCCGTCGCCCGGAAGCCCTCGGCGGCCTCGGCGGCGGCGGCCCGCCAGTCGGGGCTCCCGGCGGCCGGCAGGGCCATCTCGCCGAAGACCTCGTCCACGGCGAGCTCCATCAGCTCGTCCTTGGTGGCCACGTGCCGGTAGAGGGAGGTGGCGCCCGCGTTCAGGCGGGCGGCGAGCTTGCGCATGCTCAGGGCGTCGATGCCGTCGGCGTCCAGCATCGCGATCGCCTCGCGGACGATCGCGGCCCGGCTGAGGGCGGGCTGGTCGGGCTCGGGCTGCCGACGGGCCCAGACGGACGGGATCGGGTTCGTTCGGGCGGCCATGCGGCTCCTCCTCCTACGCGCTGCGTACACCGTTCGCATGGAGCGTACAGGAGTCAAGGGTTGCGCACACTGTTCCGCCGTGCGTACAGTGTTCGCATCGACGGAACGCAGTGCGCACCGGGGGAACGGTGTGCGCAGATGGGGAGGGATGACCGATGTCAGCCGACGACGTGACCGGGGCGGTCGACACCGCGGGGCGCTCCACCGGGGGCCGCAATCCGCACCGCTGGTGGATCCTGATCGTGCTCTGCCTGAGCTCGCTGGTGCTGGTGGTCGACAGCATGGCGCTGACCGTCGCGGTGCCCTCGATGACCGCGGACCTGGGTGCGAGCGCCCAGGACACCCAGTGGATCCTCGACTCCTACGTCCTGGTCTTCGCCGGCCTGCTGCTGACCGCCGGCAGCCTCGGGGACCGCTTCGGGCGCCGGAAGGTCATGATCATCGGATTGCTGCTCTTCGGGGCCGCATCGCTCGCGGCGACCGTCTGCACCAACCCCGGCGAGGTCATCGCGGCCCGGGTCGCGATGGGCGTCGGCGGAGCACTGATCATGCCGTCGACGCTGTCGATCCTCATCACCGTCTTCGACGCGGAGGAGCGCAACAAGGCGATGGCCGCCTGGAGCTCGGTGGCCATGCTGGGGCTGGTCGGCAGCCCGGTGCTCGGCGGCGTGCTGATCGACCACTTCTCGTGGCACTCGATCTTCTTCATCAACGTCCCGGTGGTGGCGCTCGCGGTCCTGGCCGGCCTGCTGCTGATGCCGGAGTCCAAGGGGCCGTGGCAGAAGCCCGACCCGCTCGGCGCGGTGCTGTCGGCCGTCGGCATGACCGCCCTGGTCTGGTGGATCATCGAGATCCCGCAGTACGGCGCGTTCGCCGGCCGCGAGCTGGTCACCCTGGCCGTCGCGGTGGTCTCGCTCGTCGGGTTCGTGGTCTGGGAGAACGTCACCGCCGCGCCGATGGTGCCGCTGGTGCTCTTCAGGGCCCGCGACTTCAGCGGCGGTTCGCTCTCGCTGACCCTGGTCCAGATCGGCAACGGCGGGCTGCTGCTGGTGCTCACCCAGTACCTGCAGTTCGTGCTCGGGTACTCGCCGGTCAAGGCGGGCCTCGCGTTCCTGCCGCTGGCCGTCGCGGCGCTGCTCGGCAACGGGGTCGGCGCCAAGGCTGCGGCGAAGATCGGCAACCGGCTGCTGATCCTCGGCGGGATGCTCGTGATGGCCTCCTCGTTCGCGCTGCTGACCACCGTCTCGGCCGACACCGGCTTCGCCGTCCCGGCCGTCGCGCTCGGTCTGCTCGGCCTCGGTGCGGGCCTGGCGATGCCGGCCGCGGTGGGCGCGCTGATGGGGACGATCCCGCCGGAGCAGGCGGGCGTCGGCTCGGCGCTGAACGACACCATCCAGCAGGCGGGCACCGCGCTCGGCATCGCGATCCTGGGCTCGCTGCTGTCGAGCGGCTTCGCGGACCGGATGCCGGCCGGGACGCCGGAGCAGGCGAAGCACTCCATCGCCGGGGCGCTGGCGATCGCCGGCGGGGACTCCGGGCTCGTCCGGACCGCCCGGGAGGCGTTCACCGGGGCGATGACGACCACCTTCACCGTGAGCGCGATCGGTGTGCTGGCGGCGGCGCTGGTGGCCACGCTGGTGATGCGGGACCGGAAGGCGGCGGGGGCCGCGGAGAGCGCGGAGGAGGTCGTGAGCGCCGCCTGACGCCGGGCGGCGAGCGGACCGGGAAGGCCGGCACCCTGCGGGGTGCCGGCCTCCGGCGTTCCCCGGTGTTCCGTGATGCTCCCCGGCGTTCCCCGGCGTTCCCCGGTGTCGGCGGTGTCGGCGGGGTCGGCGTTCACCCCGGCGGCAGCGGCTGCCACAGGCACCCGCAGTCCGGATGCCCCCGCAGCCGCAGTCGCCGGGCCATCCCGTCGCCCGCCGACACCTCGCACCACCCGTCCACGCTCGGTGGCCGACCGCCGTCCAGGTACACCTGCGCGTGCAGCGCCGCCAGTCCGGCGACCGCCGTCGCCAGGGCCGTGTCGCAGGCCGGGGTGCGGGCCCGCCCCGGGCCCTCGTGGGCCAGCTGGGCCAGGACCCGCGGCCAGGCCGCGTCCTCGTCCTCCCTCCGCAGCACCAGGCAGTGCCCGCACGCCGACCTCCCGGGGACCACCAGCGGTCCGACGACGCCGAACTCCTCGACCACGCCCACGTACAGGTGCGGCACCCCGGCCCGGAGCAGCAGCCGGGCCTCGTACGTCCCGCCCGCGAAGGCGGCGCTGCCGTCCCGGGGTGCGAGGACCACGAAGTCCGGCGGCCCGTCCCCCGGCCTGCGGCGCGGCGCCGGAGCAGCCGGACGGCCCGCGGCGCGCAGCACCGCCTCCCGGGCCGCCGTCGCGCGCAGCCGCCCGACGTCCGCGGGCGGCAGCCCGGCCGGGGAGCAGTCGCCCGGCTCGACCCGGCCGCCGTCCGTGACGGTGACCGTGCCCGTTCCGCCGGCGGCGAGCACCGCCGCCACTGCGGCGCCGACCCGGCCCGCGCCGCGCACCTCGATCCGGGCGCCGGCCCGTCGGGTCAGGACCGCCGGAGCGGCGCCCGGGCCGGAGTGGACCAGGGAGAGCGAGGCGAGGTCGGGCCCGAGCAGCTCGCGGTGCGGCTGGGGGAAACGGGTCAGGGCCCGGTCGGCGGCCTCGGCGTCGTCCAGCAGCCCGGTCTCCTCCAGCTCGGTCAGCAGGGTGTCGGCCGGCTCGCGGCCGAGGCCGATCCGCTCGCCGGCCGCCAGGAGCTCGGGCCGGTCGCGGGTGCCGTCGAGCAGCCCGAGGAAGGCGCACAGGGTCGGGTCGGCGTTGCCGAGCACCCCCGCGTGGCGGGTGACGGTGCCGAACTGCAGGGTCTCGGAGTCCCGCCAGCTGCGGGACAGGGCGGGCTTCAGCGCGAGGCGCACGGCGATCTCCCTTCCGATCGTTTCCGGACTGGCGACCGCAGCATGCCCCATTGCGCCGACGGCGTGCCGAGGGTTGTCCACAGGTCCGTACCCATGATCGGAACATCGGTTCGCACGCCTTGTGGATAACTGCGCATCCTCCCCGGCGTCGGTTTCCGGACACCCGCCGTCGACTTTTCGTTCCCGATCACTCCATGAAAGATTCCGGCCATGGCAGCGGACTTCTGTCCGTGGTACCGGGTAACGTCGTGTGCCATGGCAGCCGAGCGGGACTCCCATCCACCGGCGTCGCGTCGGCGTGCCCGTGCAGCGTCCGGGTCACAGGTCGCGGCGCCGAACACGCGCGGGCGCCCGGACCAGATGCACCCGGAGCAGCAGTCGAGGCCGTCGTCGCAGCACCCGCCCGTCGGGGCGCTCTCCCCGGAGGCGCACGACCGCAGCCGGGTCGAGGTGCGGCGCAGCGCCCGCCGCAGCCGTACGGTCTCCGCCTACCGCGAGGGTGACCGCACCGTCGTGCTGATCCCGGCCCGGATGTCGCACGCCGAGGAGCAGCGCTGGGTCGCGCAGATGCTGGAGAAGCTCGCCGCCCAGGAGTCCCGGCGGATCCCCGGGGACGAGGCCCTGATGACCCGGGCCCGCGACCTGTCGGCCGCCTACCTGGGCGACCGCGCCCATCCCACCCAGGTCCGCTGGGTCACCAATCAGAACTCGCGCTGGGGCTCCTGCACCCCGAGCGAGGGCACCATCCGCCTCTCCCACCGCCTCCAGGGCATGCCGGAGTACGTCCTGGACTACGTGCTGCTGCACGAGCTGGCGCACCTGCTGGTGCCGGACCACGGTCCGGCGTTCTGGGCCCTGCTGGAGGCCTACCCCCGCACCGAGCGGGCCCGCGGCTACCTGGAGGGCGTGGTCTCGGCGGCCCGTCTGCCGCACATCCCCGGTGCCCGGCACGCCGGTCCGGGGCCGGACCCGGCCGCCGCCTGCGGCTGAGGCACTGCCGGGAGCGCGGCCGGGGCCGCGGCCGGGGGCGTGATCGAGGAGGGCCCGGGACGCCGGGCGGCCGGAGTGCGGCGGGCCCGACCGGAGGACGACGCGAAGGGGGCGCGGGCCGTTGCGGCCCGCGCCCCCTTCGTCTGTCTCACCTCAGCCGGTCAGCCGCCGCGCCCGGGCCACCAGGTCGCGCACCGAGTGGTCGGTGAGCTCCGGCAGCCGGTCGTAGTCGAACCAGCGCAGGTCCAGCGACTCCTCGCTGATCAGCGCCTGTGCGCCGGCCGGGGCCACCGCGATGTACTGGACGTCGAGGTGGGTGTTCTCCGGCCGGTCCTTGCCGGCGCAGCGCACCTGGTGCCGGTCCAGCTTGGCCGGGACGGGGGCGCCGTCCGCCTCCAGCAGGACCAGGTCGGGGATGCCGGACTCCTCGACGGCCTCGCGCAGCGCGGCCGAGGCGAGGTCGCCGTCCCCGGGCTCGCAGTGCCCGCCCATCTGCAGCCACATGCCGACCTTGGGGTGCAGGGTGAGCAGCACCCGACCGGCCGCCGGGTCGACGACCGCCGCGCTGGCGGTGATGTGCGCCGGCAGGCAGGAGCGGTACAGGCCCTCGGGCTGCTCCGCCAGGTGCTCCAGGTAGTCGAGCCGCAGCCGTTCCTGGTCCTCCTCGGCGGGGCGCCAGGCGGACAGCGTGCGGACGGCGTCCGCGTGCAGGGTGGACGCGGACGTCCCGGTGTCCGTGGTCATGCGGTGGGCTCGCCCTTCCCGTCGGTGTCGGTGCCGTCGGTCTTCGGCTCGTCGTCGCGCTTGGTCAGGTCGGGCTTGCCGGCCGCGGCCTCGCCGAGCAGCTTGTCGAGCGCGTCGAAGTCGATGCCGCCCTCCAGGCCGTCCGCGGTGCCCCGGTGCACGAAGGCGTCCGGGTCGTCGAGGTCGGCGGCGGTGGGCAGCATGTCCGGGTGCTCCCAGAGCGCGTCGCGGCCCTCGATGCCCCGGGCGTCGGCGAGCAGCGCCCACAGCCGGGAGGCGTCGCGCAGGCGGCGCGGGCGCAGTTCCAGGCCGACCAGGGTGGCGAAGGTCTGCTCGGCGGGCCCGCCGGCCGCGCGGCGGCGGCGGACGGTCTCGCGCAGCGCGCCGGCCTGCGGCAGGTGCGGTTCGGCGGCGGCGTGCACGACGGCGTCGACCCAGCCCTCGACCAGCGCGAGCGCGGTCTCCAGGCGGGCGAGGGCGGCCTTCTGCTCGGGGGTGTCCTCGGGCTGGAGCAGGCCGCCGGCCAGGGCGTCCTGGAGCGCCTCGGGGTTGGTCGGGTCGAGCTGGCCGACGAGCTCCTCCATGCGGGAGGTGTCGACCTTGATGCCGCGCGCGTAGGCCTCGACGGCGCCCAGCAGGTGGGCGCGCAGCCACGGCACGTGGGCGAAGAGCCGCTGGTGGGCGGCCTCGCGCAGGGCGAGGTAGAGCCGGACCTCGTCGGCGGGCACGTTCAGGCCCTCGCCGAACTCGGCGACGTTCTGCGGCAGCAGCGCGGCCTTGCCGGCCGGGGCGAGCGGCAGGCCGACGTCGGCGGAGCCGACCACCTCGGCGGCGAGCGCGCCGAGCGCCTGGCCGATCTGGGTGCCGAACATGGCGCCGCCCATGGAGCGCATCATGCCCATCAGCGGGCCGGCCATGGCCTGCATCTCCTCGGGCAGGATGCCGCCCATGGCGTTGCCGACGCGCTCGGCGACCGGGTCGACCAGGTCCTTCCAGACCGGGAGGGTGGCCTCGATCCACTCGGCGCGGCTCCAGGCGACGGCGGTGCCGGCGCCGGAGGGGAACTCGGTGGAGCCGTCCAGCCACAGGTCGGCCAGCCGGACGGCCTCGGCGACGGCGGAGCGCTCCGCGTCGCTGACCGAGCGGTCCTTGCTCTTGCCCTCGGCGGGCTCGGCGACGACGCTCTGGCGGGCGATGTTGGTGGCGAGGTCCCAGTTCACCGGGCCGCCCTCGAACGAGAGCATCTGCCCGAGCTGCTGGAAGGCGGCGCCGAGGTCACCGGGGTTCATGCCGCCGAACATCGCGGCGAAGGGGTTGTCGGCACCGCCGCCGCCGGGGGCACCGGGCATGCCGAACATCGCGCCGAAGGGGTTGGCGCCCCCGAAGCCGAAGGGCTGCGGGCCGGAGGCGGACTGCTCCTGGTCCTTCTTCTTCTGCGCGTCGTCGGGCTTGGCCTTGCCGTCCTCGGGCTCCTCGGGCGGAACGCCGAATCCGAAGGGAAGGTCGCTCACGGGGTCCTCGATCCGGTCGGCCGTCATGCGGGTGTGGCGGAAAAGTCTGCGCCCGGGGCGGCGGTGGAGTGGGGGACTCGGGGGCGGCTCCCGCGCGGCAGGCCCGCGCCGGGTGCACCGCCGGGCCTTCGCCTCGGGCAGGATGGACGTACGTGACACACGTCCGTACGCACATAAGCTAACCGTGGAGGATGGCCGGTGAGTTCCCCGCCTTCGGACGTTCGCTCTGGGCTGACCGGAGGAGAGGACGCGTCGGACACCACGGCGTCACCGCCTCCAGCCTACGGCGGACGGCCGCTGACCGTGGCGGTGACCGGCGCCGCGGGCGTGCTGGGGGAGCAGGTCGCGGCGCGACTGGTGGCCTCCCCGCACGTGAAGAAGGTCCTGGCCGTCGACGACCGGCGCGGCGAGGTGCCGGGCGTGCACTGGCGGGTGCTGGACGTCCGGGACCCGGCGGTGGCCGAGCGGCTGGCCGGGGTCGACGTGGTGGTGCACCTGGCGATGGACTTCGGCATGGAGTCGGACCCGCGGGCCCGCAGCGCCTACAACGTGCGCGGCGCCCAGACGGTGCTGACCGCGGCCGCGGCCGCCGGGGTGCACCGGGTGGTGCTGTGCACCTCGGCGATGGTCTACGGCGCGCTGGCCGACAACGAGGTGCCGCTGGCCGAGGACTCCGAGCTGCGGGCGACCGAGGAGGCCTCGCTGGTCGGGGACCTGCTGGAGATCGAGCGGCTGGCCCGTCGCGCACCGCGCGCCCACCCCGGGCTGCAGGTGACGGTGCTGCGTCCGGCCGTGGTGGTGGGCCCGGGTGTGGACACCGTGCTGACCCGGCACTTCGAGGCGCCCCGCCTGCTGGTGGTGGCCGGCTCCCGCCCGTGCTGGCAGTTCTGCCACGTGGACGACCTGGCGGCGGCGCTGGAGTACGCGGCGCTGGGCCTGGTCGAGGGCGAGGTGACGGTCGGCTGCGACGGCTGGCTGGAGCAGGAGGACGTGGAGCGGCTGTCCGGGATCCGGCGGATGGAGCTGCCGGCGGCGCTGGCGCTCGGGACGGCGGCGCGGCTGCACCGGCTGGGCCTGACCCCGGCGCCGGCCGGGGACCTCGCCTACACGATGTACCCGTGGGTGGTGTCCGGCAGCCGGCTGCACGAGGCGGGCTGGCGCCCGGTGCACTCCAACGAGCAGGTGCTGGCCGAGCTGCTGGCCCAGGTGTCCGGCAAGCACGCGGTGGCCGGGCGGCGGCTGGGCGGGAAGGAGGCCGCGACCAGCCTGGGGGCGGCCGGGGCGACGGTGGCACTGGTCGGTACGGCGGCGCTGGTGCGCCGGGCCCGCAAGCGGCGCCGCTTCTGAGGACGTCCCGGGACGTCCCGGCACGGCGCCGCCACGGATCCGGGGCGGCGCCGTCGTTTCTCACGATGCGAAATTTCCACATCGTGATGCGGAAGGCCCTTGCCTCCGACCGCCCCGGATGGGGAATCATGGGGTCATGTCCGAGAACCACGACCCCATCCGCCTGCTCGCCATCCGCGACACCCCGCTCTCGCTGGACGAGGTGTACGAGGCGGTCGGCGACGACGCGGCCGGCGGCACCACCGTCTTCGTCGGAACGGTCCGTGACCACGACGGCGGCAAGTCGGTCGCCGCGCTGGAGTACAGCTGCCACCCCACCGCCGAGCAGGAGATGCGGCGGATCGCCGAGAAGGTCGTCGCCGACTTCCCGGTCCGGGCGCTCGCCGCGGTCCACCGGATCGGCCGGCTGGAGATCACGGACAAGGCCGTGATCGTCGCCGTCTCCTGCGCCCACCGCGGCGAGGCCTTCGCGGCCGCCCGCCGGCTGATCGACGACCTCAAGCACGAGGTGCCGATCTGGAAGCACCAGGTCTTCGCCGACGGCGAGGAGGAGTGGGTCGGCGCCGGCAGCTGCTGACGCCGCCCGGAACGGAAGCGCACCGGCTGCCCGCGCCGCGGAGCCGCACCGCCCGCCCGCGCCGCGGAAGCGCCCACGCATGCCCCGGCCGGTGCGCCGAACCGCCCCCGCGTGCCCTGACCAGCGCGCGGAACCGCCCGCACGTCCCGCGCGTCTGTCGGGGCAGGCGCGCCGGGGCCTCACTCGAACGGGTTCGCGGCGGCGCCCCGAATACTCCCTGGAAGTGAGCCGATCGGCCGTCCCGTAACCCGGACGGCGCCGGCCGCGTTGTCCGCCGGAGTGGTTAATCTGCTCATAGACACGACGAGCTGGGAGTACTGATATGGGTGCGCTCGCCTGGTTGATCATTCCGGTGGTCGCCGTCGTGGCCGCCGCCCTCTGGGCGGGCTGGGCCCAGCGGGCCCCGCGGGCCACGGGGGATCCGGCCTCGCTCGCAGAACACCGGCGCTTCATGGCCGCCATGGAACGCACCACGGCGGGGGCCGCCGCCCCCGGTGAGCGCTCCGGTCGGTAGCCCGCCGGGCGCCGCGTCACCCGCGTCCCGTACTGTCGAGGCATGCCACGCCGCTCCGCGACGATGCTCGCTGCCACCCTGCTGCTCATAGCACTGCTCTGCGTCTCGGTGCTGATGAAGGTGCCGTACACGGAGATGAGCCCGGGGCCGACGTACAACACGCTCGGCAACCAGGGCGGCAAGCCGGTGATCAGCATCGCCGGGCACGACTCCTACCCGACCACCGGGCACCTCAACATGACGACCGTCCAGGTCACCGGGGCCAAGTACGAGCCCAGCCTGGTCAACGCGGTGGTCGGCTGGCTGCGCGACGACGTGCTGATGGTTCCGCACGACAACGTCTACCCGAAGGGGCAGTCGGACGCGGACGCGAAGAAGCAGAACGCCGAGGAGTTCGCCTCCTCCGAGGACAGCGCCCGCACCGCGGCGCTCAAGCAGCTGGGCGTCCCGGTCGGTAGCGAGCTGATCGTCAAGTCGGTCACCGCCGGAGCGCCGGCCGAGGGCAAGCTGCACGCGGGTGACTCGATCGTCGCCGTCGACGGCGCCCCGGTCACCACGGTCGACCAGGTGGTCGCGGCGGTCACCAAGCACAAGCCGGGCGAGTCGGTGGTCTTCACGGTCGTGCCGCGGGTCAAGGACGCCGCCGGAAACGCCGCCGCCGACCCCGCCGCCAGGACGGACGTCGCCGTCCCGACCGTCCGGGTCAAGGACCTCGACCCGAAGGCCGCGCCCGAGCGGGCCGAGCTCGCCGCCGTCGGCATCGGCACCGGGATCCGGCACACCTACCCGTTCCGGATCGACATCGGCCTGCAGGACGTCGGCGGCCCGAGCGCCGGCCTGATGTTCTCGCTCGGCATCATCGACAAGCTGACCCCGAGCGGCGACCTCACCGGCGGCCGGTTCGTCGCGGGCACCGGCACCATCGACGACGACGGCAAGGTCGGCCCGATCGGCGGGATATCGATGAAGCTGATCGCCGCCAGGGACGCCGGGGCCGAGTACTTCTTCACCCCGTCCTCGAACTGTGCCGAGGCCACCAAGAACATCCCGTCCGGGCTGACCCTGATCAAGACGGACACGCTGGACGGCGCGCTGAAGTCGCTGGAGCAGATCCGCTCCGGGCAGACCTCCGCGCTGCCGTCCTGCGCCAAGTAGGGGTCAGGAGAAGGTCGCCAGCAGGGCCTCGGTGAGGCCGGGCACCAGGTCCGGACCGGTCAGCACCTCGCGGGCGACGTCCTTGGAACGCAGCCGCAGGGCGATCTCCTTCTTGCCGTCGCGCAGCACCGCGGCGGTGATCCGCACCTCCTCGCGCTGCGGGTGGTTGGCCACCCAGTCGGCGAGCTGGGCGTCGCTGGCACCGCGGGGGCGGGTCTGCTCGGCGCCGGGCGGCAGCATCTGCCGCTCGACGACCAGGGCGCAGCCGGCCACCGAGTCGGGCCAGGCGATGGTGCCGAGGAACTTGTCGAGCGGCGTGCCGGCCGGGATCTCGTCCTGCTCGATCGGGGTGAGGCCGGGCTCGTCGCCGTCGGCGAGGCCGAGCTGTTCGGCGATCTTCGGGTTGGCCTTGCGCAGGGCGGCGCTGTCCACCAGGGCGAACAGCCGGGCCGGGAGGTCCCAGCCGAGGGTGGCGGCGTACTCGTCGATCTCCAGCGCGGCCCGGGTGAGCGGGGTGGCGGCGGGGAGCTTGGAGACGTCGTCGGGGGAGTTGTTCAGATCAGACGCGTCGGACATGCCTCAATCCTCACACGCCGGGCGGGGCGCGCTCGCCGGGCGGTCCGGTGGGGGCGGGCGGCGTGCCGCGCGCCCCGGTGCGGGCGGGGCGGGGACGGCCGGGGGCGGGGCGCCGTAGTAACCGTCTGCTAACGGTGGGAACTCGGCCAAAGCCTGGTTAAGTTGCTCTGACGACCGACCGATATCCAGACGACACAGCTGAGGTGCCACCGTGGTATTCCAGATGCCGGAACGCTCAGGGCCGGGTTTCCGGCGAAGGGTGGGCCCGCCGTCGCGGCGGGCGCGGGTGGCCCTGCTGACCCTGGGCGTACTCGCGGTGCTGTTCCTGTTGTTCGTCATGTTCGCGGGCTTCTGGACGGACTGGCTGTGGTTCAAGTCCGTCCACTACTCCTCGGTGTTCACCACCCAGCTGTGGACGAAGGTCGGGCTGTTCGCGGTGTTCGGCCTGCTGATGGCGGTGATCGTCGGCTTCAACATCTGGCTGGCGCACCGGCTGCGGCCGCCGCTGTCGGCGATGTCGGTGGAGCAGCAGAGCCTGGACCGCTACCGGGCGGGCCTGGCGCCGTTCAAGCGCTGGGCGCTGATCGGCATCTCGCTGGTGATCGGCCTGGTGGCGGGCGCCGCGGCGTCCGGCCAGTGGCGGACCTGGCTGATGTGGACCAACTCGACGTCCTTCGGGGAGAAGGACGCCCAGTTCGGCATGGACGTCTCCTTCTACGCCTTCGACCTGCCCTTCTACGAGTTCGTGCTGGGCTTCGCGTTCAGCGCGGTGATCGTCTCGCTGCTGACCTCCGCGCTGGTGCACTACCTGTACGGCGGGCTGCGGCTGCAGGGCCCGGGTCGGCGGGCGAGCGCCGGCGCGCAGGGGCACCTGGCGGTGCTGCTGGGCGTGTTCGTGCTGCTGAAGGCCGTCGCCTACTGGCTCGACCGGTACGCGCTGGCGGTCAAGACCGGCTCGTACAAGGGTGTTTCGGGCTGGACGGGCCTGCGCTACGTGGACGCCAACGCGTTCCTGCCGGCCAAGACCATCCTGTTCTTCGTCGCGATCATCTGCGCCGTGCTGTTCTTCCTGACCCCGATCCGCCGCACCTGGGCGCCGGCCCTGATCGGGCTGGGGCTGATGGTGCTGTCGGCGGTGCTGATCGGCGGCCTGTACCCGGCGATCGTGCAGCAGTTCCAGGTCAAGCCGAACGAGCAGGCCAAGGAGACGCCGTACATCCAGAAGAACATCGACGCGACGCGGCAGGCGTACGGGATCGCCGACGCGCAGACCACGCCGTACAGCCCGCAGGGCTCGACCGGCGGTGACGCGCTCAAGCCCGACGCGCAGACCATCGCGGACGTGCGGCTGCTGGACCCGAACATCGTGTCGCAGACCTTCCAGTCGCTGGAGCAGCAGCGCAACTACTACGCCTTCCCGAGCACGCTGGACGTGGACCGGTACCGCACCGACACGGGCAAGCAGGACACCGTCGTCGGCCTGCGCGAGCTGGACCTCAACGGCGTGCAGCGCAACTGGATCAACGACCACTTCAAGTACACCCACGGCTACGGTGCGGCGGTCGCCAAGGGCAACCAGGTCGACGACAAGGGCGGGCCGGTGTTCACCGAGTCCGGCCTGCCGGCCACCGGCTCGCTCGGCGACTACCAGCAGCGGATCTACTACGGCGAGAAGACGACGACGTACTCGATCGTCGGCGGCTCCAACAAGGAGATCGACTACACCGACACCAAGACCGGCCAGAACGTGGAGTACACGTACACCGGTTCCGGCGGTGTCTCGCTGGACAACCCGATCACCCGGGCCGCGTACGCGGTGCGCTTCACCGAGCCGCAGATCCTCTACGCGGGGGCGATCACCGACGGCGCCAAGGTGCTCTACAACCGCACGCCGAAGGAGCGGGTGGAGAAGGTCGCCCCGTGGCTGTCGATCGACGCCGACCCGTACCCGGTGGTGCAGGACGGCCACGTGGTCTGGGTGGTGGACGGCTACACCACCTCGGACGGCTTCCCGTTCTCCTCGAAGACGACGCTGGGCGCGGCCACCAAGGACTCGCTGACCAACCAGCGCGGTGAGCTGCTGACCGTCGCCAACCAGGTCAACTACATCCGCAACTCGGTCAAGGCCACGGTCGACGCGTACACCGGTGAGGTGAAGCTCTACCAGTGGGACGAGAAGGACCCGGTGCTGAAGACCTGGATGAAGGCCTTCCCGGGCACCGTGGAGCCGAAGGCGGACATCCCGCAGTCGCTGCTGCCGCACCTGCGCTACCCGCAGGACATGTTCAAGGTGCAGCGCGACCTGCTCGGCCAGTACCACGTGACCGACTCCAACTCCTTCTTCAACGGCAGTGACATCTGGCAGGTCCCGGTGGACCCGACCAGTGACACCAAGCAGGTCCAGCCGCCGTACTACGTGACGGTGCGGATGCCGGACGCCGCGGGCGCGAGCTTCTCGCTGACCAGCTCCTTCGTGCCCAACGGCCGTCCGAACCTGGCGGCGTTCATGGCCGTCAACGCGGACCCGGGCGACGACTACGGGAAGATCCGCGTCCTGAAGATGACCGGCGAGTCCGGCGCCCCCGGCCCCGGCCTGGTGCAGTCGAAGTTCAACTCCCGCCAGGAGGTGGCCTCGCAGATCTACGCACTGAAGACCGGCGGTGACACCGAGCTGGAGTACGGGAACCTGCTGACCCTGCCGATGGGCGGCGGCCTGCTCAACGTCGAGCCGGTGTACGTGCGCGGGCGCGGCGCCAAGTACCCGACGCTGCAGAAGGTCCTGGCGGTGTACGGGGACGACAACGTGGCCTTCGAGGACACCCTGGAGAAGGCGCTGAACAAGCTCTTCGCCGGGCAGGCCCCGCCGGCCACGCCGGTGGCGCCGTCCAACCCGGGCAACGGGACGGCCCCGACCGCCCCGGGCACCCCGACCTCCCCGGCGACGCCCACGCCGACCGCGCCGGCCACGCCCGCGCCGGGCGGGACGATCTCGCCGGAGCTGCAGAAGGCGCTGTCGGACGCGGAGAAGGCGTACAACGACAGTCAGACGGCGTTCAAGAACGGCGACTGGGTGGCCTACGGCAACGCCCAGAAGGCGCTCGGCGACGCCCTGAACGCGGCCGTGGCGGCCCGTGGCGGCAGCCCGGCCCCCGCCCCGACCGGCACTCCCGCCGCGGGGGCCACCGGGGCCGGATCACCGAGCCCCCGGCCGTAGCTCCGGCCACGGGCCGCAGCGGTGGACCGCTGAGCTGCGGCAACCGTTTTCCGTTCCACCCCGCATCGGTGCTATGGTTCAACCACCGACGCGGGGTGGAGCAGCTCGGTAGCTCGCTGGGCTCATAACCCAGAGGTCGCAGGTTCAAATCCTGTCCCCGCTACAAAGGCCAGAGGCCCGGAGGATCCTTCCTCCGGGCCTCCGGTGTTTCCCGGGGTGTCTTCGCACGGAAGCGGTGGGAACCGCTCCGGTACTATCGACCGTCGCCAAGGAGGAGGGCGCAGGGGTTTGTGAGGTTGAAGTGTCGGGAAATCGACAAAGCGCCGAAGCAATTCCGTCGGCTTCGGGTCAGCCCGGCCCGAATTCGGCCGGGGCAGGTGTACGCGGGTAGCAGGTGATGCGACGATGGGACACATGGGGGACGGTGCACGGCCGCTGATTGGCCGTCGGGTCCGGCGCCTCTCCTGGGAGTCCCCCCGGTCGCACGCCGGGGCACGATGCCGCGACACTCTGGGGGAGCGGGAGTCGGCATGAGGCTGATCGGCAAGTCAGGCGCCAAGCCCGCGGCGGCGGCCGAGGCGGACACCGACGCCTGGGCGGAGAGCACCGAGAGCCCCGAACACCGCCCCGGAGCCCTGCCGGCCCAGCGCACCAGCGGACTCTCCGAACGCCCCACCCCGGGCTACGGCCCCGACAGCCTGGTCCACGTGTCCACCCGTCAGTTCGCCGCCGCCGTCGGCGCGTACGGGGAGCGGCCCGGCGACGAGCCGGCCGCCGGCGCCGCCCTGGACCCGACGGGCCTGGACCCGACCAGCTTCGAGACCGCGCTCGCCGCCCGCGAGTCTGCCGCCCTGGAGGCCCGGCACCGGCAGGCCGCCGACAGCGGGGACCCGGACGCCGCCGGCCGGCTGGGCACCCTGCTGCTGCGCCGCGGGGACCTGGAGGACGCCGAACCGTACCTGCGCGCCGCCGCTGCGGCCGGGTTGCGCGCCGCCGCCAACAACCTCGGCGTGCTGCTGCACCAGCAGGGTCACCGGGCCGAGGCCGGCCAGTGGTGGCGCCAGGCCGCCGTCGCCGGCAGCGCCCCGGCCGCGCACGCGCTCGGGCTGCAGCTGCGCGACCAGGGCGAGGAGGAGGCCGCCGAGTACTGGCTGCACTTCGCCGCCGACCACGGACACCCCCTCGGCGCCTACGCCCTGGGCGACCTGATGGAGCACCGGCGGGACGTCCGGGCCGAGCGCTGGTTCAAGGTCTCCGCCGACGCCGGGCACCGGGAGGCCTCCTACCGGCTGGCCCGGATGCGCGAGGCCGCCGGGGACAAGGACACCGCCGAGGCCTGGTACCGCACCGCCGCCGCCCGCAGCCACGCCCGCGCCGCGCTGCGCCTGGGCGTGCTGCTGGAGGAGCGCGCCCGCACCGACCAGTCCCTGCTGGAGGAGGCGGCCCGCTGGTACCGGCAGGCCGCGCAGAACGGGGAGCCGCGCGCGGCCTGCGCGCTGGGCTTCCTGCTGCGCGACTCCGGGGACGTCGCGGCCGCCGCCGAGTGGTGGCAGGAGGCCGCCGAGGCCGGGGACGGCAACGCCGCCAACGCGCTGGGCGCCCTGCACGCGAGCCGTGGCGAGGCCAAGGAGGCCGAGCGCTGGTACCGCGCCGCGCTGGACGCGGGCGACCAGAACGGCGCCTTCAACCTCGGCCTGCTCTGCGCCGGCACCGGCCGCGAGCAGCAGGCCGAGCAGTGGTACCGCCGGGCCGCGTACGCCGGGCACCGGGAGGCCTGCAACGCCCTGGCCGTGGTGCTGCTGCACCGCGGCGACGAGTCCGGCGCCGAGCCGTGGTTCTCCAAGGCGGCCGAGGCGGGCAGCGTGGACGGCGCGTTCAACCTCGGCGTGCTGCACGCCGGGCGCGGCGAGCAGCGGCAGGCCCAGGAGTGGTACGCGCGGGCCGCCGCCGAGGGGCACGGCGAGGCGGCACTGCAGCTCGCCGTCGCCCAGGAGCAGCGCGGCAACCTGGCCGGGGCGCTGGAGCGCTACCGGCAGGCGGCGGCGGGCGGCTCGGCGGAGGGCGCGTTCCGGCTGGCCTCGCTGCTGGACCGGCGCGGGGACGCGGACGCCGAGGCCGAGCACTGGTACGCGCTGGCGGCCGACGCCGGGCACCGGCGGGCGCAGGTGCGGATGGGTGTGCGGGCGGCGGACCGCGGGGCGCTGGAGATCGCCGAGAGCTGGTACCGGCGGGCCGCCGAGGCGGGCAGCCGCAGCGCCGCGTTCAACCTGGGGCTGCTGCTGGCCCGGCAGGACAGCGAGGCCGAGGCGATGCTCTGGTACACCCGGGCCGCCGACGCCGGGCACGGGCGGGCGGCCCTGCGGCTCGCGCTGCTGGCGCTGCGCCGGGGGGAGCCGGTGCAGGCGGAGAACTGGTGCCGGCGGGCGATCGACTACGGCCCGGCCGAGGTGGCGGAGCGGGCCGGGCGCCTGCTGGGCGCGCTGCACGCGGAGTTGAGCGCGTAGCGGCGCCGGGCCGTCGGGTTACGGGCGGCCCTCGGGTTACGGGCGGCAGTCGGGGCACAGGCCGCGGTAGGTGACCTCGGCGGCGGTGACGGTGAAGCCGAACCGTTCGGCCGCGGGCAGTGCGGCGAGCGGGTCGCCGTGCGGGTGGACGTCGCGGATCGCGCCGCAGCCCGAGCAGACCAGGTGCTGGTGGGCGCGGTGCGCGTTGGGGTCGTAGCGCCGGGCGCGGCCGTCGGTGGCGACCTCCAGGACCTCCCCGAGGGCGACCAGCTCGCCGAGCGTGTTGTAGACGGTGGCGCGGCTGATCTCGGGCAGCCGGGCCGCCGCGCGGGCGTGCACCTCGTCGGCGGTGAGGTGGACGTGATCGCCGTCGAGGACCTCGGCCACGACCCGGCGCTGCGAGGTCAGCCGCCAGCCGCGCTCGCGCAGTCTCTCCAGCAGGTCGTTCATGTCCACCAGGGTAATTCAGGTCCGGGATTGGTTCCAGTGTTGACTTGGACAAAGTCCAAGTTAGGATCGTGTCATCACGATCGGACCCGTGGAGGCACCCGTTATGACCACGCAGGACGAGCTGCGCCCGACCCTGACCACCGAGGCGGGTGCCCCCGTCGCCGACAACCAGAACACCGAGACCGCCGGTCTCGGCGGCCCGGCCCTGATCCAGGACCAGCTGCTGTTCGAGAAGCTCGCGCACTTCAACCGCGAGCGGATCCCGGAGCGCGTGGTGCACGCCCGCGGCGCCGGGGCGTACGGCACCTTCACGGTGACCGCCGACGTGACGCCCTGGACCCGGGCGGCCTTCCTGTCCGAGGTCGGCAAGCAAACCGAGGTCTTCCTGCGCTTCTCCACCGTCGCGGGCAACCTCGGCGCGGCCGACGCGGTGCGCGACCCGCGCGGCTTCGCACTGAAGTTCTACACCGAGGAGGGCAACTACGACCTCGTCGGCAACAACACCCCGGTGTTCTTCATCAAGGACGCCATCAAGTTCCCCGACTTCATCCACACCCAGAAGCGGGACCCGTACACCGGCTCGCAGGAGGCCGACAACGTCTGGGACTTCTGGGGCCTGTCCCCCGAGGCAACCCACCAGGTCACCTGGCTCTTCGGCGACCGCGGCATACCCGCCTCCTACCGCCACCTGAACGGCTACGGCTCGCACACCTTCCAGTGGCAGAACGAGGCCGGCGAGCACTTCTGGGTCAAGTACCACTTCAAGACCGACCAGGGCATCCGCAACCTCACCCAGGCCGAGGCCAACACCCTCGCCGGCGAGGACCCGGACAGCCACCAGCGCGACCTGCGCGAGTCGATCGAGCGCGGCGACTTCCCGAGCTGGACGGTGCAGGTCCAGATCATGCCGGCGGCCGACGCGGCGAACTACCGCTTCAACCCCTTCGACCTGACCAAGGTCTGGCCGCACGCCGACTACCCGCCGGTCGAGATCGGCCGGCTGGAGCTCAACCGCAACCCCGACAACGTCTTCGCCGAGGTCGAGCAGTCGGTCTTCTCCCCGGCGCACTTCGTGCCCGGCATCGGCCCGTCCCCGGACAAGATGCTCCAGGGCCGCCTGTTCGCGTACGCCGACGCCCACCGCTACCGGGTCGGCATCAACGCCGACCACCTGCCGGTGAACCGCCCGCACGCCACCGAGGCGCGCACCAACGGCCGCGACGGCCACCTGTACGACGGGCGCCACGGGCGGCAGAAGAACTACGAGCCGAACAGCTTCGGCGGCCCCGTGCAGACCGGCCGCCCGCTGTGGGCCGCCACGGCGGTCGACGGCCTCACCGGCACCCACGTGGCGCCCGCGCACGCCGAGGACGACGACTTCGTGCAGGCCGGCAACCTGTACCGGCTGTTCTCGGAGGACGAGAAGCAGCGGCTGATCGCCAACCTGGCCGGCTTCATCGCCAAGGTCTCGGCCGACCGCGAGGACATCGTCGAGCGGGCGATCGACAACTTCCGCAAGGCCGACGCCGATTACGGGCAGCGGCTGGAGGCGGCGGTCCGGGAGCTGCGCAAGCGGTAGCAGCGACCGGCCCGAGAAAGCAGCAGGCCCTGTGACCGGCTCCCACCGGTCACAGGGCCTGCATCCACGTTCAGACCGAGAGGCGGCGCAGCGCCTCCTCGTGCAGCAGGCCGTTGGAGGCGACGGCGTCCGCGCCGCCGGGGCCCGGGATGCCGTCCAGGCCGGTGAAGCGGCCGCCGGCCTCCTCGACGATGACGCAGTTGGCCGCCATGTCCCACAGCGACAGCTCGGGTTCGGCGGCGATGTCGACGGCGCCCTCGGCGACCATCATGTAGGACCAGAAGTCGCCGTAGGCACGGGTGCGCCAGCAGGCCCGGGTGAGGTCCAGGAACGGGTCGAGGCGGCCGCGCTCCTCCCAGCCGGTGAGCGAGGAGTAGGAGAAGGACGCGTCCTCGATCCGGGAGACGCCGGAGACGTGGATCCGGGAGGCCTTGGCCAGGCTGCGGCCGGCGAAGGCGCCGAGACCCTTGGCCGCCCACCAGCGGCGCTGCAGCGCGGGGGCGGAGACGATGCCCACCACCGGGCGCTCGACGCCGTCCGGGCCGTCCTCCAGCAGGGCGATCAGGGTGGCCCAGACCGGGACCCCGCGGATGTAGTTCTTGGTGCCGTCGATCGGGTCGATCACCCAGCGGCGCGGGCCGGAACCCTGCAGGCCGAACTCCTCGCCCAGGATCGCGTCGCGCGGGCGGGCGCGCTGGAGCACGCTGCGCACGAGCTCCTCGGCGGCCTTGTCGGCGTCACTCACCGGGGTGAGGTCCGGCTTGGTCTCGATCTTCAGGTCGAGGGCGCGGAATCGCTCCAGGGTGACCGAGTCGGCCGAGTCGGCGAGGACGTGGGCGAGTCGGAGATCGTCGTGGTAGTCGGCCATGTCCAAGACCCTAGCGAGCCCGCCCCGATCGGCACAGCCGGGCTCGCGGAGCGGGACGAGGCGTTCCCGCGCGCCCCGGTGCGCCGTGCGCCGTGCGTCGTGCGTCGGCTCAGTGCGTCGTACCGCTGAGCTGGAGGCCGATGACCCCCGTGATCACCAGGGAGATCGAGACCAGCTTGAGCACCGAGGTGCTCTCGTCCAGGAAGACCATGCCGTAGATGGCGGTGCCGGCCGCGCCGATGCCCGTCCAGACGGCGTAGGCGGGGCCGATGGGCAGGCTCTTCAGCGAGAGGGTGAGCAGACCGAAGCTGCCGAGGGCGAACACGCAGAAGCTGATGGTGGGCCAGAGCTTGGTGAAACCCTCGCTGAGCTTGAGGTTGATCGCGAAGCCGGTCTCCAGCAGGCCGGCCAGGATCACCAGGGCCCATGCCATCGCGCGCCCTCCCAGTGGATCGACGGTCGGACCGCACCCGGCCCGACCTTCCTATGATCGCCAGGCGGGCGCGGTCCGACACCTCGAACGGGCCACGGACCTCGGGGGCCCGGAGGGCTCAGTCGCCCTCGCGGGCCTCCTTGCTGGCCAGCAGGCGGCGCAGCGAGTAGAGCCGGGCGGCCTCGGCGTGGCCGTCGGCGACCCAGGCGTCCAGCGCGCAGTCCGGCTCGTCGTGGCTGCACGCGCGCGGGCAGTCGACGGTGCCGGGCTCCAGGTCCGGGAAGGCGAGGATGACCCGGGACGGGTCGATGTGCGAGAGGCCGAAGGAACGGAAGCCCGGGGTGTCGATCACCCAGCCCGGGTCCAGCGCCTTCTTCGAGCCCGGCTTGGCACCGGGCGGCGGCGGCAGCCGCAGCGCCAGGGCGGAGACGGTGGTGTGCCGGCCGCGGCCGGTCACCGCGTTGACGTGGCCGGTCTGCCGCTGGCGGTCCGGGACGAGGGCGTTGACCAGGGTCGTCTTGCCGACGCCGGAGTGGCCGATGAACACCGTGGAGCGCCCGCGCAGGTGCTCGCGGACGGCCTCGGCGCCGGTGGTCTCCAGCTCGTCGCGGCGGGTGACCACGTACCGGATGCCGAGCGAGGCGTAGGAGTCCAGGAGGGTCGAGGCCGGGGCGAGGTCCGACTTGGTGAGCACCAGCAGCGGCTCCATGCCCGCGTCGTACGCGGCCACCAGACAGCGGTCGATCAGCCGGGGGCGCGGCTCCGGGTCCGCCAGCGCGGTGACGATGGCCAGCTGCTCGGCGTTGGCGACGACGATCCGCTCGTACGGGTCGTCGTCGTCCGCGGTACGCCGGAGCACCGAGCTGCGCTCCTCGACCCGGACGATCCGGGCGAGGGTGTCGGCGTCCCCGGAGAGGTCGCCGACCAGGTTGACCACGTCGCCGACGACCACCCCCTTGCGGCCTAGCTCGCGGGCCTTCATGGCGACGACCTCGCGCTCGTGCTTGGTGCCCGGGTCGACCAGGCAGGTCAGCCGACCGCGGTCGACGGTCAGCACCATCGCCTCGGCGGCGTCCTCGTGCTTGGGCCTGATCCGGGTCCGCGGCCGGGAACCCCGGCGGGCGGGGCGGTTGCGGATGTCGTCCTCGTCGGCGTCCTTGCCGTAGCGGCGCATGTGCTCAGTCTCCGCTCAGGCGTCCGCCGCCGCTTCGCCCAGCAGTTCGGCCCACATCGCCGGGAAGTCGGGCAGGGTCTTGGCGGTGGTGGCGACGTTCTCCACCCCGATGCCGGGCACGGCGAGGCCGAGCACCGCGGCGGCCGTGGCCAGGCGGTGGTCCTCGTAGGTGCGGAAGGTGCCGCCGTGCAGCGGGCGCGGGCGGATCCGCAGGCCGTCCTCGGTCTCGGTGACGTCGCCGCCGAGGTCGTTGATCTCCTTGGCGAGCGCGGCGAGCCGGTCCGTCTCGTGCAGGCGCAGGTGGGCGATGCCGTACAGGTGGGACTCGGAGTCGGCCAGCGCGGCGACGGCGGCGATCACCGGGGTGAGCTCGCCGACGTCGTGCAGGTCGGCGTCGATGCCGTGGATCCGGCCGGTGCCGGTGAACTGCAGGCCCTCGTCGGTGAACTCGCAGGCGCCACCCATCCGGGTGTAGATCTCGCGCAGCTGGTCGCCGGGCTGGGTGGTGTGCCGGGGCCAGTCGCGCACGGTGACGCGGCCGCCGGTGACCAGGGCCGCGGCGAAGAACGGCGCCGCGTTGGAGAGGTCCGGCTCGACCACCAGGTCGCGACCGATCAGGGCGCCGGGGGTGACCCGCCAGACGTCCTTCTCGCCGCCGTCCTCGGGGGCGTCGACCTGGGCGCCGGCCTTGCGCAGCATCTCCACGGTCATCCGGATGTGCGGCAGCGACGGCACCGGGCCGCCCACGTGCCGGACCTCGATGCCGTGGTTGTAGCGGGCGCCGGAGAGCAGCAGCGCGGAGACGAACTGGGACGAGGAGGAGGCGTCCAGCTCCACCGGGCCGCCGTCCAGCGAGCCGGTGCCGTGGACGGTCAGCGGGAACGCGCCGCGGCCGCCGTCGTCGATGCGGGCGCCGAGGGCGCGCAGGGCGTCGATCACGCCGTGCTGGGGGCGCTCGTAGCAGCGCGGGTCGCCGTCGAAGTGCACCGGGCCGTCGGCGAGGACGGCGAGCGGGGGCAGGAAGCGCATGACCGTGCCGGCGTTGCCGACGTCGACGGAGGCGGGGCCGCGCAGCGCGGGGGCGGGGAAGACCCGCCAGGCCTCGCCGCCGCCGGTGCCGCCGGCGTCGTTGTTGACCGTCTCCTCGATGGTGACCCCGAGGGCGCGCAGGCCGTCGGCCATCAGCTGGGAGTCGCGGCTGCGCAGCGGGCGGCGCACCCAGCCGGGCCGCTCGGCGAGTGCCGCCAGCACCAGAGCCCGGTTGGTGACCGACTTGGAGCCGGGGATGGTGACGGTCGCGTCGACGGGGCTGGTGGCGACGGGGGCGGGCCACGGGGTCTCGGTCATGTGGCAAGTCTAGGGGCCGTACCGGAACGGGCCGTGATTCGCCCGCTCGCCTCCGGCGGCTCTGCGCCCCCCGGCTCGGGGCTGTGATTCACCCGCGCGCCTCCGGGTGCTCGGAATCCGGTGCCGACGGTCGCCGTCGGGTGCGGGTCAGTGCAGCGGCTGGAGGAGCCAGGTCGCGCCGAGGGCGAGGCAGGCCAGGGCGACGAGCAGGAAGACGGTGACCCAGGCGAGGGCGGGGACGTGGGTGAGCCGGGCGAGCTGGTCGGCGTCGGAGTCCTGCGCCCAGCCGATGCGGCGCTGGTGCTGGAGCTCCAGGACGGGGCGGACGGCACCGAAGAGCAGGAACCAGCAGCCGAGGTAGGCGAAGCCGGCCTGGACCTCGGCGCTGCCGAACCAGGAGACCAGGAAGAAGGCGCCGCCGGCGACCAGGACGACGAAGAGGCCGAAGGCGTTGCGGATGCGCAGGAGCAGGGCGAGCAGCAGGGCGATCGCCAGCCACAGCAGCAGCGTGATCCGGTCGGCGGCGAGCAGGGCGGCGCAGCCGAGCCCGAGCAGGGCGGGGGCGGTGTAGCCGGCGGCGGCGGTGAGGACCATGCCGGGGCCGGTGGGGCGGCCGTAGGAGACGGTGAGCCCGGAGGTGTCGGAGTGCAGCCGGATGCCGGCCAGCTTGCGGCCGGTGAGGCGCGCGACCAGTCCGTGGCCGCCCTCGTGGGCGATGGTGACGGCGTTGCGGGCGACGTGCCAGAGCGGGCGGGCGAGGACGGTGAGCAGGGCGGCGGCGCCGGTGGCCAGGACCAGCCAGCCGGGCGGGGCGGGCTGGTTGCCGGTGACCTGGTCCCACAGGGCGCTCAGGGTGTGGTCGTCGGTGCTCATGTGATCTTCCCGCCTCCGTTCGCTGCGCTGGGCCGTTCGGGGCAGCCTCCCACGGGGAGACGGGCGGGCGGGAGCGGGCGGTTCTGGTCCGGGCATGAACAAGTGATGAGGACGGGCGGCATGGCAAGCTGGCCCGCATGTGCGGTCGGTTCGCAGCCAGCAGCAAGCCCGAGGACGTCATCGAGCTGTTCGACGTCGAGCAGTGGGACCCCGAGGAGACCCTGGACCCGAACTGGAACGTCGCACCGACCGACAGCGCCTTCGTGGTGCTGGAGCGGATGGCCGGGGAGCAGCCGCGGGCGGTGCGGCAGCTGCGGGTGCTGCGCTGGGGGCTGGTGCCGCAGTGGTCGAACACCGCGGAGACGGCGGTGAAGATGATCAACGCCCGGTCGGACACGGTGCACGAGAAGCCCTCCTACCGGCAGGCCTTCGCCGCGCGCCGGTGCATCCTGCCGGTGGACGGCTACTACGAGTGGCAGACGGTGCCGGGCGAGCGGGGCAAGGCGCGCAAGAAGCCGTACTTCGTCTCCCGGGCGGACGGGACCCCGCTGGCGCTGGCCGGGCTGTACGAGTTCTGGCGCAACCGGGCGGTGCCGCCCGGGCACCCGGAGGCCTGGCTGGTGACGTTCACGATCGTCACCACGGACGCCGAGGAGTCGCTGGCGCCGATCCACGAGAGGATGCCGCTGTTCCTCGACCCGCAGGACTGGGACGCGTGGCTGGACCCGCGGCTGACCGACCCGGACGCCCTGGGCCGGCTGCTGATACCCCCGCCGCCCGGCGCCCTGCTGGCCACCCCGGTGTCGCCGGCGGTCGGCAGCATCCGCAACAACGGCCCGGAGCTCAAGGAGCCCTGGGCCGAGGTCGAGCACGAGACCACCCTGTTCTGAAGCGCATCCGGGAGCGAGCAGCGATGACGACCGAACTCATCCCCACCGAGGCCGGGGAGGCCCGGATCACCCACCACCGGGCGGCCGAACCGAAGGCCGTCCTGGCCCTCGGGCACGGCGCGGGGGGCGGGATCGAGGCCCGGGACCTGGTGGAGCTGGCCGGGCGGCTGCCGGAGCGCGGGATCAGCGTGGCGCTGGTCGAGCAGCCCTGGCGGGTGGCGGGCAAGAAGCTGGGCCCGGCGCCGAAGGCGCTGGACCTCGGCTGGCGGCCGGTCGCCGAGCACCTGGCCGGGCAGGGGCTGCCGCTGGTGGTGGGCGGGCGCAGCGCCGGGGCGCGGGTGGCCTGCCGGACGGGGGCGGCCACCGGGGCGGTGGGGGTGGTGGCGCTGGCGTTCCCGCTGCACCCGCCGGGCAAGCCGGAGAAGAGCCGGGCGGAGGAGCTGCTGGCGTCGGGGCTCCCGACGCTGGTGGTGCAGAGCGTGCAGGACCCGTTCGGCGGGCCGGAGGAGTTCCCGGAGCTGCCGGCGGGGCACGAACTGGTGGCGGTGCCGTACGGCAGCCACGGGTTCGCGGTGCCCAAGCGGGCGCCGATGGGGCAGGACGAGGTGCTGGACCTGATCTGCTCGGCGGTCGGGGACTGGGTCCTGCGGCTGGTCTGAGGCGGGCCCGCGGCCGGGCCCGGGACCGCCGTGAGCAGGGAGTTTCCGGTCGCTCACTCGTGCGAGTGAATGGTGCGCGAGGACGGGAATGCGGGCGGGGCCGGGGTGGTTGACACCCTCGTCAGCACGAGTCACCGGTGAGAGGCAGGGCAGATGGGTTCGATCGCGTGCCCCGAACGGCCTGAGGAGCGCGAGGCCGCCACGGCCCTCGTCCCCTCCTGGTCGGAGTGGATTGACGCGGGCGAGAAGCCCGTCAGCCCGATATCCTCCATTTCTGGGCGGCCCGCCGTGGGCCGTGGCCGTCATGCCGAGGAGGTGGGTCCGGTCGTCGGGACCGAGCACGAGGCCGAGCCGGGTCGTGGCCCGGACGAGGTCCGGCCTGCGGGCGAGGCGCTCACCGGTGAGGAGCTGGCCGAGGCGATCGGTGAGGACACCTACCGGGTGTCGGCGGAGGAGAGCGAGGAGGCCCGGCGGGAGCGCTTCGAGCGCGACGCCCTGGGCTACCTGGACCCGATGTACTCGGCGGCGCTGCGCATGACGCGCAACCCGGCCGACGCGGAGGACCTGCTCCAGGAGGCGTTCGCCAAGGCGTACGCGTCCTTCCACCAGTTCCGTGAGGGCACGAACCTCAAGGCCTGGCTGTACCGCATCCTCACCAACACGTTCATCAACTCGTACCGCAAGAAGCAGCGGGAGCCCCAGCGCACCGCGGCGGAGGAGATCGAGGACTGGCAGCTGGCCAGGGCGGAGTCGCACATGTCGACCGGCCTGCGCTCGGCGGAGACCCAGGCGCTCGACCACCTCCCCGACAGCGATGTGAAGGACGCGCTCCAGGCCATCCCGGAGGAATTCCGGATCGCCGTCTATCTCGCGGACGTAGAAGGCTTTGCGTACAAGGAGATCGCGGACATCATGGGTACTCCCATCGGTACGGTGATGTCCCGGCTGCACCGCGGCCGCCGTCAGCTGCGCGGCATGCTGGAGGATTACGCCCGTGAGCGCGGGCTCGTCCCGGCCGGCAGCGGGGCAGGGCAGGAAGCGAAGGGCTCGGGCTCATGAGCTGCGGCGATCCGCACGAAACCGAGTGTGGCGAGGTCCTCGACCACCTCTATGAATTCCTCGACAACGAGATGGCCGAGGGCGACTGCGCGAAGTTGCGCGTGCACTTCGAGGAGTGCTCGCCCTGCCTGAAGCAGTACGGGCTTGAGCAGGCGATCAAGGCGCTGATCAAGCGTTCCTGCGGGTGCGACGACACCCCGACCGATCTGCGCAGCAAGGTGCTGGCCAGGATCGACTCGATCCGGGCCGGGCAGCGCTCGGGCGAGCAGGTGGTCGTCGCGGTGGAGGCCTCCGTGGAGGTGCACGCCGAGTCCGCCCGGCCGGCACCGAAGTTGGCGCAGGGTGAGGCGGGCGAGGAGCCGGCCGAGCGTCCGAGTGCCCCGGTCGAGGCCGGCGCCCCGGCGGAGTGACCGTCAGGGTAGGCGTCCGGGCGTAGGCGTCCGCCGGCCCGTCGACGAGGGCGGCCCGCCCGGTCCGGGCCAAGGGAGTCCAGCGGCCCCGGGAGCATGTGCTCCCGGGGCCGCTCCCGTTCTGCTCACGTGCGCCCTCACTCGTTCGGGTGAGTTGGCGGTGCGCCAACTGCGCCATTGCGCGACCATGCGTCCCCGCGCCCGGACGGCGGCCTATCCTCCTGACGGACGCTCACCGCCGGTTCGCCCGGCGTGTTGAGGCAACACGGGCCCGGACGGCGGGGAGGTCGACATCGCTACCGACAGTGGGGGCGCGACCCTGCCGCCCGGGGCGGCGCGCTACCTGGTGGCCGTCCCGGTGGCGGCGCTGTGCTGCCTGGTGCCGCTGCTGCCCGCCGGTGCCACCCCGGGAGTCCCGCGCTGGCTCGGCCAGCCGGTGGACTGGCCCAAGGTCGGGCTGCTCGCCTTCCTGCACGGCTGCTGGGAGTCACTGGCCCAGGGCCTGCCGACGCCCTGTCTGGTGCTGGTGCGCAGGCTGCTGCGCCGCCCGGCGCCGCCCGAGCGGGTGCCCGCCCGGCCCGGGGTGAACGCCTTCTTCCCGGTGCTGTTCGCCGGGGTCCTGATGCTCCCTCCGGCCGCCGCCGCCCTGGTCGCCGCCCCGGCCGCCCTGCTCGGCGGGCCGAGCGGGCGCGGCTGCCGCGGGCGCCAGCTGTTCAACGGCTCCCAGCTCGCGTTGTGCGCCTTCGCCTCCTCGGTCGTCTTCCACCTGCTGCGCGGCCCGCAGCTGCTGCTGGGCTCCCGGTTCCCGGCCGCGCTGCTGCCCGGCTTCACCGCGGTCGCCGCGTTCTGCCTGGTCAACGGGGTGGTGGTGGGCGTGATGGTGATGCTCAGCGAGGGCCGCGGGGCCGGGGTGCTGCTGCGCGGGGCCTGCTCGGTGTGCGGACTGCCGGTGCTGGTGCACGCGGCCGGCGGGCTGATGGTCGCCGTGCTCTGGCAGGGCCCGTACGGTGCGTTCGCGGCGCTGCTGGCGCTGCTGCCGCTGTCCATCTCCGCCTGGGTGTTCGCCCAGGGCCAGCGCGAGCAGGACGCCCACCAGGCCACCGTGCAGTCGCTGGTGCAGGCCGTGGAGATCAAGGACGCCTACACCCGCGGGCACAGCGAACGGGTCGGCCGGGCCTCGGTGCTGATCGCCACTCAGCTCGGCATGGAGGCCGACCGGCTGCGCACCCTGCGCTTCGCGGGGATCCTGCACGACGTCGGCAAGCTCGGGGTGGCCACCGAGCTCCTGCGCAGAAACGGTCCCCTCACCGAGGCGGAGCGCCGGGCCGTGGAGATCCACCCGGTGTACGGGTACGAGCTGGTGCGCGGGATCGACTTCCTCGGCGAGGCGCACGCCGGGATCCTGCACCACCACGAGCGGATGGACGGCCGGGGCTACCCGAGCGGGCTGGCGGGCGACCGGATCCCCGAGTTCGCCCGGATCATCTCGGTCGCCGACGCCTTCGACTCGATGACCTCCACCCGCTCCTACCGGCGCGGCCGCCCGGTCGCCGAGGCGGTGGCCGAGCTGGAGCGCTGCTCGGGCAGCCAGTTCGACCCGGTGATGGTGCGGGCGCTGATCGACGCGCTGGCCGCCCACGACTGGCGGCCGGTGGTGCACTCCGAGGACTGCGTGCGGGCCGTCCCGGACATCCCGCTCGGGGTGCCCGAACCGGTCCGGACGGCTCCCGGCCGGGTACCCGCGCAGGGCGGCGCCCCCGCGCCCGGGCAGCCGTGACGGCGCCCGGGCGCGCGGCCCTCGGCCGGACGGCCCGCAGCCGGACGCCCGCCGACCGCACGGCGTGCGGGCCCACCACCCGCGCGGTGCACGCGGCCGCCGCCGTACTGCTGGCGCTCGCGCTGGGCGCGGTCGCGGTGCGCGGGGTCGCGGAGCCCAAGGTCGCGCTGGCGTTCACCCTGCTGATCGCGCTCGGCGAATGCGTCCGGATCACCCTTCCGGGCGATCGCGAACAGGCGCCCATCGGCGCCGCCGGTGCGCTGGCGTACGCCCTGCTCGGGCCGCTGCGCGGGGTGCCGACCGCGCACGGGATGCTCCAGGTGGTCGCGGTGACCGGGGCCGGCCTGCTGCTGGCCTGGCTGCCCGGGCTCGCCGCCCTGCCGCACCGCCCCGAGCGCCCGCACCGCCGCCCGCCCTGGGCCGACCCGGCCCGCCGCGACAGCGCCGTCCGCCGGCTGCTCGCCGTCGGCTTCGCGGCCGCTGTCTTCCAGCCGCTCTACAACGGCGGCCTGGTCGACCGTTTCTCGCCCGAGGGCCCGGCGTACGGGGCCTTCCTGACCGTCGTCGCCGCGCTGGCCGCGCTCTGCGACGCCACCCTGGCGGCCCTGCTGCGCCGTTCGGCGGGCGGGCTGCGGTTCCCCGCGGCGCTGGAGGACGAGCTGCGCTCGCTGTTCGGCATCGGCTCGGCGATCGTCGCCACCGGGATGCTGGTCAGCCTCGCGGCCGGCGAGGTCGGGCTCTGGGCGCTGCCGCTGTTCTGCACCCCGCTGCTGCTCGCCCAGGTGTCCTTCCGGCGCGCCGCCGCGGTGCGGGCCACCACCGGTCAGACCATCGCCAGCCTGGCCCGGGCCACCGAGGTGGCCGGTTACACCCCGCACGGGCACGCGCGCCGGGTCGCGGACACGGCGTGCGCGCTGGGGCGCGAGCTGGGTCTGGGCACCCGCGAGCTCGCCCTGCTGGAGTACGCCGCGCTGATGCACGACGTCGGGCAGCTGTCCCTGGTCGAACCGGTGCCGGACGGCGCCACCGCGGTGCTGCCGTGCGTCGAGCAGCAGCGGATCGCCCGGCTGGGCAGCGAGGTGATCAGCCGTACCGGCGTGCCCAAGCAGGTCGCCGAGCAGGTCGCCCGGCTGGCCGACCCCTGCGCCGGGCCCGCCGTCGGCGAGGGCCCGGTGCCGCTCGCGGCCAGGATCATCCGGGTCGCCAACGCCCACGACGACCTGCTCACCGTGGCCCGCGGCCGGGGCGTCGGTGAGGCCGTCGGGCGGCTGGAGGCGCTGGAGGTCATCCGGCTGGGGCGCGGTCGGGTCTACGACGCCCGGGTGGTGGACGCCCTGGCCAGGGTCGGCGGACAGGCCAGGGGCTGACGGCCGGGGCTGCCGCCCGAGGGCCGCAGCCGGCGCCGCAGCCGGGGCCGCAGCCGGGGTCGGACCCGCCAGGGGTTGAGAGGGCGCGGCCGGGCGGGCAGGCTGGGGAGGGGCGGGCCCCAACCTCGGCGGTGGGGAGCGCGGGCGGGGGCGGGCGTGGTTGGATGCGGTCGTAGCGTGGAACACCGACCCGGAGCGCCGGGCCCGGTACGCCGTCCGAGGCGGTACGGGCACGGTGGCACGGGACTTGAGCGGACGACGACGGCAGGGACGAACGTGAGGATCTTCCACCGGGCACGGCACCGGCCGTCCGCCACCTGGCGGCAGACGACCGACCGGGCCTTCACGCTGATCGGCGACGGTCGCTACGAGGACGCCGGCGCGCTGCTGGTGATGGCCGCCGACCTGGAGCCCTGGCTCTCCGACTCGTGGTTCAACCTCGCCCTCCTGCACAAGTTCCGCCGCGACTGGGAGCAGGCCCGCTCGGCCGGCCTGCGCGCCGTCGCCCTGCTGGACCGCGAACACGGCGCCCCCGACTGGTGGAACCTCGGCATCACCGCCACCGCCCTGCAGGACTGGCCGCTGGCCCGCCGCGCCTGGCAGGCGTACGGGCTCAAGCTGTCCGGCGGCCCCGGCGGGCAGCCGGACGGCCCGGTCAGCCTGGACCTCGGCACCACCCCGGTGCGGCTCTCCCCGGACGGCGAGTCCGAGGTGGTCTGGGGCCGCCGCCTCGACCCGGCCCGGATCGAGGTCCTCTCCATCCCGCTGCCCTCCTCCGGCCGCCGCTGGGGCGAGGTGGTGCTGCACGACGGCGCCCCCCACGGCGAGCGGGTCACCGACGGCGTCGCCTACCCGGTGTTCGACGAGATCGAGCTCTGGGCCCCCTCCCCGGTGCCGACCTACGTGGTGCTGCTGCAGGCCGCCACCGCCGGGGACCGCGACGCGCTGGAGCGGCTGGTCGCCGACGCCGGCTACGCGGCCGAGGACTGGACCTCGTCGGTACGGCTGCTCTGCCGCGCCTGCTCGGAGAGCCGGATGGCCTCCGACGACGGCGTCGCGGCCCACCACGACCCGCACGACGACGGCGACGCCGCGCACCCCGGCCACCTCAGCCACCTCAGCCAGGGCGGCGCGGCCGGGATGTCCTGGCTGGTCGAGCGCGAGTGCGGGATCGCCGCACCCGCCCACCTGGTGCGCACCCTGCTGGACCGCTGGGTCGCGGCCTCCCCGGGGACCCGGGCGTACCGGGATCTCGAAGAGGTCTGCTGAACCCCGCTGAGTACCCTGGTGAGGTACGCGTAGGACCTATGGAAGCGGAAGACATGGCGGAGCAGGCCGAGCAGCACGAGCACGAGCACGACGTGGAGGGGGCGGCGCCCGAGGCTCCCGTGAAGGTGATCGGTGAGGAGCCCGACCTCGGCAAGGGCACCGCCCGTCCGATCACCGTCGTCGGCAACCCCGTCCTGCACCGCGAGGTCAAGGACGTCACCGCCTTCGACGACGAGCTCTCCGCGCTGATCGACGACATGTTCCAGTCGATGTACGCCGCCGAGGGCGTCGGCCTCGCCGCCAACCAGATCGGCGTGGACCTCAAGGTCTTCGTCTACGACTGCCCGGACGACGAGGGCGTGCGCCACATCGGCCACGTGATCAACCCCAAGCTGGAGGAGTACCCGGCCGACCGGCGCCGGGTCCTCGACGACGGCAACGAGGGCTGCCTGTCCGTCCCCACCGCGTACGCCGAGCTGCCGCGCCCGGACTTCGCCGCCGTGACCGGCGTCGACAAGGACGGCAAGCCGATCCGCGTCGAGGGCACCGGCTTCTTCGCCCGCTGCCTGCAGCACGAGACCGACCACCTGTACGGCACCCTCTACATCGACAAGCTGTCGAAGCGCGACCGCAAGGACGCCCTGAAGCAGATGGCCGAGGGCACCCCGAAGTACGCGACCGTGCCGAACGCGTAACGGCGGAACGGTCATTGTCGAAGGCCGGTGCGGACCTGTCCGCACCGGCCTTCGGGCGTTCCCGGCCGCGGGATGTCACGTCCTCGCGCGGCGTCCGGTCTACCCGGTGGGTGTGACCGAGCGTGTGACCGAGCGAAGGAGATCCGTCATGAAGGCCGTCATCGTGTGCGCGTCCGTGTCCCACGGCAACACGCGGAGGATCGCCGAGGCCATGGGCCGGGTGCTGTCGGCCCCGGTCGTCGAGCCCGAGCAGGTCGATCCGGCGGAGCTGGCCGGCTACGACCTGGTGGGATTCGGCTCGGGGATCTTCACCGGGCGGTTCCACCCCCGGCTGCGTGACTTCGTCCGGTCGGTTCCGCGGGGGCAGCGGGGCAGGGCGTTCGTGTTCGCCACCAGCGGGCTGCCGGAACTGCCGGTCCGGCCCTTCACGCGTCCGCTCGTACGGGCCCTGGAACAGAAGGGCTTCGAGGTGGCCGACGCCTTCTCCTGCCGGGGCTTCGACACCTGGCTCCCGTTCAGGCTCGTCGGCGGCCTCAACAAGGCGCGGCCGGGCGCGGAGGACCTGGCGGCGGCGCGGGCGTTCGCCGAGGAGCTGGGGGGCCGGGGCCTCGAAGGCGGCTGGAGGTGAGACGGAGGGCCGGTGCGGGCGGATCGGAGCGCACCGGCCCTCCGGAGCAGGTTCGAGTCGGTTCGGGCTACTTCGGGATGAAGATCCACTCCGGCCCGTAGACGGCTTGGGGATTGGCGGGCAGCTTGATGGCGTTCAACTGCCGTGCGAAGTCACCCAGATCGTTCATGTGTCCGATCGCGTCGGAGAGCGAGTCCGCATTGCCGCCCCAGGCCGCTTCGAGGGCGCGCAGCATGTCGCTGTAGGCGGTGTTGAAGTCGTTCAGTACGGCGGCGGTGGTCTGGTCGGGCTCGTTGCCGGGGGAGTTGACCCAGCCGCCGGCCGGGACCCGGGGGACCGGTGCGGTGCCCGGGAGCGGGAGGTCGGGGCCGGTGAACTCGAACATCCCCGTCGCCGGGTTCTTCACGAGCTTCTTGCCGACGGCGATCTCCTTGAAGGCGTAGTAGTGGGCGAGTTCACCGGGCGCGCCGTGGAAGGGGTTGTCCGGGGAGGCGTCGGTGCCCTCGCCCTGGGTCCGGATGACGTCGATCGCCTTCAGCACGTCGTCGATGGTGTTCATCGCGACGATGTCGTTGCCGGCGCCGTGGCCGATCGCCCCGAGCGGGAAGGTCACCTGGTTCTGCCCGGTCAGCAGGTGGGCGAACTTCGGGAAGACGTTGGCGATGCGCTGGTAGAAGGCGCCGATCGTGTTGCCGTCGGCGGCGAAGGCGAGCGGGTTCTCGGGCTTCTCGATGTCGGAGAAGAGCGTGGCCGACTCCCGGCTCAGCCCGCTGAGGAAGACCTCCAGCCCCGGGTTGACCCCGCCCGGCAGCTCGCCCGGGTACTTGGGGACGGTGAGCGGGTCCTTGAGGACGACCGTGCCGCCGATGCTGGTGAGCATGTTGCAGACCAGGCCGAAGTGCGACATCTCGTCGAAGACGATCTCGCGGATGGTGTGGCGGACCGGCTTGCTGTTGTCCTGATCGGTGATCGACCAGAGGGCGGTGGCGTAGGGCGGGATGGTGGAGAGCTCCAGCATGATCGCCCGCTGGAGGGCGTCCTTGAGTTCCTGCTCCGTCCAGTCCTCCTCGGCCATGCTCATGAGCTGGACGATCGCGTCGCTCTCGTAGTCCAGGATTCCGGTCGTCGGCACGGGTGGGCCCCTTTCGTCGTGCGGCTGTGCGCGGAACGTAGCCGGGGCCCGGTCGTCCGCATGCGTGGGAGGCCGGTGTGGCCCGGGAGTTCATCCGGACGGGCGGGGCGGGGGGAGCTGTCAGGGGACGCGCCTAGGCTGGCCGACAAGATCATCGGCCGGCGGTGCCGGGTCGGTCGGGGCGAGTGCGGAGGTGTGCCGGTGGGCTGGTGGAACAGGAAGCCCGAGGAGGAACGTCCGCAGTGGGTGCTGGACCCGCTGGTGGGGGTCGGGCCGCTGCGGTTCGGGATGAGCCCCGACGAGGTGGCGGCGGCTCTTGCCGGAGCCGTCGTCTGGGTCGCTCGGCGCGCGGGGGGCGAGCCGGTGAGGCAGGATTACCACGACCTCGGGGTGACCGCGTTCTTCGGGCCGGAGCCGCGACTGCTCGCGGTGGCGATCGACGAACTCGCCGAACCGCGGGTACGGCTCCGAGGCGTCGAGCTGATCGCCCGGGTGCCGTCGGAGGTGCGTGCGGACCTCCACGAACTCGCCCGCCGGGAAAGAGTGGCCGTACGGGAGAACCGGAGCGGCGACCCGGAGGTGGCCGCCTGGGGGGTGTCCATGGACACCGGACAGGAGTGGGGGAGGGCACCCGAGGGGTACGTGCAGCGGACGAGCCGGGCGATCACCGGCGCCTTGCTGCTCGGCCCCGAACTGGCCGGGGACCCACACGGACCCGGGCCGGTACGTGACTGGTCGCGCGCCCGCGCCGAGGACGCGTACTCCGGGACGTGGCAGGTGACGGCGGACGAGGCCCGGCCCCGCTGGGACTGCACCCCGCTGGAGGGAGTCGGCCCGCTCCGGTTCGGCATGAGCCCGGCCGAGGTGGCAGCCGCACTGGGCGGCGAGATCCCGTCCGCCCGGCTCGGCTCCCACCCGTGGGCCGGCTGGCCGTCGCCGTACGCCCAGGACGCACAGTGGAACCTGGGCGCGGACGTCTTCGACGGGACAGGGGTGACCGCCCACTACGGGGGCGGGTTTGGCGCCCCCGCCCTGGCGGCGGTGACCGTGCACGGGCGCACCGGGCCCCGGATCGAGTACGCGGGCATCCGGCTGATCGGCCGGCCCGTCGCCGACGTCGACGCGGACATCGCCCGCCACGCCGAGGAACGGGACCTGGGCCTGCGCGTGACCTGCGCCGGGGACCAGGGGCCGGACGGGACCGGCATCTACGTCCGGGCGGCCAGGGCCGGGGACATCATGCTCAGCGAGGCCCGGTTCTGCATCGAGGACTGGCAGGAGGACTGACGGGCTGTCGCCCGCGCTGCGGCCGTCCGCCCGGCCCGGGCGGTGTCGTGGCGCCCGGGTACCGTACCGGGGTGTCCACGACATTCGATCTTCCGGCCGAGCTGTCCGCCTCGCTCGCGGGCCCGGCCGCCGCCTGGCGGTTCGTCGAACGGTTCGCCGCGCACCTCGGAGCACCGGTCGAGGAGGCGCACGGCTGCACGGAGGAAGAGCTCGCCGCGGCCGAGCAGCGCCTCGGCCTGCCGCTGCCCGGCGCCCTGCGCGAGGCGTACGGCCGGTTCGGGCGGCGCTTCGACCTGTTCGGCGGCCAGGAACAGTGGATCCCGCTGGAGGACGTGGAGGTGGAGGACGGGATCCTCGTCTTCATGGCCGAGCGGTACTGGTACTGGGCGGTCGGAATCCGGCTCGACCAGGCCGGCGGTGACGACCCGCCACTGGTGACCGACGCGACCCCGGGCGATCCGGTGGATGCGGAGTGGGAGCCGATGGCCGACCGCTTCTCCGCGGCTTTCGTGGAGTCGGTGCTGAACGGGAACCTCCTCTGCGACGACATGGGCGGGATGCGTCGGGAAGCGGCGCCTGGCGACATTGACGGGAGTTCACCCCGGTGCCGCCCTTCGAGGAAGGGCCGGAGGAGGACGGCCGCCGGTGGTACGCGGGACCGGAGGTACTGGTGTGCATCGACCGGACGGACCCCGACGTCGAACTCGGCTGGCTCTGCGTCCGGGCCTTCAACCGGCAGGCGCTCGACGGGATGTGTGCTGCCCTGCGGGGTGACTGGACCTACACCATGAACTACTGAGCGAGCCGGCCGGTCGGGCAGGGGAGGCCCGGCCAGGTGCGATTGGGGCACACGATCACGTAGTGGCCCGACCACCGGATGTCGGACACCCAGCGGGACCAGGTCACGTCGGAGGCCCGGGCCAGTTGGTCGAGGGCGAACCGGCGACGTGCGGCGGTCGGGAGCCAGGGGTCGCCGCCGGGCGTGTGCTGCTCGTAGCGCTCCGCGAGCCAGTCGGCGGCATCTTCCGGGTGCTTCCAGGTGGCTCGGACCTGGGAGGGCGGCCGCAGCAGCCACCAGCCCGTCATCATCGGCGGCAGCTCCGAGAGGCCGAACCGTGCGGCCTCGACCGGTCGGCGCTCCGACTCCCGCGCCAGCAGCCGGCCGTCACCGGCCCACTCGTAGCCGTGGAAATGCAAGCGCGCTCCTCCTCGCAGGGGTTGGGGGCCTCGGCCGCCCGCACGGGACTGCGGGCGGCCGAGGCTGTCGGGGGACGTCAGACCGACAGGCCGAACCGCGCCGGGTCGATCCCGGCCTCGGTCAGCTCCTGGGCCGTGAACAGCAGCGGTTCACGGTCGGGCCGCTTGCTGTCGCCGAGGGCGAAGACACCCGGGGCGTCGGGCACGACACCGAGGGTCACGCAGGTCTCGGTGCCGTCGTCACCTCCGCCCTGGTTGCCACCGCACGCGCGGTTGAACTCGATCTGCGAGAGGTCGAGTTCGTACAGGTTGTGATCGGTCATTGCCTGCACCTTCCGGTAATGCTTCGGGGCGCGAAACGGCCCCGCTCCGCCCAGGAGTTGGGCGGACGTGTGAGAGGAGGAATCGCGGGAGCGGGTTCAGCCCCAGAGGCTGATGCGCGTGGTGAGCTGGTCGGCGGGCACCTGGCGCGCCGGGGCGTCCGGCTCGAACAGCGGCCGGACCAGAGCCCGGCCGTTCTCGGCGCCGACGATCTCGACCAGGCCGCCGGTGGTGAGGTCCTTCCGGACAGGGTTGCTGTCGATCAGCGCCATGAGCTCCGCATGCGTGCGGCGCCGGTTGAGTTGCGGGCTCGTTTCGCTCGGCTGTTCGGAATTCGCAGCGGACATGGCGGCTCCCGGGATTCTGGGAAATGATTCTGGGAGCCATCAAGTTACGAGAGGCCCGCCGTGATTCCTACGCGGTTTCCTGTTGCCGAAAGAATTCGCCTGGGCCGTCGTTGTGGCGCAGGAAGTCGACATGGCCGACTTCCTGCGCTCGGCTATCGACCGGGCTCCTTGGGCACTTCCCGAAGGCGGAAGGCCAACGCCGCGGTCGACTGTGGATCGCGTGGTTACGGAGCGCTTTCCAGTTCCGCCAAGAACTGGTCCCGGATGGCTTCGAGCATGCGGCGCATCGTGTCGCCGGACACGGCACGGTCGGAGAACCTGTTGAACTTGCGTACGTACATCTCAACGTCGCGCGGGTCGGTGACCGCCAGTTCGGCGTGCACGGTCTCGACCGTGACCATGCGGTCATCGCGGATCACGAAGGAGTGCGACGGCACGTCGGACTGCGGGACAGCCAGCGGAACGACCCGGATGTCGACATGGCCGAGACGTGAAACGGAGATGATGCGGTCCAGCTGCCCGGCCATCATCGCCGCGGGAACGAGGCGCCAGCGAAGAACCGACTCGGTGATGATGAACCGGAGCGACTTGGTGGTGTCGTAGAGGCACTGTTGTCTCGCAAGCCGCGCTGAAACCGTCCGAGACAGCTGCTCCTCGCCGAGGTTCTTCCCCTCGAAGACGGCTCGCACGTATTCCGGGGTTTGGAGCAACCCGGGAACAAGAGACGGCTGGAACACGCGAAGCAGGGTGGTCGAGTCGTCCAGTGCCTTGATCTGCTGCTGCTTGCGGTGATAGCCCAGACGTCGTACCAGGCGCCAGGCTGTCGCCTCGGTGGCCTCGGCCCGCGCGGCGGCCATGTACTCGGCCTTGACCTCGTCGGACACGCCTATGGCTTCAAGGATGCGTTCCACATCCACGACGGTGGGGGGCACCTTGCCGGTTTCGATCTTGCTCAACTTGCTCGGAGACATGACGGCGCTGCGGGCGACGGCCTTGGCTTCCTTTCCGGAAGACTGCCGAAGTTCCCGCAGCGCTGCCCCGAGCTGAGTTCTGTTCACTCGCCGTGCTCGGCCCACCAATCCGTGAAGGGGACTGAGTTCGCCATCGCAATGTCACGGTACGCCTTGAAGCGGGGGATCACGGTGCCGGTGAGGAACTCGGCACCAAGGTACTTCCCGTTGCTGTCGTAGCTCATCTGGGCAGCCGTCTCGTCATCGAAGAGCCAGAAGTCCGGCGCCTCGGGAACGGGATTCTCCTGACTCGTGGTGTCGAGGATGAAGAACTCCTCACCGGCTGCCATGTTCCGGTGGTATCCCCATGCGAGTTCGAACCGGAGGTAGTCCGTGAGCGGGCGGGTGAGGACGTGCACGCGGTACATGCGCTTACCCGAACGAGTGGCATCGGCTACGGTCTGGACCCACGCGGCGGTCTTGAAGCTCTCCGGTTGTCCCTCGCCTGCGAGGAAGGCCTGATAGGCGTCCACCCCACCGGACTGGCTGTAGTCATCCAGCGTCTCCAGCCGGAACGCGTCTCGATCGAACTCTGAGAACCAGTCCCCGAGGGTCCTAGATGAGGTTGTCACGGATCGCCTTTCGGATGAGTTCGACGGGAATTTCGACCAGTGTCTCGTGAACCGGAACCTGGAGGTCGTGCTCGGTGAGGTGCTCGCCCTGGACGGCGAGAGTTCCCCGATCCGTCAGGTAGAGCGTCGGGCAATCGCCGTCTTCACAGGAACCCACAAGTCGTGTCAGCTCCACGCTGTCTCCTCGCTCGGTGTCCCTACGATGCTCCCGAGTCGGGTCGGGCGTAGGCAAGAGGTTCATGTTTCCAATACTGGAAACCGGCCCAACTTCGAACAGAAGCTCAAGAGTTCAGCGGCGATGGCACCTGTTCCCCGGCGGGCCCTTGCGAGGAGCGAGGGCCCGCCGAAACGGATCGCTGTGGCTCGGCCAAGACGAGGAGCTTCTGTCGGATATCGAGAGGTTCGCCGCTCAAGCCGCCGTGTACTCCCCGAAGGGCATGGCGTTCGCTTGGGCGATGTCCCGGTACTGCCGGTACTCCGGGAGTCGGTCGGCGGGCAGGAGTTCAGCTCCGATGAACTGGCCGGACTCGGTGTAGTGCATCCGGTAGACCTTGGCGTCGTCGAACAGCCAGAAGTCATGGTCGGGCAGTCCGACCACCTGCTGGCAGGCCGTGTCGATGATGCCGATCGACTCGCCGGCCTTGATGTTGCCGGGGTATGCCGCCAACTCGTACCGGAGATAGTCCGAGAGCGGAGATCGGAGGACGTGCACCCGGGACACCTGTTTGCCCAGGTCGGTCATGGAGCGAACCCACGGGTTCTCGGAGCAGTCGGGCGGCAACCCCTTCCCCGCGAGGAAGTCCTCGAACTCCTCGCGTTCTTCATCCACGTCGTAGACGGCCAGTGTTTCGAGGCGGAAGGCCGTTTGTTCGAACGTCTCGAAGAGGCGGCTGAAGTCTTGACCCTTGAGCACGGAAGTGATCCTCCAGAGGGGGTGACTCGTCGGTTCCAAGCCTTTCCCGCCCGGCGCTTCGGGGTCAAGGACGCGATCTTTCGAGAGCGGGAAAGGGGGTTCGGCCGCCCCGCCCCGGCGTGGATGCCGGGGCGGGGCGGGGGAGTTCAGGGGCGGTCGGTGGTGATGGTGATCGGGTGGGCGGTCCAGTCGGTCATGTCGCCGACGTAGAGGGTGATGCTCCAGCTGCCGTCCTGGTGCAGGCGGCGTGCGACGCCCTCGCCGCCGCCCGGGCCGATGCAGAGCCGGATGAGGTCCCGGTGGGCCTCGCGGATCGGCAGGTTGCGGACGCGCTCCCACATGACGGGGAGGGCGTGGTCGAGGCTGGGAAACACCGTGGGCAGCATGATGCCCGAGATCTCGGCCCGGACGGTGCTCACGCGGCGGCCTCGGCGGGGGCGGACACGTGGCACCAGACGAACTTCCCGATGCCGCCGGCGCGCGGGCAGCAGCCCCACTGGGTGGCCAACTCGTGGACCAGCAACAGGCCTCGGCCGCTCTCGTCGGCGGTGGTGGTGTCGCGGAGCGAGGGCTTCTCGCTGTCGGCGTCGTGCACCTCGATACGGAGGGTGTCGTCGTCGGAGGAGAAGTGGAAGCGGATGAAGATCAGGCGCCCGCGCGGCGTGCGGGCGTGCTGGACGGCGTTGGTGACCAGCTCGCTGACCAGCAACTCACCGGTGGGGAGCAGGGGTTTGCCCGCGGGGTGGGGGCGGAGGAAGTCCCGCAGCTCCTGACGGGCGGCGCGGGGGGACCTGTGGTGCCGGGGCAGCCAGCAGGTCTGCTCGCTGGGGGCGGGGGAGACGGTTTCAGGCATGGCGGGGCCACCTCTGGAGTGTGCGGGTGACAGCAGCTGAAGAAGGCATGGGAATGCCCGGGTGAAGTCCGCCATGATCACGGTGTGTTGCCTAGCGGACTACGTTGAGTAGCATGCCCCGCTTCTCTTCTGGAGTGCAAGTCTCGACTTTGGAACTGATCAAAGATTGTTGTCGCGGGCGGAGGGCGGCAGACTGGCAATGCACATACCGCTGGGAGGTCAACGCGTGCCCGTGAACAGGAATCCGACGGTTCGACAGCGACGTCTGGCTCGAACGCTCAAGGAGTTGCGGGTTGCTGCGCGGATGACGATGGCTCAGTCCGCCAGGCAACTGGACTGCGCGGAGAGCAAGATCAGCCGGATCGAGGCTGCGCAGTCCGGTATCAGGCTCGTGGATCTCCGGCTGCTACTCGACCTCTACGGCGTGACGGACCAGGCGACGCGTAGCCGGTTGGAGGATCTGGCGCGGGATGGGCGCCTGCGTGGCTGGTGGGACCGGTATTCGGATGCGCTGTCGCCTCTCTATGCGGACTACATCTCATTGGAGGCTGATGCCTCGGACGCCTACAGCGTGGAGACCTTCCTTGTCCCAGGACTCCTGCAGACCGAGGACTACACGCGGGCGGTCGTGCGGGCGCAGATAGAGGACGCCACCGTTGAACAGGTCGAGCAGCTGACCAAGGTGCGGCTGGAACGGCGCTCGGTGCTGAAGCGCGAGTCTCCGCTCCGGCTCTGGGTCGTGCTGTCGGAATCTGTGCTGAAGCACCAGATCGGTGGGCGCGCGGTGATGCGCGAGCAACTCGACTACCTCGTCCTCATGGCGGACCAGCCCAACATCAACATCCAGGTGCTGCCGGAGGACTCGGATGTCCACGCCGCACTGTTCGGGCCGCTCGTCATCCTGAGCTTCCCCGAGAGCACTGAGACGGACGTCGTATACGTGGACAGCCTCCTCAGCACGCTCTATATCGAGGAGCCGGGAGAGGTCTTCAAGTACTCCAACCTGTTCCGGCGGGCGCTGGCCGAGTCTCTGCCTCGAAAGGAATCAGTCGCGCTCATCGAGCGCATCGCGAAAGGAAAGAACAGCGATGAGTAGCATCCCCGAGGGGGCGGCCGCTGCTGATCTCAGCTGGCGAAAGTCATCGTTCTCAGGCGCGCAGAGCAACTGTGTGGAGATCGCGGTTGGTGTGACCGGAGTTGTTCCAGTGCGGGACTCGAAGGACCCTGATGGGCCGACACTGCTCTTCCGGGCTGATGCTTGGTCGTCCTTCCTGTCAGGGGTGAAGGCTGAGGAGTTCCCGGGCGGGTAGACGGGTCTCGATGTGATTGCTCGGGTGTGGCGGGAACCGTACCCGGCGGGACCGGAGAGGGAGGCGACGTGCTGGCATCGGAGCTTGGAGACGTCGTGTGGCGCAAGTCCGGTTACAGCGGGCAGGGCGGTGATTGCGTCGAGGTGGCCGAGCTTGCTCCCGGCGCAGCCAGCGAAGTTGATTGGCAGAGAAGCAGCTACAGCGCGGTGAACGAGTGCGTGGAGACCCGATTCGTGACGTCGGGCGGGATGGCGGTTCGCGACTCCAAGGACCCGGAGGGGCCGGCTTTGCCCTTCCCGGCCGATGCCTGGTCTTCCTTTCTCGCCGGGGTCAAGTCCGGCGAGTTTCCGACCGACTGAATCAACAGTGCTGCCCCGCACGGCTGTGGCCGTGCGGGGCAGCATCCTGCTCTCAGCTGAAGTTGTCGACCCAGAAGAACATGGTCCTCAGGACCGCTCCTGGACCACCGGCGCCGAATGCGAGGACCATGGACTGGGCGACCGCCACATCCGTGGGGTCGATGCCCTGGGACCAGGTGATCCGGGCGCTCAGGCCGGGAATCGTGCTTCCTGGCGCATACGCCCGGTACGAGCCGCGGGCATCCGCTATGCGCACCCCGTTGCGGCGCAGCTCCGCCCGGCGGAGGCTGGTGGCCCGCAGCTCGTAGGTGCGCTCGCCCACCACGGCCGTGCGGGTGCGCGACTTCCGCCTGATCGGCACGTTCTGGCCGTTGACGTTCATGGCGCCGTGCTCGCGGTCGGGCACCACCGTGACGGTGGGCATCCCCACCCCCTGCACCCGGGCCACGACGGACGGCCAGCGGTCATGACTGACCTGGATCGGCCCGAACGGGCCGTTGATCACACGCTGTTGGAGCTTGGACATTCCTGGCTATCCCCCGAACACCGAGAACCGACAGCGGAGCTGCCGTGACGGCAGCTCCGCTGTTCGCTGAACGTTGTTGTCGACTTAGAAGTCGTCGTCGAAGGAGACCGAACCCTCGACCGCGACCTGGTACGCCGACACGCGCCGCTCGAAGAAGTTGGTCAGCTCCTGGACGTTCTGCAGCTCCATGAAGCCGAACGGGTTGGTCGACCCGTACCGGATCGGCAGACCCAGACGCGCCAGGCGCTGGTCGGCCACCGCCTGCAGGTACTCCCGCATCGAGGCGGTGTTCATGCCCGGCAGGCCCTCGCCGCACAGGTCCTGGGCGAACTGGAGCTCGGCCTCGACGGCCTCCTCCAGCATCTCCGTGACCTGCTTGGCCATCTCGTCGTCGAAGAGGTCGGGCTCCTCCTCGCGGACGGTGTCCACCACCGAGAACGCGAAGTCCATGTGCATGGACTCGTCGCGGAACACCCAGTTGGTACCCGTGGCCAGGCCGTGCAGCAGGCCGCGCGACCGGAACCAGTACACGTACGCGAACGCGCCGTAGAAGAACAGGCCCTCGACGCACGCCGCGAAGCAGATCAGGTTGAGCAGGAACGCCCGCCTGTCCTCCTTCGTCTGCAGCGAGTCGATGTGGTCGACCGCGTTCATGTACTTGAAGCAGAACTGCGCCTTCTGGTGGATGGAGGGGATGTTCTCCACCGCGGCGAAGGCCGCGTTGCGGTCCTCCGGGTCCGGAAGGTAGGTGTCCAGCAGCGTCAGGTAGAACTGGACGTGCACGGCCTCCTCGAACAGCTGGCGCGACAGGTACAGGCGCGCCTCCGGGGAGTTGATGTGCTTGTAGAGGCTCAGCACCACGTTGTTCGCGACGATCGAGTCACCGGTCGCGAAGAAGGCGACCAGCCGGCCGATCATGTGCCGCTCGCCGTCGCTCAGCTTGGCGAGGTCGGCGACGTCGGAGTGCAGGTCCACCTCCTCCACGGTCCAGGTGTTCTTGATCGCGTCCCGGTACCGGTCGTAGAACGACGGGTAGCGCATCGGGCGCAGGGTCAGCTCGAAGCCGGGGTCGAGCAGCATCTTGCGGTCGTCGGGGGTGCTCACTGGCAGGCCTCGCAGGACTCGGGGTTCTCCAGGGAGCAGGCGATGGCGTCCTGCTCGGCCTGGGTCATGGTGGGGGCGGGGACCGGCACGGCGCTGCGGGCGGCACCGGAGGCGGCCTGGGCGATGCGGGTCGCGGGACGCGAGCGCAGGTAGTAGGTGGTCTTCAGACCCACCTTCCACGCGTAGGCGTACATCGAGCTCAGCTTGCCGATGGTCGGCGCCGCCATGAACAGGTTCAGCGACTGGCTCTGGTCCAGGTACGGCATGCGGGCCGCGGCCAGGTCGATCAGCGCGCGCTGCGGCAGCTCCCAGGCCGTCCGGTAGAGCGAACGGACCTCGGCCGGCAGCCAGTTCAGCTCCTGGACGGAGCCGTTGGCGTCGCGCAGCGAGTCGCGGGTCTGCTGGTCCCAGACGCCGAGCTCCTTGAGCTCGCGCACCAGGTACGGGTTGACCTGGAGGAACTCGCCGCTGAGCGTCTCGCGCTTGAACAGGTTGGACACCTGCGGCTCGATGCACTCGTACACGCCGGCGATGGACGCGATGGTCGCGGTCGGCGCGATGGCCAGCAGCAGCGAGTTGCGCAGGCCGGTCTCGGCGATCCGGGCGCGCAGCGCCGTCCAGCGGTCGGCCCACTGCGGGGCGGCCGTCGGGAAGTGGTCGATGTGCAGCTCGCCGCGGGCGGCGCGGGTCTCGCCGTACGCCTCGTGGCGGCCCAGCTGCTCGGCCAGGTCGGCGGAGCGCTCGTACGCGGTGAGCATGATGCGCTCGGCGATGAGCGTGGACAGCCGCGCGGCCTGCGCGGAGTCGAAGTCGATCCGCAGCTTGAAGAAGACGTCCTGGAGGCCCATCACGCCGAGGCCGACCGGGCGCCAGCGGGAGTTGGACGTCCCGGCCTCGGTGGTCGGGTAGAAGTTGATGTCCACCACGCGGTCGAGGAAGGTGACGGCGGTGCGGACGGTGGCGTCGAGGCGCTCCCAGTCCATCGCGCCGAGCAGGTCGTCCGCGGAGGCGCCGACGGCGACGTGCGCACCGAGGTTGACCGAACCCAGGTTGCAGACGGCGGTCTCGGAGTCGTCCGTGACCTCCAGGATCTCGGTGCACAGGTTGGAGGAGTGCACCGTGCGGCCCGGCAGCGCGGTCTGGTTGGCGGCGCGGTTGGAGGCGTCCTTGAAGGTCATCCAGCCGTTGCCGGTCTGCGCCAGGGTGCGCATCATGCGGGCGTAGAGGGTCTGCGCCGGGATGGTGCGGACGGCCTTGCCGGCCTGCTCGGCCTTGCGGTAGGCCTCGTCGAACTCCTCGCCCCACAGGTCGACCAGCTCGGGCACGTCGGCCGGGGAGAACAGCGACCAGTCCGCGTTGGCGTTGACCCGGCGCATGAACTCGTCCGGGATCCAGTGCGCCAGGTTGAGGTTGTGGGTGCGGCGGGCTTCCTCGCCGGTGTTGTCGCGGAGCTCCAGGAACTCCTCGATGTCGGCGTGCCAGGTCTCCAGGTAGACGCACGCGGCGCCCTTGCGGCGGCCGCCCTGGTTGACGGCGGCGACCGAGGAGTCGAGGGTGCGCAGGAACGGCACGATGCCGTTGGACTTGCCGTTGGTGCCGCGGATCAGGCTGCCGCGCGAGCGGATGCGCGAGTAGGACAGGCCGATGCCGCCGGCGTGCTTGGACAGGCGGGCGATCTGCGCGTAGCGGTTGTAGATCGAGTCCAGGTTGTCCAGCGGGGAGTCGAGCAGGTAGCAGCTCGACATCTGCGGGTGGCGGGTGCCGGAGTTGAAGAGCGTCGGCGAGGAGGTGAGGTACTCCAGGCGGCTCATCAGGCCGTACAGCTCGGCCACCTCGCGCACCGACTGCTCGTTGTCGCCGACCGCCAGGCCACAGGCGACGCGGAGCAGGAAGTGCTGCGGGGTCTCGACCACCTTGCGGGTGATCGGGTGGCGCAGCAGGTAGCGGGACTGCACGGTGCGCAGGCCGAAGTACTCGAAGCGGTCGTCGCCCGCGGCGTCGATCAGGGCGTTCAGCGCGGCGGCGTGCTTGGCGACGAAGTCCGCGGTGGTGTCGCCGATCAGGCCCTCGGCGTGGCCGACGGCGATCGAGGCGGAGAAGGACGTGGAGCCCTGGCTGTTCGCCTCGTCGACGATCTCCAGCGCGAGCAGGCGGGCGGCGAGCTTCGAGTACTGCGGGTCCTCGGCGATCATCGACGCGGCGGCGTCCACGGCCAGCCCGCGCAGCTCGGCGAAGTCCGAGCCGGCGTGGCGGCCGCGCAGCGCAGCGGCGGCGACATGGCCGGGGTCGACCTCGGGGAGGTCGACACTGCGGTCGGTGAGCAGCCGCAGCAGGGCGCCGCCGGGGTCGGAGACCTTCGGGTCGATGAAGGCGGTACCGGAGCCCTGGGCGGGCAGGGTGGCTGAGGCAGCGGTGGTCAAGGCGCTCTCTCCTGGCGGCGATCGGCGGCGGTGATCGGAGCCTCGGGCCGGTCGGGGCAGGGGAGCACGGCACGAACGCAAACGGCGTCGCGCGACGGTGTCTCCCCGGCCCGCCCGCGAGGCCCGGAGGGGTGGTGCTTGGTGCTGGCGCGGCCTCTGCGGGAGGGCCGTGGCGCACGCCGCCGGCAGGTACTCGGACTCGCGGGGACAGCTGCTCCAGCCGCCCGCACACCGCTGCGGGGCAGTCCCGGATTCGCACCGGGTTCCCCTGCATCGACAGCAGAAGCGAGCATACATGTAGTGCCGCTGCTCTGCGGCGGCACCATATGTTGTGCCTGTCGTGTCGCCCGCGTGGGCGGGCCCGTCGGCCGGTCAGTGCTTGAGATAGACCTTGTACGTGCTCGAATCGCCGGTCGGCGAAGTGAATTGCGCCACCAGTCGGTACTGCCCGCCGGCCGCCAGCGCGGCGCTCAGGGCGCGGTCGGTGGCGCGCGGCGCGGTGCTGTCGAGGACGACCATCGTGAACCAGCCGTCGCGGATCGCGGCGACGCTCCCGTCGTCCCCGTGGTGCTGCACGCCGGCCGCGTCGCGGTACTCCGTGCCGGTGCGCGCGGAGACCCACTGCTCGGGCTTGCTGACCGCGCCGAGGTAGTACTCGGCGAGTCCGTCGACCTCGGTGAGGTAGCGCCCCTGGGGCACCGCGTGGGACCGCAGGACGGCCAGCAGGCGGCCGGAGTCGGGTCCGTTCTGGTACCGCAGGGCGGACTGCTCCAGGCCGAGGGCGAGCAGCGCGACCCAGACCAGGATGCCGAGCTGGGGGTGGCGGAAGTGGGCGCCCACCAGCCGGGTCAGGCCGACCCCGGCGAGCGGGGCGGCCAGCAGCATGCCGTAGGCGAGGTGGCGGAACAGTGCCCCGGAGGTGCCGGTCCACACGTGCGCGGCCGGGACGAGCAGGGCGGTGGCGGTCAGCACGGTGCCGAGCAGGGCGCGGTGGCCGCGCGAGGTGGGAACGGCCTCCTTCTCGGGCGCGTCGTGCTCGTTCATCTGCTCGCGGCGCGCGTACGCGATCGTGCCGGCCACCGCGAGGACGGTGAACAGGCCGCTCCACTGGACGGTGGAGAACAGGACGGCGCCGGCCGAGCCGGGGGCGTTGCCGTGCGAGGGCGACCACCCGGCGAGCTCGCCCAGCGTGCCGTACGGCAGCAGCAGGACGACGGTGCCGGCGGCCAGCAGCAGGGCGCGCAGGGCGGCCGGGCCGAGGCGGCGGTGCGGACGGGCGGTGGCCAGCGCGAGGCCGACCAGGGCGGGCACGGCGAAGGCCGCGGAGTACGCGACGGCGCAGGCGAGCGCGGCGGCCGGGGCGGCGGTCAGGACCAGCGCCGGATGTCGCCGTGAGGTGAACACCGTGGCCCAGGCCGCGAGGGCGACCAGCAGCACGGCGAGGGACTCGGGGGCGGCGTAGAAGCCGACCACGACGGTGGACTGCAGGACGGCGTAGACGGCTATCGCGCAGATCGCGACCCGCTCGTTGAACAGCCGCCGGGTCAGCGAGTACAGCAGCACGGTGGTGGCCAGCGCGAAGCCGAGGCTGAGCAGCCGGGTGCCCCAGATGCCGTTGGCGTCGGCGGCCGCGCCCGCCAGCGGCGGGTAGAGCCAGGGCGAGCCGTTGATCCGGTCGACCAGGTCGGTGGTGACCGGGGTGCCGTGCATCAGATGGGCGAGCTGCTGGCGGCCGGCGACCATCGCGGCGGCCTCGTCGGGGTGCGCGGCGGCGAGCAGGCGCAGCGAGAGCGCGGCCTGGACGGCCAGGACGGCGCCGAGCAGGCCGCGGGCGATCCAGCGGCGGCGCGGGCTGGTGCCCGGGTCCCAGCCGATCGTGGGGACCTGCGGGATGGTGTACGGGGCCAGCTCGATGCCGTCGGGGTTGGCCTCGGCGGTCGCGGTGGCCGTGGCCGCCCTGGCCGGTGCCGCGGTCGGCGTGGCGGTGTCCGTGCGGGGCCCGGGGACGGTCGGCTCCGACCCCGCGGCCCGGCGACGGGCGGCGCGGCCGGTCGCGGAGCCGGCGGGCGCGGTGCCGGCGGGCGCGGTGCGCTCGGGCGTGGCGCGCTCGGGCGTGGGCCCGTCGGGCGCGGGCCCGTCGGGCACGGCGCCGCCGGGCGGTGCGTCGCCCTTCGGCGCGCGGCGGCGCGGGATGGGGGCGAACGGGTTGAAGTCGGAGTCAGTGCTCATCGGGGGTTCCGGATGTCGAAGCCGTAGCGGGGGTCGGACACGCGCTGCTTGAAGGCGGCGAGGGTGTCCGGGACGGCCTCGACCCGCCAGTCCGCCCGCTTGACGATGTTGAACCAGACGAAGCCGACGATGTCGTCGTGCGCCTCCAGCCCGGAGAACAGCTGGTCGATGTCGGCGCGTTGGCGCTTGCCCTGCTCGGAGGCGGTCTCGCTGATGAAGAAGGGCTTCTTGGAGAAGGTGCGGATCTCGGCCATGGTCGGCCCGTACAGGGTCTCGAAGGTCTTCGGCCCGCTCTTGGTGAAGTAGCCGGTCATGCCGGCCCAGTCGACGTAGGTGTCGCCGGGGTAGTACGGCGCCAGGCGGGTGTTGGGCGCGGGGTCGGTGATGTTGGGGCTCCACACCCAGATCACGTTGGTCGCGCCGGCCTGGTCGAAGATGTCGTGGACGTGGCGCCAGGCGCCGACGAAGTCCGCCGGGCTGGAGGCCTGGCGGCCCCACGGGTACCAGTCGCCGTTCATCTCGTGGGCGATGCTGACGGCGATCGGCAGGTTGAGCTTGGCGACGGCCTTGGCGACGCCGCGCACGTAGTCGTCGGTGTCCCCGGCCGCGATCGAGGCGAGCGAGTGGTCGTACGGCTCCCAGGCCATGTACGGCAGCGCCCCGGCCTCGTAGATCCGCCGCACGCCGGCGGTGTCGAAGCCGCCCTTCCAGTGGGCGTAGTACTCCAGGACGTTGGGCTGCTTGCCGATCGTGGCGCTGTAGGGGCCCAGCGCGTCCATCGAGGCGGGGACGTCGGGCAGGGCGGCGCCGAGGTACTTGAGACCGGGCTTGAGCAGCGGCGTGACGTCGTACGGGACGCCGGCCGGCAGGGCCTTGGGATTGGCGGCCCCGGTGGGGGCGGTGGCGGCACCGGCCGCGGCCGCGGTGCCGCCGGCGGCCTGGCCCGGGGCGGTGGTGGTGGCCGGGGCGGGCGGGGCGAAGCCCTTCTGCATCGCGAAGCCCGGGTCCTCCGGGCCGCAGGCGGTGAGGAGCAGCAGGCCGGCCGTCAGCATCGGGAGCGCCAGCCGGCGACGGAGCCGACCGGCCCCTCGGGGGTGTGCGGTCATGGCGATCACACTGCTTCCGTGGGGCGCGGCTGGACGAGGACCCGGCCCACGATGGTGGCGTAGAACAGGCCGGAGGCGAGGACGAGGGCGAAGTTCAGCGGGCCCATGGTGAGCATCCGCCAGATGCTCAGGAACACCCAGAGCAGGGCCGTTCCGCCACCCCAGGCGATGACGGCGATCCAGAAGCGGCGGGTCTTGTTCTTCTTGGCGCCGCTGGAGCCGGTCGGCTGCCAGGCCATCCGGTTGCGGCGCACGATGTCCCAGATGGCGAAGACGTGCGCCCAGCCGTACATCATGCGGGCGGCCCAGGCCTCCAGCCGGTAGGGGTTGCGGTGCCAGAGCGGGAAGACGACCGTCGCGTAGAGCAGTCCGGGCAGCACCAGCGCGGTGTTCTGCCAGCGGATCAGGTCGGGCCGGGCGAGCAGCAGGACGATCGGGATGAGCGGCGAGACGACGGTGAACAGCGCGGTGTGGATGTAGTAGAAGAACCCGGAGAGGTAGCAGGCGCGGGTGACCGGCCGGAGCTTGGTGGTCCAGAACTTCTTGCTGCCGAGCAGGCTCATCGAGCCGGTGCACCAGCGGTACTGCTGGTTGAAGAAGCCGCCGACGTTGTCCGGGCAGACACCGGTGGCGAGCGCCACGGGTATGTACTGCAGGTCCCAGCCGAGGCGGCGCAGGTCGAAGCCGGTGTGCACGTCCTCGGAGTGGCCGATCAGCGTGGTGCCGCCGTTCTCCTCCAGCGCGGCGCGCCGGTAGACCGCGCAGCTGCCGACGCAGATGGCGCCGTCGTTGCGCTGCCGGGAGACCTGCACCGTCCGGTAGAACAGCTCCTGGACGGCGCCCGCGCCGCGCTCGATCCAGTTCTGCGAGTCCAGGATGCGGAAGAACTGCGGGGACTGGACGATGCCGAGGCGGGGGTCGGCCTCCATGTAGGGGAGCATCTCGTTCAGCAGGTCCGGCCGGGGCGCGAAGTCGGCGTCCAGGATGAGGATGTAGTCGCTGTCGGAGTTGCGGAAGCCGAACTGCAGGTTGCCGGCCTTCTTGAACCAGCCGAGCTTGTTCCGGGTGCCGTAGACGAACCCGAAGTCGACGGCCATCTGCGCGAGTTGCGGGCTGTTGCTGTCGTCGAGGACGTACGGGGTGACCTCGCCCGGGTAGTGGTCGCGCAGCCGGGCGACGTGCGTCCAGGTGTTGTGCAGCACCTCGATCGGTTCGCCGGCGACGGGCAGGAAGACGTCGACGGTCGGATGGCGCTCCGGCTGCCAGGACTTGACCAGGGCGCGGTGCGCGGCCACGTCGAAGGTCTGGTTGAAGCCGTGCACCCACCGGGAGATCAGGTAGTAGGCGATGGTGAAGGCGAGCGGCGGGACGAACACGAAGAACCAGGGCGTCGCGCTGAGCAGACCGATCTCGCTGGCCACCATGCAGCCGAAGCTGATGACGGAGAAGCAGGTCAGCACCCAGAGGTTGGTGCGCGCGTACAGGTACTTCTCGGTGTTGTCCGGGGGTTGGGGGAGCAGGCCCCACTGGTTGCGGGCGGCCGGGTCCCGTCGGCTCCGGCGTCGTGAGACGGGCGTTTGACCGCTGCCCGCGAGTCGCGTGCCCTCGGTGACAGTCACGTGCTCTACTCCCCCGAAGCCGTGTTGAGTCTGAACCTTCCCCGCACGGCGGCCGTTGTCGGTCGGTGCGCGGGGGGACGCCAGGATCGTACGGGACCGGTTGCTGTGAGTTCTCTCCCCCCTCTTCGGTCGGCGGCCCGGAACCGATATCGAGCTCCGATCGTGATGTGAACGGAAGTGCGGGTGGAGCGCTTGTGTACGGTGTCCGCCCAGCGGGTGAGGACGGTTCGGGGAAGAGTGATGATCATCGAGGACGGCTCGGCCAGACGCGTGGCGCGGGGTCTGCGGGCGGCGGCCGCGTTCGGCGCGGTCGCGGCGCTGCTGGCCGGGTGCAGCGGCGAGGTCGGGGCGGTGGAACAGCCGCCGGCCGTCACCGCGACGACCGCGGCGGCCGGGTCCGGCCTCTGCTCGACCGTGCAGGAGCCCTTCCCCAAGCTGGCGATGGACGGCGGGTCGAAGGTCCTCGAACCGAACCCGTGGAACACCGCGGGCACGGTCTGCGTGGACCCGGTCGGGGACAGCGGGTTCACGGTGGGCCAGATCCGCGACTTCGTCCCGAAGAACCCGCTCGCCCCGGGCGCCTACCCCAACGTCTCCACCGCCCCGGGCGCGAGCGGACTGCCCGTACCGGTCAGCGCGTTGGGCGACGCGACCGCCGACTGGGACGCCAACGGCCGGGTCAGCGGCTCCTTCAACCTCTCCTTCGACCTCTGGTACGGCTCCACCCCGGACAACTGCCTGCCGGGGGAGAGCGCCGAGCTGATGGTCTGGCTGGACGCCACCGACAGCGTGCGCCCGGCCGGCGACAAGGTCGCGGACTCCCAGCAGTTCGGGGACGCGAGCTACCACGTCTACCAGGCGCCGATCACCGGCCCGCACAGCGTCATCAGCTACGTGCGCACGGCGCCGACCCACACCACCCGCGGCCTCAACCTGCGGCTGTTCACCGCCGACGCGATGGCCCGCGGGTACGTCCCCAAGGGCTCCTACCTGTGCCGGGTGCAGGCGGGCTTCGAGGTGTGGAGCGGCGGCACCGGCCTGCGCAGCGAGTCCTTCGCCTTCCACAACCGGGTCGGCCTGCCGGCCGGGGAGGTCCCGGCGGGGGCGCCCGGGATCTGCCTGCGGCACGGCGGCGGCGGGCTCGCGGGCACCCCGGTGACCGTCGGGACCTGCGGCGATCCGGGCGTCTCGACCGGCTGGACGGTGGGCAACGACGGTTCGCTGCGCGGCGGAGCGGCCTGCCTGGCGCCGACCGCCGACCGCGCGTCCGTGACGCTGGCCGAGTGCACCGGCGGCTCCGCGCAGCGCTGGGTGGCCGCCCCCGGGCAGCGACTGCGGCACCCGGACTCGGGTCTGTGCCTGGGCACCGCGGGCGGTGCGCTCGCGGACGGCACGCCGGTGCTCCTGCGGTCGTGCGCGGACACCGTCTCGCAGCGCTGGAAGCTGCCGTACAACGGGGTTGCGTGACGGGGCGCCGCGCGACCGGGGACGGAACGGCACTGACGTTCCGTCCGCGCACCCCCCATGGGCGTGTCGGGGCGGATGCCCTAGCATTCCGGCCATGAGCGATCGACCGGTACCGAGTGGCGAGCCGGGCCAGCCGCCCACGCCACCGCAGCAGGCACCGGCCGGGGGGGCCGCTCCGGCCACCGGTGTGCCACCGCAGTCTCCGAGCGGTGCCTTCGGCCCCGCGTCCGGCTACGGGCCGCCGCCCGGTGCGCCTGCGCAGCAGCCCCAGCAGGTGACGCCCCATCCGTTCCCGCAGCCGGTGCCGCCGGTGCCGCAGCCGGGCGGCGGGCCGGCCCCGGTGGTGCCCGGTCCGGTGCAGCCGGGTCCGGTGGCGCCGCCGCAGGCGCAGCCGCCCGTCCAGCAGCCGCCCCTGCCGCAGCCGCCCGTCCAGCAGCAGCCCCAGGCCGTCCCGCAGCCCGTCCAGCAGCCGCCCGCGCCGCAGCCCGGCCCGCAGGCGTTCCCGTCGGCCGCGCAGCCGGCGCAGCCCACGCAGCCCGCGACGCAGTGGCAGCAGCAGGGCGGCTTCCCGCCGCCGGCCGGCTCCTCCGGCACGCCGGACTGGGAGGCGCTGGCCGAGCGGAACGAGCAGGCCGCCAAGCGCGGCCGCCGGCTCAAGCTGGTCGGCGTGCTGACCGCGGTGGTCGTGGTGGCGGCGGCCGGTGGCGGCGGGTTCTGGTACTACCAGCACTCCAAGGACACCAAGAAGACCACGCAGAACACCACCTCGGCGAGCCCGACGGCCCCGGTCTCGACCGGCCCGTCGACCCCGTCGAGCGCCCCGCCGGTCAAGGGCATCGACAGCCCGCCGACCGTCGGCAGCCTGCCCGCCAAGACGGGCCAGGTGCCGCTGAACCTCGGCGCCGACGCCAAGCAGGGGACGATGGCCGGGTTCTCCGGACAGGTCCTCAGGCTGCCCAGCGGGCCGGACTCCTTCGCCTCGACCTCCACCTCGATCGTCGACGTGAACAAGAGCTTCACGGTCTCCGCCCGGGTGCTGGTCGACCTGCCCAACGGCAACCGCAGCGCGGTCAGCCAGGGCGACGGCCAGTACTACTCGTACTCGCTGGGCCGGGCCAACAACAACGGGCACGACCAGTGGTACTTCAAGGTCCAGGTGCCGGGCGGCGGTTCGGCGATCGCCTGGTCCAAGGGCGACGCGACGGTCAACCAGTGGGTGCTGCTGACCGGGGTGTACGACGACCCGACGGGCCAGCTCACCCTGTACGTCAACGGCGCTCCGCAGTCCTCGGCCAAGTCGGCCGGGGTGCAGCCGAGCGGCACCAACTCCCTGCAGGTGGGGCGGCTGAGCTCCAACTCGCAGTGGGCCGACCCCTGGCACGGCGCGGTCGCCGACATCCAGCTCTGGAGCCAGGTGCTGCCGGAGGCCGACATCGTCAAGATCGTCGCCGGTCCGAGTTCGCCGCCGTCCGTCCCGCCGGTGGGAGCCTGGCTCAGCGGCTGAGCCCGCCCGGGGCCGCCCGGCCCCCCGATCGTCCGGCCGCCGCGCCCCGGCAGTGGGGGCGGCGGCCGAAGCGCGCCCCGGGGCGCGCGCCCGCCGGCGCGCGTCCGGATGCGAAAGCCCAGATGAGGAGCAGTACTGATGAGCGCGGACGGCCGCTGGATCCGGCCCGAGTCCACCCGCAAGCCCGTCCTGGGCGGGGCCAGGCGGGGCGGGGTGGCCCTCGGCGAGCGCGACCGCGCGGCCGCCGCGCCGGCGCAGCCGTCCCCGGCCGACCGGCGCCGCCGCAAGTCCGGCCCGCCCCGGGTGCCGCACCCGGCCCGGCCGGCGCTGCGGGCCGACTGGCTGCCGCTGCTCGCCGTGCTGCTCGTCCAGGCCGCGCTCTCGTACCACCTGATCCTCAGCAACACCGCCTTCATCGACGAGGGCACCTACATCTACGCCGGCTACCAGGAGATCGCGCACCTGCGGCACGGCACCCCGGTGTCGACGTACGAGACCTTCTTCTCCGGCTCCCCGCTGATCTACCCGGTCGTGGTGGCCGCCGCGGACTTCGTCGGCGGGCTGAACGGCGCCCGGCTGCTGAGCCTGGTGTTCATGCTCTCCGCCACCGTGGCCGTCCACCTGGCGACCCGGCGGCTGCACGGCTCGCTCGCGGCCTTCTGCGCGGCGGCGGCCTTCGTGGCGCTCGGCCCCACCCAGTTCCTCGGCGGCCTGGCCACCTACGACGCGATGGCACTGGCGATCCTCGCCTGGGCCGGGTACTTCGCGGTGCGGCTGACCACCGGCGGCGGGTACCCGAGCCTGGTCGCCTCCGGTCTGCTGCTGGCGCTGGCCGGCGCCACCAAGTACGCCGCGCTGCTGTGGGTCCCGGTGGTGGCGGGCATCGCGGTGCTGGCCGGGCCGCGCGGGTCGCTGCGCTCCCGGGAGGCCTGGCGGCGCGGGCTGCTGGTCCTGCTCACCTTCGCGGTGGCGGTCGGGGCGGCGGCCGCGGCGGCCGGCGAGCGCTACGTCAACGGCTTCAACCACACCACGCTCAAGCGCGCCCCCGGCCACGACTCGTACTCCTACGTGGCCTCGGAGGCCGCCCGCTGGGTCGGCCCACTGCTGGTGGTGGCGCTGATCGGCGTGGTGGTGCAGCTGGTGCGGGCGCGCCGGCGCGGCGGCGCGGCCTGGCCCGAGTTCTGGCTGGCCGTCCTGCTGCTGCTGGCCGGGCTGATGGCGCCGGTGAACCAGGTCCGCATCCACACCTGGCTGTCGCTGCAGAAGCACGTCGACTTCGGGGCCTGGTTCTCCTGCGTCGTGGTGGGCCTGGTGCTGGCCCGCACGGTGCTGTGGCTGAAGGGCCGCCTGCACCTGGTGGCCGGGGTCGCGGCCGCCGTGCTGGTGGTCGGCCCGCTGGCCTGGGTGGGCGCCGCCCAGGGCCGGGAGATGTACGGCGAGTGGTCGAACTCGAAGGGGTTCGTCGCCGCGCTGGAGCCGTACATCGTCAAGGGCGAGGACAAGTACCTGGTCGAGAACTACAACGTCCCGGCGTACTACCTGCGCAAGCAGAGCAACTGGCAGCAGTGGCACGACCTGGTGGCGGTCTTCCGCCGCGACCCGGCCACCGGCGAGATGCAGAACGGCGTGCCCGCGATCCAGGCCGGCATCCAGGCGCACGAGTGGAAGGTCGTGGTCCTGGACTTCACCCAGACCGGGGCCACCGACAAGGCGATCCAGCCGACGCTGAAGGCCGCCGGGTACCGGGTGGTCACCGTCGTGAAGAGCGGCCCGCACGGCCAGTACACCGTCTACGTGGCGCCCGGCTACGACAAGCAGCCGTGACCCGCGCCGCGCGGGCGTGACCGGCGCTCAGAACGCCAGGGCGTAGACCATCAGGTCCATCCCCGGGTACGGCGCCCAGTCGCGCTCGGGGGTGCGCCGGAAGCCGACCCGCTCGTAGACGCGGTGGGCGGCGGTCATCTCCGGGCGGGTGGAGAACGCCATGCCGGCCAGACCGAGTTCGCGGGTGCGGGCGAGGGAGGCGCGCACCAGCGCCTCGCCGACGCCCCGGCCGCGGGCGGCGGCGTCGGTGGCGAGCATCCGGATCTCGCCCTCGCGCTCGGTGGCGATGTCCGCCCACTCGGTGCCGCCGACCGCGAAGGTCACGCAGCCGAGGACCCGTCCCTCGGCCGGGTCGACCGCGACCAGGAGCTCGGCCTCCCGGGCCCGGCGCTCGGCGTCGCGCAGGAGCTCGACGTAGCTGCTCCCGGGCGAGGTGAAGCCGCCGTCGACGAAGGCCTCGACGGTGATGCGGCCGGCGTCTTCGAGGTCCTCCGGAAGGGCCGGGCGGATGAGGTAGTCCATGCGGCCAGTGTGCCGGAGCCGGTCGGGGTGCAACGCTCCGGGGTGTGATGCTCCGGGGTCGAACCGGCCGCCCCGGCCGGGGTGCGGGCCGGGGCGGACGGGTGCGGCGGGTGCGGCGGGGTGGTGGGCGCGGTGCCGTACAGCCGGTCGGGCCGGGCGAGGTCGGCCGGGTAGCCGCCCGGGCGGTGGTGGTTGTCGCGGCCGGCCGCCGCGCCGCGGGAGACCTCGCGGCCGATCAGGACGCCGAGCAGGCCGAAGCCGCCGACGGCTCCGGCCAGGGCGAGTGCGCCGGCGATGGTGTCGTTGTCCATGCGCTCCACTCTGGCCGGGCGCGGCGGCGCCCACGAGTGGCAGGAATGACCGATGCCCTCGAAATCCTGCCAGCCGACGCCTTCCCCCGCGCGGGGCTCCCGGGGCATCCTGGACGGCATGCGGAACAGCGGGGGCAGGCTGCAGAACGTGGTCGCGGTGGTGCTGGAGGAGATCCACCCCTTCGAACTGGGCGTCGCCTGCGAGGTGTTCGGCCTCGACCGGACCGCCGACGGACTGCCCGGCTACGACTTCGCGATCGCCGGCGCCCGTCCGGGGCCGCACGCCACCCACTCGGGCTTCACGGTGGACGTCCCGCACGGCCCCGAGCGGCTGGCCGGCGCCGACCTCGCGGTGGTCACCGCGTCGGGCGTCCGCGCGCAGTACCCCGAGCCGCTGCTGGCGGCGCTGCGCGCGGTGGTGGCGGACGGCGGCCGGGTGCTCTCCATCTGCAGCGGCGCCTTCGTCCTGGGGGCCGCCGGGCTGCTGGACGGCCGCCGCTCCGCGACGCACTGGCGGTACGGCGAGGCACTGGCCGCGCGCTTCCCGCTGACCACCGTCGAGCCGGACGTGCTGTACGTGGACGACGACCCGGTGATCACCTCCGCGGGGACGGCGGCCGGCATCGACGCCTGCCTGCACCTGGTGCGCAAGGTGCAGGGCGCCGAGGTGGCCCGGGAGATCGCCCGCCGGATGGTGGTCGCACCGCACCGGGAGGGCGGGCAGGCCCAGTTCGTCAACCGCCCGCTGCCCGAGGGCGGCGGCGACTCGCTGGCCCCGCTGCTCGACTGGATGCGCCACCACCTCGACGAGGAGTCCACCGTCGAGCAGTTGGCCGCCCGGGCGCACATGTCGCCGCGCACCTTCGCCCGCCGGTTCCGGCAGGAGACCGGGACCACCCCGCACCGCTGGCTGGTCGGGCAGCGGGTGCTGCTCGCCCAGCGGCTGCTGGAGTCCACCACCGAGCCGGTGGACGCGATCGCCGCCCGCTGCGGCTTCGGCAACGCGGCCGCGCTGCGGCACCACTTCGGCCGCCGGCTGGGCACCACGCCGCTGTCCTACCGGCGCGGCTTCGCCGATCCGTCGCTGGTGTGACGGCACCGGCGTGAGGGCGTGGGCGTTGCGGCGCCGAGACGACGGTGCGTCAGTCCTCCGCGGCCGCCAGGTGGTCGACGACGTTCCAGCGGTCCGGCCGCAGTCGCCCCTCCTGGGCCCGCCACATGCTGGTGGAGCAGTTGTGCACCGGCCCGAGCGCGACGAGCTGCTCCTCGGTGAGCCGGTCCAGCGCGTAGCGGAGCATCAGCACCGTGCAGTCGTGCGCGACCAGCAGGACGGGCCGGCCGGCCTCCTCCTCGCAGACGTCCCGCAGCAGGCTGCGCACCCGCAGCGCGACGTCGGCCCAGGACTCGCCGCCGGGCGGGCGGTAGTAGAGCTCGCCCATCTTGCGGCGCCGGGCCGCCTCCTCCGGGTGCTTGGCCTCGATGGCGGCCTTCGGCAGCATCTCCAGGACGCCGAGCTCGCGGTCGCGCAGCCGCTCGTCGTAGCGGACGGCCAGCGAGACCGGGACGGCGCCGAGCCCGGCGGCCTGGGCGAGCGCGATTCCGGCGGTCTCCGTGGTGCGCACGTACGGTGAGCACCAGACGCTGCGCGGCCGGTCGGCGCTGGGCAGGGCGGCCCACCAGCGGCCGAGCGCCCGGGCCTGCTCCCGGCCGTGCAGCGACAGCGGGATGTCGGCGTCGCGGCAGCTGATCGGGACGCTGAGCGCGCCGGCGGCCTCGGCCAGCTGGAACTCGACGTTGGCGGTGGACTCGCCGTGCCGGGTCGCGATCAGGACGGACGGCAGCCGGGTGGCCGCCGCCGGACGGTGGGCCGTGAGGTGGTGGTGGCTCTGGGTGGACTGGTGCTGGCCGTTGAGGGTGGTACCGAGTTCTGCCATGGCCGCGAGCTCCCCGTGGTCGATCAGGTCCCGGCCGGTTGCCGGTCCGGTCTGGTGGTGCCCGGCGTGCACGCCTGTTCATACATATGATCGCGCCGCCTTCTCCAGTGTTCACGGAGAAGGCGGCACGATCACAGGGCGCGTACGTCGCGAATCAGTGCGCCGCTACGGGCTCCGGCGCGTTCTTCAGCTCGTCGTCGCCGGCGTCGGCGCTGTAGTCGGACGGCTTGGTCTCGTCCGGGCCCTCGGGCGCCTTGGCGGCCCGCAGCACCAGGGTGAGCGCCACCGCGACGATCAGGTTCAGCGCGAAGGCGGTCAGGCCGATGTAGCCGATCTCGCCGATGCCCGGGATCTCGGCGGCGTTGCCGCCGAAGTGCTTGGTGGCCGGGCTGGCGAGGCCGTACGCCTTCCAGGTGCCGTAGACCATGCCGGCCGCCCAGCCCGCGAACAGCGCCCAGTGGTGGAACCAGCGGGTGAACAGGCCGCCGACGATGGCGACGAAGGTCTGCAGGATCCACAGGCCGCCCAGCAGCTGCAGGTTGATCGCGGCCTGCTTGTCCATGCCGAGCACGAAGACCAGCGCGCCGACCTTCACCAGCAGCGAGACCGCCTTGGCGACGCGGGTCTCGTCAGCGGGGGTGGCGGCGGGCTTGAGCCAGTCCTTGTAGACGTTGCGGGTGAACAGGTTGGCCGCAGCGATCGACATGATGGCGGCCGGCACCAGCGCGCCGATCCCGATGGCGGCGAAGGCCACGCCGGTGAACCAGTCCGGGAACATGCTCGCGAACAGCTGCGGCACCGAGAGCTGGGCGTTGTAGGTCTTGTCGCCCTTGCCGACGCCCGCCGCGATCGCCATGAAGCCGAGCAGCGCCAGCAGGCCCAGCATCAGCGAGTACGCGGGCATGATCGCCATGTTGCGGCGCACGGTGTTGCGGGACTTGGAGGCCAGCACACCGGTCACCGAGTGCGGGTACATGAACAGGGCCATCGCCGAGCCGAGGGCCAGCGTCGCGTACGTCCACTGCTTGTCGTGCGGGACGGTCATCGACCCCTTGGCGCCCGGTGCGCCGAACTTGTGCGCGGCCGCGTCGAAGATGTGCCCGTAGCCGCCGAGGCGGATCGGGATGTAGATCACCGCGACGATGATCACGATGTAGATCAGGGCGTCCTTGACGAAGGCGATCAGCGCCGGGGCGCGCAGGCCGGAGGAATACGTGTAGGCGGCCAGCACACCGAAGGCGATGAACAGCGGCAGGTCCTTGACGAACCAGTTGGCGTTCTCCCCGCCGCCGACGCCCAGCACGTCCAGCACCGCCTGGATGCCGACGAGCTGCAGGGCGATGTACGGCATGGTGGCCAGGATCCCGGTCAGCGCGACCACCAGGGACAGCGGCCGCGAGCCGTACCGGCCGCGGACGAAGTCGGCCGGGGTCACGTAGCCGTGCACCCGGGAGACCGACCAGAGCCGCGGCAGGAAGAGGAAGACCAGCGGGTAGGCGATGATCGTGTACGGCACGGCGAAGAACCCGGCCGCGCCGGTGGCGTACACGGCGGCCGGGACGGCGACGAAGGTGTACGCGGTGTACAGGTCGCCGCCGAGCAGGAACCAGGTCACCCAGGTCCCGAAGCTGCGCCCGCCCAGGCCCCACTCGTCCAGGTGCGCCGCGTCGTCCGCGCGGCGCCAGCGCGAGGCGAGGAAGCCCATCACGGTGACCAGGGCGAAGAACAGCACGAAGACCACGAGGGCCGGCACGTTGACGTCCTTCATCGGACACCGCCCTTCCGGGCCGCCTTGCGGGCCTTCTCGTCCCGGTTGATCAGCAGGTACGCGGCGACGGTGAAGACGGCCGACGCAGGCACCCAGAGCAGCTGGTACCAGTAGAAGAACGGAATCCCGGCCACCGCCGGGTCCGACTTGTCGTACGAGGACACCCAGAGCATCGCGACGATCGGCACGAGCAGGGCGAGACCGGCCAGCACCCGCTCGGGGGTCACCGCCGGGACGGGCGCCCCGACTGGCTCGGGCATGACATCTTCGAACGTATCGGGATCAGACGGCATCTTCGGCTCCGCTCCGGAGGGTTCTCCCCGTCGGCGCCGCAGCCCCGGGAGCACCGCACGCCCCCGCGAGCCCGCCGGGCAGCACCATCGGTGATCGGCAGTCAGTACGGCTGCGCAATCTAGAGCATGGCGTGATCCATGTCACCGGGAACGACGGAACTTCCCACCAGTCGGACGTGACCGACCGATCCCCGCCGCCGCGGGACACGAAAAACACCGTCACGGGAAGCGGAAGGCACCGGCGCGCAGGTCGCGCGCGCCGGTGCCCGTGGCGCGGTGGGGGAGTGCGTCCGCGCCGGACGCTTCAGCCGGGGTGGCACCCGCTCCGGGAGCCGTCCCGGGTGCCCGCTCCGGGTGCCCGCTCCGGGCGCCTACTCCGGGCGCTTCAGACGGGTGATGAACTTGTAGCGGTCGCCCCGGTAGATGGAGCGGACCCACTCGACCGGGTTGCCCTCGGCGTCGAAGGAGTGCCGGGACAGCTGCAGCATCGGCAGGCCGAGGTCGGAGCCGAGCAGCCCGGCCTCGCGCGGGTTGGCCAGGGTGGTCTCGATGGTCTCCTCGGCCTCGGCCACGGTGACCCCGTACACCTCGCGCAGCGCCGCGTACAGCGAGTTGTGCTTGGCCAGGTTGCGCCGCAGGGCGGGGAAGCGCTTCGCGGACAGGTGCGCGACCTCGATGGCCATCGGGTCGCCGTTGGCCAGGCGCAGCCGCTCGATCCGCAGCACGCGCCCGCCGGGCTTGATGTCGAGCAGCGGGGCGAGGTGGTCGTCGGCGGTGATGTAGCCGATCTCGATCAGCCGTGAGGCGGGTTCCAGGCCCTGGGCCCGCATGTCCTCGGTGTAGGAGGTGAGCTGCAGCGCCTGGGCGACCTTGGGCTTGGCGACGAAGGTGCCCTTGCCCTGGATGCGCTCCAGCCTGCCCTCGACGACCAGTTCCTGCAGGGCCTGGCGGACGGTGGTGCGCGAGGTGTCGAACTGGGCGGCCAGAGCGCGCTCCGGCGGGACCGGGGTGCCGGCCGGCTGGGTCTCGGTGAGCTGCAGCAGGTGGCGCTTGAGCCCGTAGTACTTGGGGACGCGCGCGGTCGGGTCGGTGCCGGCCTGGTTCGGGAGGTTCTTCACCTCGGGGTCTTCGGCCTGGGCGGTGGTTCCCCCGTCGCTGCTCATCGGACCTGTTCTCCCGCTTCTCGCAGGGCCTTCACAGGCCCCACCACATCGTTAACGGCTCACATCGTTGCATGTATGGCTGCGGAACGAATACCTCATCACGCGATGAACGATGTGCGGTGTCGGCTTGATAACGGGTGGTCGAGATCGGTCGAACAGCCGTTGACAGGCCCATTGGTCTAGGCCAAGCTCCAGGCATCTGGTCTACACCACTAGGCCGGTCACTATTCATCCCCCCACCCGTTCGAAGGGTTCCGCGGCACCGATTCCCCCGCTTTGTGTGGGTCTGCCGCTGCCGCCCGACGGGGGTAAACCAGGCATCCCTCAGGAGGATGGCGTGAAGCGTCAGCTCATCGCGGCGGTCGGCGTCGCAGCAATGGTCGTCGGCCTGGCGGCTTGCGGCTCGGACGGCAAGAAGAGTGACGGTGACTCGAAGTCGTCGTCCTCCTCGGCGGCCGACAAGTACAAGGGCAAGACGCTGAAGGTGTGGCTGATGACCGGCTCGGCCCCGAAGGGCTGGACGGACGCGGTCAAGGCGGACTTCGAGACCACCTACCCGGGCTCCAAGGTCGACTTCCAGATCCAGGAGTGGGACGGCATCGGCCCGAAGGTCACCGCCGCGCTGTCCGAGGGCTCCGTCGACGTCCTGGAGATCGGCAACACCCAGACCGCCGGTTACGCGGCCTCGGGCGGCCTGCTGGACATCACCAAGGACAAGTCCGCCCTGGGGGGCGACGGTTGGGCCGCCAACCAGAACGAGGCCGCGATCCTGGACGGCAAGCAGTACGCCGCCCCGTGGTGGGTCTCCAACCGCGTCGTCGCCTACAACAAGGACCTGTGGGCCAAGGCCGGCCTGACCGACACCCCGAAGACCCTGGACGAGTTCTACACCGACCTCGACAAGCTCAAGGGCACCGAGGGCGTCGCCGACCCGATCTACCTGCCGGGCCAGGAGTGGTACACCTACTTCGGCCTGCTGACCGGTGAGGGCGGCAAGATCGCCAAGAAGGACGGCGACAAGTGGGTCGGCGGCCTGTCCTCGCCCGAGGCGCAGAAGGCCTTCGAGACCTACAAGAAGCTGCAGGGCTACTCGGCCACCGGTCCGAAGGACAAGGACGAGGCCACCCCGCAGCAGAAGGACGTCTTCGCCAAGGGCAACGTCGGCGCCATGATCGCCCTCGGCTGGGAGCTGCCCAAGCCGGAGGAGATGGCCAAGGACAAGATCGGCTTCTTCCCGATCCCGGGCAAGACCGCCGACAAGCCCTCCGGTGTCTTCCTCGGCGGCTCGAACCTCGCGGTCGCCTCGCAGAGCAAGAACACCGACATGGCGAAGGACTTCCTGAAGGTCGCCCTCAACGACAAGAACGAGGGCCTGGTCGCCGCCGCGGGCAACATCCCCAACAAGGCCGCGCTGAACAGCCAGATCACCGGTGACTTCGCGAAGGCCGCCCAGACGGCCGCGGCGGTCGGCGGCATCACCCCGAACACCCCGAACTGGGCCAGCGTCGAGGACAAGCCGAACCCGATCAAGGACTTCCTGACCGCCGCCCTGCAGGGCGGCGACTACGCCGCCACGGCCAAGAAGTACGACGACGAGATCGCGAAGCGGCTCAACCAGAAGCAGTAGGCATCGAGCGGCGTCGCTCACCGGCTCCCGGCGGGGGGCCGGTGGGCGGCGCCCGTCCGTCGTGGTCGGGTTGTGAGGAAGTGAGAACGATGGCTGTGCATTCAGAGCGGGTGCAGGCACCGTCCCCGGACGCGGGGGAGGCCGTGGTGGACGGGACCGGGACGACTGCCGCGGGCGGCGGTGCCGGCGGCGCCGGACCGAAGCGCACCAGACCGCCGGGCGCCCCCGGACTGGGCTCCCGCTTCGCGCCGTACCTGCTGCTGCTGCCGGCCACCCTGGCGACCATCGCCCTGCTGGGCTGGCCGCTGGTCAAGACGGTCCTGCTGTCGTTCCAGAACCTCAACAGGCGCCAGCTGGTCATGCACCTCACGGAGTGGACCGGCTTCGACAACTACAAGGAGCAGCTGACCGACCCGGACTTCTGGTCGGTCACCGGGCGCACCGTCGTCTTCACCCTGGTCAACGTGGTGCTGATCATGGTCGGCGGCACGCTGGTCGGCCTGCTGCTCAACCACCTCGGCAAGCGGATGCGCCTGGCGCTGTCGATCTCGCTGCTGATGGCCTGGGCCATGCCGGTGGTCGCCGCGACCACCGTCTACACCTGGCTGTTCGACCAGCAGTGGGGCGTCGTCAACTGGTTCCTGGACCAGCTCGGTTGGCACTCCATGGCCGACTACAACTGGCTCAGCTCGCAGTACTCGACCTTCTTCGTGGTCATCCTGCTGATCGTCTGGCAGTCGATCCCGTTCGTGGCGTTCAACATGTACGCCGCTCTGACCACCATCCCCAAGGAGCTCTACGAGGCCGCCCGGATGGACGGCGCCGGCTCCGGCAAGATCTTCAGCCTGGTGATCTTCCCCAACCTGAAGCCGTTCTTCCTCGCCACGACCTTCCTCGAAGTCATCTGGGTGTTCAAGTCCTTCACCCAGGTCTACGCGATCAACGGCGGCGGCCCCGAGAACCTGACCAGGACCCTGCCCGTGCACGCGTTCCTGGAGGGCTCGTCCGGCCAGCACTACGGCATCGGCTCCGCGATCGCGGTGCTCACCATCCTGATGCTGGGCGCGCTGATGGCGTACTACTTCCGCATCATGATCAAGCAGGAGGACGAGCTGTGAGGCGCTCTCTCTTCGGACGTACCTGGCCGAACGTGATCGCGGTCGTCCTCTTCGTCTTCTTCATCTTCCCCGTCTACTGGATGGTCGCGACCTCCTTCAAGCAGGACCGCGACATCATCAGCAAGACGCCGGTGTTCCTCCCGCTCGACGGCACGCTCGACCACTTCACCACCGCGGTCAACGCGCCGAACTTCTGGACGTACGTCGCCAACAGCGTCACCGCCACCGTCGGCGCGGTGCTGCTCTCGCTGGTGATCGCGACCCTGGCGTCCTTCGCCATCGCCCGGATGAAGTTCCGCGGCCGCAAGGCCTTCGTGCTGGTCGTCATGATCGCGCAGATGGCGCCGTGGGAGGTCATGACCATCGCGGTGTACATGATCTCCCGCGACAACGACATGCTGAACAGCCTGCTGCCGCTGACGCTCTTCTACATGATGATGGTCCTGCCCTTCACCATCTGGACGCTGCGCGGCTTCATCGCCGCGGTGCCGAAGGAGCTGGAGGAGTCGGCCATGGTGGACGGCTGCACCCGCACCCAGGCCTTCGTGAAGGTGATCTTCCCGCTGCTGGCCCCCGGCCTGATGTCGACCTCGCTGTTCGGCTTCATCACGGCGTGGAACGAGTTCCCGCTCGTCCTGATCCTGAACAAGGAGGAGGGCAAGACCCTCCCGCTGTGGCTGTCCTCCTTCAAGACGGCCTTCGGCAACGACTGGGGCGCCACCATGGCGGCGTCCACGATGTTCGCCATCCCCGTGCTGATCCTGTTCATCTTCCTGCAGCGCAAGGCGGTCGGCGGTCTGACCGACGGCGCCGTGAAGGGCTGAGTCACCGTGAGCATCCTCGTTCCCACCGTGCCGGACAGCGACCAGCTGCACCGCGACGCCCTGACCGTCCTGCAGCCCGGCTTCGTCGGCACCGAGCCGCCGCAGTGGGTGCTGCGCCACCTCGCCGCCGGGCTCGGCTCGGTCGCGCTGTTCGACCGCAACGTGGCCGACCTCGACCAGCTGTCCGCGCTCACCCGGGCGCTGCGCGCCGAGAACCCCGACCTCCTGATCGCCATCGACGAGGAGAGCGGCGACGTCACCCGGCTGGAGGCGGGCTCCGGCTCCTCCTGGCCCGGCAACCTGGCGCTCGGCGCGATCGACGACCCGGCGCTGACCAGGGACGTCGCCCGCGAGCTCGGCCGGGCGCTGGCCGCGGCCGGCGTCAACTACAACTGGGCGCCCACCGCGGACGTCAACTCCAACCCGCGCAACCCGGTCATCGGGGTCCGCTCCTTCGGCGCCGACCCCGAGCTGTGCGCCCGGCACACCGCCGCCTGGGTCGAGGGCCTGCAGTCGGCCGGCGTGGCCGCCTGCTCCAAGCACTTCCCGGGGCACGGCGACACCGCGGTGGACTCGCACCACGGCCTGCCGGTCATCGACGTCGACCTGGACGTGCTCCGGGCCCGCGACCTGATCCCGTTCCAGGCGGCGATCGCGGCCGGCACCAAGGCCGTGATGACCGCCCACATCATGATCCCGGCGCTGGACCCGAAGCTGCCGGCCACCCTCAGCCCGACCGTGCTGCGCGACCTGCTGCGCGCCGCGCCGGCCGACGGCGGCCTCGGCTACCAGGGCCTGATCGTCAGCGACGCGATCGAGATGGGCGCCATCGCCGACACCTTCGGGATGGGCGAGGGCACCGTGCTGGCCCTGGCGGCCGGCGCGGACGCGATCTGCGTCGGCGGCGGGCTCGCCGACGAGGAGACGGTCCTGATGCTGCGCGACGCCATCGTGGCGGGCGTGCGGGCCGGCCGGCTGGGCGAGGAGCGGCTGGCGGACGCCGCCGCGCGGGTCCGGGCGCTGGGCAGCTGGGGCCGGATCTCGGCCCAGGGCGAGCGGCCGGAGCCGGACCTGGCGGTCGGCCTGCGGGCCGCGCGCCGGGCGCTGAAGGTGGTCCGGGCGCCGGGCCTGGTGGCGCCTCCGGTGAGCGAGCGCCCGTACGTGGCCTCGTTCTCGGACGAGCCGAACATCGCCGTCGGCGACGTCACCCCGTGGGGTGTGGCCGGCATGCTGGCCGACCGTTTCCCCGGCACCCGCACCCGCGCGGTGTCGGCCGCCGAGGCCGCCCCGGAGCAGCTGGACGCGCTGGTCGACGAGCTGCTGGCCGGGGCCGAGGGCCGCCGCCTGGTGCTGGTGGTCCGGGACGTGCACCGCTACCCGTGGATGTCCGCCGTGCTGGGCCGCCTGGTGGCGGCCCGCCCGGACGCCGCCGTGGTCGAGATGGGGCTGCCCCAGTCCGAGCCGGTCGGCGCGCTCCACATCGCCACCCACGGCGCCGCCCGGGTCTGCGGGCTGGCGGCCGTGGAGGTGCTCACCGGGCAGCCGGGAGCGATCGGCTGAACCGACCAGGGGAACGTCACCGGCCGGAGCCGGTGGACGTCGGCCCACGGGCCCGTCATGCGCATGTCGCATGGCGGGCCCGTTTCCGTTTCCCCGGCGTTGGCCCGCGGATCCGCCGGGTGACCGTGTTCCCTCAAGTGAGCCTTAAATCCACCTTAATTTCCACTTACGGTGACGGGGCGGCGACTGATCGCCACGGGGTACAACGGCTCTGCAACGGCCTTGGTCGCAAAGGCTGTTGGCCGTTGACACCGCCATTGGTCTAGGCCAGAGTCCAGTCATCCGGTTCGAATTTCAACCTCACCGGATGTGGTATCGGCCCACCCCGAAGCACGTCGCCGCCCCCTGTCCGGACTCTCCGCTGCGGGCGCCAATCACGCTGCCGGCGGGCATCACGGCTCTCAACACCCTCGGAGGACGGCGTGAAGACGCGTCAGCTCATCTCGGCGCTCGGGACCATGGCACTGGCGGCGGGCCTGACGGCCTGTTCCTCGTCGGGCTCACCGTCGGGCGACGGCAAGGGCTCCGCCGCCTCGAAGGCCGCCACCGGCACCGTCACCGTCTGGCTGATGGACGACGCCCAGAAGAACTGGCCCGACCTCGTCCAGCGGGTCAACGACGAGTTCGCGGCGAAGTACCCGAACGTCGCCCTCAAGCTCTCGTACCAGGGCTGGGCGGACAAGGTCACCAAGCTGGACAAGGCGATCGCGGAGGGCTCCGCCCCCGACGTCGTCGAGCTGGGCAACACGGAGACCATGAAGTACGTGCTGTCCGGCGCGCTCGCCCCGGTGGACCGGACCAGCTTCGACAACTCCGACAGCTGGATCAAGGCGCTCGCCAACACCTGCACCTACCAGGACAAGCTCTGGTGCGTGCCGTACTACGCCGGCTCGCGGGTCGCCATCTACAACTCCGCGGCCTTCCAACAGGCCACCGGCAGCGCCGAGTTCCCGAAGACCGAGCCCGAACTGCTGGCCGCGCTGGACAAGGTCGCGGACAGGAACAAGGCGGACAGGACCTTCTCCCCGCTCTACCTGCCCGGCCCGTACTGGTACGCGGCGATGAGCTACGTGGCCGCGTACGGCGGCAGCATCGCCAAGTTCGACAGCGCCGGGAACTGGCACGGCACCCTGCACGACCCCAAGTCCCAGGAGGGCATCGGCCACTTCGTCGACCTGGTGCGCAAGTACAACAAGGGCGACCTGACGGTGAACGAGCAGAACCAGTTCGAGTCGATGGCCCGCGGGCACGCCGCGTCCTTCTACGGCAACGGCTACGAGGCGACCTCCGTCACCGCGCCGGTCACCGGCGACCCGAGCCTCAAGGACGCCGTCAAGGTGGCCACCATGCCCGGCCCGGACGGCAAGCCGCTGCCGACCTTCATCGGCGGCTCCGACCTCGCCGTCACGGCCAAGTCCCCGTCGGTGGCGCTGGCGGCCGACTGGATCCGGATGTTCACCAGCAGCAAGTCCGAGCAGGCGCTGGCCGACAAGGACATCCTGCCGAACAACCTCACCCAGCTGAACCCGCTGAAGAACAAGCCGTCCACCGCCGCCGCGGCCAACGCCGTCCCGGACGCCTGGTTCACCCCGTTGGCCCCCGGCTGGGGCGCGGTCGAGAAGCAGAAGGTCATCCCGGACATGCTGAGCGCGATCCTCAAGGGCAAGTCGGTGGACCAGGCCACCAAGGAGGCCGACGCCGCGATCGACCAGCTGATCAACAAGACGTCCTGAGCCGCCCCGCCGCCGTCCGCCCTCCCGCCTCCGGGCGCGGCGGGCGGCGGGTCGGACGGAGGTCCGGAGACGGATCGCGCGCCGGGCGCGCGGGGCGCACGACGGGCGTGCGGCAGGGAAGTTCGGAGGTGCTCCGGGCCGGGCGCGCCCATAGGATTGCCGGGCACGAAGAACCGCCGCGAGTGTGCGGACTCGCCGCCGTAGAGGTCCCCGTCGGGCAGCCGCCCGGGCGGGGTCGAACCGTCTCATCGGAGGCAGACCCAGATGTCCGACCCGCACACCGCTCCCGTCCCCGGCCGGATCATGGCGGCGGAGATGGCCGAGCAGCCGGCCGTCCTCCAGCGCATCCTCGACGAGGGCGCCCCGAAGATCCGCGGGATCGCGGCCGAGATCGCCTCCCGCAACCCGCGCTTCGTCCTGCTCACCGCGCGGGGCACGTCCGACAACGCCGCGCTGTACGCCAAGTACCTGGTCGAGATCCTGCTCGGCAAGCCGGCCGGTCTGACCTCGATGTCCACCACGACCGCGTACGGCGCCAAGCCGGACCTCACCGACGTCCTGGTGATCACCGTCAGCCAGTCCGGCGGCTCGCCGGACCTGGTGGCCTCCACCAAGGCCGCCCGCGAGGCCGGCGCCATCACCCTCGCGGTCACCAACAACGCCTCCTCGCCGCTGGCCGAGGTCTCCGAGTTCCACATCGACGTGCTGGCAGGCCCGGAGAAGGCGCTGCCCGCCACCAAGACCTACACCGCCGAGCTGCTGGCGCTCTACCTGCTGGTCGAGGGCCTCGCGGAGGCCTGGGGGTACTCCCGGCGGGAGCCCGGGGAGGGCTCGGCCGCCCAGGGGCTGCCGGCCCTGGCCGCGGGCGTGCTGGAGCGGCACGCCGAGGTGCGGGCGCTGGCCGAGCGCTACCGCTTCGCCCAGCGCCTGGTCATCACCTCGCGCGGCTACGGCTACCCGACGGCCCGCGAGGCGGCGCTGAAGCTGATGGAGACCACCTACATCCCGGCCAGTCCGTTCTCCGGCGCGGACCTGCTGCACGGCCCGCTGGCCATGGTGGACAACGTCTCGCCGGTCATCGCGATCGTCCCGGACGGCAAGGGCGGCGAAGCCCTGCAGCCGGTCCTGGACCGGCTGCGCGGCCGCGGCGCGGACCTGGTGGTGATCGGCCAGCAGGCGCAGGTGGACGCCGCCTCGGCGGGCTTCGTGCTGCCGGCCGGAGTGCCGGAGGAGGTGCAGCCGATCCTGGAGATCCTGCCGCTGCAGCTGCTGGCGTACGAGGTCACCATCGCCCGCGGCCAGGACCCGGACGCCCCGCGCGCCCTGGCCAAGGTCACCGAGACGAGGTAGACCGCGGTAGGCCGAGGAAGACCGGCCCCGCGCGCGGACCGACCCCCGTCCACAGCCTGTGGACGGGGGCCGGTCCGCTGAGCGGCGGAAACGTGGTCCGGGGCCGCGCGGCGGCCGGAAAGCACTACGGGCCACGGCGCCGACACGGGACCCTCAACCCGTGCGGCACCGCAGCCCGGAGCTGTCGTCGGGCGCCGGGGACGATCGAGGACTGTGCGGGGTCCTCGTTCGGCGGCGTCCGACCGAGGAGAGGCCGCGCGCGGTCAGGGCAGTTGCGCGGGGTCCGCTCCTTGGTGCTCTTTCATTGTGGACTAGACCAATCTGGGTTGTCCAGGCCGCTTGGCGAATTGGTCTAAACAACTCCGGGCCGTCGGGAGGCCGTCACGCGCCGTCCGCCCGCCGGTCCGCCGCGCCCCGCCCGGACCGGCGGCGCTACCCTCGCCATGTGCCCTCGCTGAACGAACTCGTCCGCCGCCACACCACCCTCACCGGGGCCGACGTGGAATGGCTCCACATGCTGGTCTCGGAGTGGCAGCTGCTCTCCGACCTCTCCTTCGCCGACCTGGTGCTGTGGATCCCCACCTGGGACGGCATCCGCTACGTCTCGGTGGCGCAGATGCGGCCCAACACCGGGCCGACCTCCTACCAGGACGACATGGTCGGCCACCTCGTCCCGCGCGGTCGGCGCCCGCTGCTGGACGCCGCCTTCGACGAGGGCCGGATCGTGCGCGAGGGCGACCCGGAGTGGCGCGAGGAGGTCCCGGTCCGGGTCGAGTCGATCCCGGTCCGGCGCGAGGGCAAGGTGCTCGGGGTGATCGCCCGCAACACCAACCTGCTGACCGTCCGCACCCCCAGCCGGCTGGAGCTCACCTACCTGCAGAGCGCCTCCGACCTGGCCCAGATGATCGCCGCCGGCAGCTTCCCCTTCCCCGGCATCGAACAGGTCGACATGGACGCCGCCCCCCGCGTCGGCGACGGCCTGATCCGCCTGGACGCGGACGGCATCGTCACCTACGCCAGCCCCAACGCGCTCTCCGCCTACCACCGCCTCGGCCTCAACACCGACCTGGTCGGCAGCCACCTCGGCCGCACCACCGCGGACCTCGCCCCGCCGTCCCGCGGCGCCGTCCACGAGGCACTGGTGAAGGTGGCCAGCGGCTGGGCACCCCGGCAGACCGAGGTGGAGGCGCAGGGGGGAGTGGTGACCGTGCGGGCGATCCCGCTCAAGCCCAAGGGCACCCTGACCGGATCGCTGGTGCTCTGCCGCGACGTCACCGAGCTGCGCCGCCGTGACCGCGAGCTGATGACCAAGGACGCCACCATCCGGGAGATCCACCACCGGGTGAAGAACAACCTGCAGACCGTCGCGGCCCTGCTGCGGCTGCAGTCCCGCCGGATGGAGTCGGAGTCCGGCCGGGCCGCGCTGGACGAGGCGGTGCGCCGGGTGGGCTCGATCGCGATCGTGCACGAGACGCTCTCCCAGGCCCTGGACGAGCAGGTGGCCTTCGACGAGATCGCCGACCGGGTGCTGGCGATGGTGATGGAGCTGTCCCAGGACGGCCGGGTGGCGACCCGCCGCACCGGCAGCTTCGGCATCCTGTCCGCCGAGGTGGCCACCCCGCTGTCGATGGTGCTGACCGAGCTGCTGCAGAACGCCCTGGAGCACGCCTTCGGCCCGACGGCCTCCGGGAACCTGGAGGTCAGCGCGCTGCGCGGGCGGGCCCCGGCGACCGGGATGGGCTGGTCGGACAGCTGGAACGGCGGCGCCCGACCGGAGGAGTACCTGCTGATCACCGTGCAGGACGACGGCCGCGGCATGCCGGAGGGGTTCGACCCCAAGACGGCGGGCAACCTCGGCCTGCAGATCGTCCGGACGCTGGCCACCGGCGAGTTGGGCGGTACCTTCGACATGGTGGCCGGTCCGAACGGCGGTACGAAGGTGGTTCTGGAGATCCCGGTCCGCTGAGGACCCAGGCCCGCCGCGGGCCCGGTCCGCCGGGTCCGGCCCGGCTGAGATTCTGCTGAGAATCCGTTGCACGAGGGCGCTCGGCGGGGGCGCGCGTTCGGCGGAAGCGCCGGCTGCGCACTCCGGCCGCCCCGTGCCGCTTCGGCCGGACGTGGCCGGGGGAGCGGCGGAGCGCGGGAGCGAACGGTCGCGGAAACAGAAACGAGGCCCTGTCGACCGGGGGGGGTGGGTCGACAGGGCCTCTCAACCCGTTCCGGCCGTCGGGGGGAGTCGGCCGGAACGGGGGCTCTGGGTAGAGCGACACCTCGCCGGTGCGTTGCACACGGTGAGCGCCACAGCTCCACGATATTGCTCTAAGTGAACAGTATCAAGTGGCTGGACGGGTCCGGTGTCGCGGGACCAAGCCGGGCAAGGTCCTTTGTGCGGAAGGCTTCACCAGGAGGTGCAGGGAAGCCTTTGATCATGTGTTGATCGGTACTGCGGTCACTGCTGGTGCTACGCCGTGTGATCGGCGCGATCAGGCGGTGCGGGCGCGGTTGCGGGCGGCGCGGCGCTTCATCGCACGACGCTCGTCCTCGCTCATGCCGCCCCAGACGCCGGCGTCCTGGCCGGTTTCGAGGGCCCACTGGAGGCACTGCTCCATCACCGGACAGCGGCGGCACACGGCCTTGGCTTCCTCGATCTGCAGCAGAGCAGGACCGGTGTTCCCGATCGGGAAGAACAGCTCCGGGTCCTCTTCGCGGCAGACAGCGCGGTGGCGCCAGTCCATGGTCGTCCAACTCCTCCTGCCGACGGGGGTTGCCCGGGCGGCATAATCGATGGCTTTGTGAATGTGAACGCTTTCACGAATCCCGCAACAGCAAAAGAGACCAAAGGCCTACCGGGCCCGGGTGGTCTGTGCTGGGGGGGATTCGGCGATTCGAGGGACACCCCGCGGTCGGTGCTCCGTGGTTCCGGAGTCGCCGTCGCTGCGATGTGTCCCGATCGCCATGTAGAGGTTCGCAAACCTCGGGCTCGGATACAACCCCCTTCGGGGAGGAATTTTTGATTCTTCGGTGTCGCCTAGCTCACAGCCAGTACTTCTATGGAGTGAAGGGGGCTTGTGCGTTCGAGAAGAAGGGCGAACCCCGCTTCCGGTCACACAATCACACGCAGTGCCCGCCGAACGCCTGTGAAACTGACGCGACTCCTGTCTCCAAGATGGTCGCCGTCCACCTGGAACGGGGCCGGTTCCTCTGAAACCAAGGTGAAGTGCCGGACGTCGTGGTAGGAGACGACGTGCTTCCCGGACGGACCGACCGGCGGTGCGCCGTCGCTCGAAGGCGTGTGTGACCGCAGGATCTGACGGATCGTTCGAGCCGTACCGAACGCCGTCATCCGGGTGATGCCGAAGACGTCGAGGTCCGTGTCGAAGGAGGCGAGCGGTGAGGGGTAGACCGGGCGGTTGCCGAGGAACGTCCACGGCGAGGTGTTGCTGACTATCGACAGCACGAGCCCCGGAACGGCCTCGCGGCCCGGCAGCTCCAGGGAGACCGGGCCGGATCGGCGCTGCTCACGCTGGGTGAAGTAGTGCCGGATCGCCTGCGTGACGTAGAGGGCGTGGGTGGACTTGCGCCCGGCCCTGCGCTGCTCCTCGACCCGGCCGACCACGCCGGCGTCGAAGCCGAGGCCGGCGGTGAAGGTGAACCAGCGGTCCGGCAGGCCGTCGGTCATCGCCTTGCCCAACCCGATCGGGCGCTCCTGCTTGTGCTCCAGCGCGTGCAGCAGGGCCCCGGTGGCCTCCACCGGGTCGTTGGGCAGGCCCAGCGCGCGGGCGAACACATTGGTCGAACCGCCCGGCACCACGGCCAGTCGCGGGACCTTCTCGCCCGGGCCGTGCGCCAGCAGCCCGTTCACCACCTCGTTGACGGTGCCGTCGCCCCCCAGCGCCACCACCAGGTCGACCGTGCCGTCCTCCGCCGCCTCGCGGGCCAGGTCGCGCGCGTGGCCCCGGTACTGCGTCTCGGCCACCTCCAGCTTGAGGTCGCTGCGCAGGGCGTGGATCAGGACGTCCCTGGTCCGGCCACTGGTGGTGGTGGCCTTGTGGTTCACGACCAGGAGAGCGCGCATGGGGAAAGCCTACGGGGCGGTACGGACCAACCGGCGGCTACCCTGCTGGAGTGACCGCAGAAACCTCCGCACCCGTACCCGCGGCCGACTCCGGCCGTCCGGCGTCCCTGACCCTGGGCGCCGCCATCACCGCCCTGGAGGGCGCCGCGCTGGCCGTCGTCGGCGTCTGGGACATGGTGGCCGCGCTGTCCGGCCAGTCCAAGCAGCTCGCCCTGAACGAGTTCGGCGGCGTGGTCATCGTGCTGCTCGGCGTGCTGCCGGTGCTGGCCGCCCGCGCGCTGCTGAAGGAGCGCCGCTGGGGCCGCAGCCCGGCGGTGCTGACCAACTCGATCTGCCTGCCGGTCGCCTACTACATGTTCCAGAGCGGCGGCACGATGATCGCCGTCGGTGCCCTGGTCGGCCTGCTCGGGCTGGTGGGCATCGGCTCGCTGCTGAACCCGAAGTCGACGGCGGCCCTGTACGCCCCGTCCGAGGACTGAGCGCACAGGGCCGCCGGAGGGCCGGACGGCCGCGCAGCCGGAGCTGAGCGGCCGTCAGTCCTACTCCTCCACCAGCAGCTTCTCCCGCAGCTGGGCCAACGTCCGGGCGAGCAGCCGGGACACGTGCATCTGGGAGATCCCCACCTCGGCGGCGATCTGCGACTGGGTCATGTTCCGGAAGAACCGCAGCACCAGGATCTTCTGCTCCCGGGGCGGCAGTTGGGCCAGCAGCGGCTTGAGCGACTCGCGGTACTCGACGCCCTCCAGCGCCTCGTCGGTCGCGCCCAGGGTGTCCGCGACGGCCGGCGACTCGTCGTCGCTGTCCGGCACGTCCAGGGACAGCGTGGAGTACGCGTTGGCGGACTCCAGGCCCTCCAGGACGTCCTCCTCGGAGATCCCCAGGTGCTCGGCCAGCTCGTGCACCGTGGGGGAGCGGCCGTGCCGCTGGGAGAGCTCGCTGGTCGCCGTGGTGAGCGACAGCCGCAGCTCCTGCAGACGGCGCGGGACGCGCACCGCCCAGCCCTTGTCGCGGAAGTGCCGCTTGATCTCCCCGACGATGGTCGGCGTCGCGTAGGTGGAGAACTCGACCCCGCGCTCGTGGTCGAAGCGGTCCACCGACTTGATCAGGCCGATGGTGGCGACCTGGGTGAGGTCGTCCAGCGGCTCGCCCCGGTTGCGGAAGCGCCGGGCCAGGTGCTCGACCAGCGGGATGTGCATCCGCACCAGCTGGTTGCGCAGCTCGACCCGCTCCGGCGAGCCCTCGGGCAGCGCCGACAGGCGGACGAACAGGGCGCGGGCGGCCTCCCGGTCCGGGGCGCCGGAGCGGTGCGCGCCCTGCGCGGGCACGGCGCCGTGCAGCTCAGCCTCGGCCGTCTCGTCCGCCCGGTCCGCCGGCTCCGGCGGGGGGACGGAGTCGGGCGTCGGCTCAGACGTCGGCTCGGTCGGGTGGCTCATCCGGTGGGCGTCCTTCGGGTGCGCTTCGTCGTTGGCGGCGAGGCCGGGAACGCTCGCCTGGGTCGGTACGGCAGGTCCCGCCGTCGCGAGGCCGGTACGGTCCAGATCACTCACGGCCATTCCCCCGTTCCGTTCCGGGAGCACCGGGGCCGCGGCCCCGGAATCGTCTCGTTGGTCGTACCGCCCGGAGGCGGTACCGGGAGCCGTCCGCCCGGCCCCGGGAGGGGGTGCGGCGGACGGCCCTTGCGCGGGTGCTGCTCGGTCTGTGCGGTGCGGTCCGGCGCCCGGCTAGTGGGCCGTGGACCCGCCGCGCTTCTTGTGCAGGCTGATCGACACGGTGTTGTCCTCGCCGACCGAGGAGTCGACCTCGCCGGCCAGCGCGGAGAGCACCGTCCAGGCGAAGGTGTCCCGCTCGGGGGCCTTGCCGTCGGTGGTCGGGGCGGCGACGGTCACCTTCAGCGAGTCGCCGACCAGGCGGAACTCGCAGGAAAGGACGGAGCCCGGCACCGCCTGCTGCAGCAGGATGGCGCAGGCCTCGTCGACCGCGATCCGCAGGTCCTCGATCTCGTCGAGGGTGAAATCCAGCCGGGCCGCCAGCCCGGCCGTCGCTGTTCGCAGCACGGAGAGGTAGGCCCCCGCCGCGGGGAGCCGGACCTCCACGAAATCCTGAACACCGAGATCGCCGTCGATCTGGGACACCCTTGCCTCCTGGGTGACGCGCTGTGCTTGCTTGGTACCCCGCTTGTTACCCCTGCTTGCCGCCTCTCAAAGGAGGCACCGGGGTTGCGGGTCCGCCATCACTCTGCCTGCCCTGTTGCACCCCGGTTCGGGGTTACTCATGGTAAGGCATTGCGACGCAGGGTGGCAGACCCTTTCCCGGACTCCGTCGGTCCGCTCAGCGGCGGCCGGCGGCGGCGAGTGCCTCGTCGGTGAGCCGGTACACGGTCCACTCGTCCATCGGCACCGCACCGATCGACTTGTAGAAGTCGATCGACGGCTGGTTCCAGTCCAGCACCGACCACTCCACCCGGGAGTAGCCGCGCTCCACGGCGATCCGGGCGAGCTCCAGCAGCAGGGCCTTGCCGTGGCCGCCGCCGCGCGCCTCCGGGCGGACGTACAGGTCCTCCAGGTAGATCCCGTGGGTGCCGCGCCAGGTCGAGAAGTTGCGGAACCAGAGGGCGAAGCCCACCGGCTCCCCGGTGGTCCCGTCCTCGGCGATCAGGCCGAACACGGCCGGATCGGCGCCGAACAGGGCCTCGCGCAGCTGCTCCTCGGTGGCCACGGCCTCGTGCGGGGCCTTCTCGTACTCCGCGAGCTCACGGATCATGGCGTGGATGACGGGAACGTCGGTGGCGACTGCGGTGCGGATCATGCCAGCGAGCCTACTGCTCGGGCCCCGTCTCGTCCCAGGCCTGGACGGAGGTCTGATCGACGATCCTTCCGTCCCGCAGGTCGGCCATCGAGGCCATCAGCACCCGGACGCCGTCCGGGTAGCGGCAGGACTCCAGGAAGGCGACGTGGTCGTCCTGGACCACCACCTGCTCCAGCTTGTGGGTCATCTCGCGGCCGTAGATGTCGCTCAGCATGGCGCCGATCTCCTCCAGCCCGTGCATCACCAGGGGGTGGCTGGGCTGGGTCTTCCGGTCGACCACGCGCAGTTCGGCGTCCTCCGCGTAGAGCGCCAGGAGGGCGTCGGCGTCGCAGCGTTCGATGCCCTCGCGCAGGGCGCGGGTGTCGAAGGCCGCGGGGGCCGCCATGGTGGTCATGATTCGCTCCTCCGGTCGGGGTCCGTCGGCTCGTACCTAGAGCCTACGCCCGGCACCACCGACCGGAGGGGCCGGAGACCGGGCCGCTCAGCGGGCCGGCACGGTGCGCAGGTACTCGGCCAGGGTGCCGATCGCGGCCGGGTTGCGCGGGCTCTCCACGAGGTCGACGTAGTCCAGCACGAAGATCCGGTCGTTCCTGATCGCGGAGACGCCGGCCAGCGGCGGGAACGACTTGAGGAACTTCCGCTTCTCCTCGGCGCCCGGGGTCGCGTAGTCGTTGATCACGATCACCTCGGGGTCGCGCTGCACCACGCTCTCCCAGCCGGCGGTGACCCAGGTGTCGGCGAGGTCGCCCATGATGTTGGTGCCGCCGGCCTTGGCGATGATCTCGTCGGCGGCGGCGAACTTCCCGGCGGTGTACGGCTTGTCCTGCCCGCTGTCGTACAGGAAGACGGACGGGCGGCGCTCGGGCTGCGGGACGGCGGCGATCCGGGCCCTGGAGTCGGCGATCAGCCGGTCGGCGCGGTCCTTGACGTCGAAGATCTCGCCGAGGTTGGCCAGGTCCGTGTAGAGCGCGTCCAGCGGGTCCATCACGCCGCGTTCGGTGCCCCTGCCGCTGCGGCAGGACTCGCTGAGCACGTACGAGTCGATGCCGAGGGCCTTGAACGCCTGCGGGGTGACGCCGCTGCCCTCGTCGAAGCCGTAGTGCCAGCCGGCCAGCACCAGGTCGGCCCTGGCGTCCAGGGCGATCTCCTTGGTGAGCACCTTCTTGGAGAGCCAGGCGGTCTGCTGGTAGCCGTCCTTCCACGGCACCTTGTCGACCCGGCCCTTGTCGTCGGGCATGACGTAGCCGGCCATCCGGTCGGCCAGGCCGAGGGAGAGCATCAGCTCGGTGATGTTGACGTCGTTGGTGACCACCCGGGCCGGCTTCTGCGGGAAGGTCAGCTCCTCGCCGCAGTTCTGCACGGTCACCGGGTAGTGGGCGGAGCCGGTCGAGGCCTGCCGGGGGGCGATCTCCGCGCCGCAGGCGGTAAGTCCGAGGACGAGCAGGGTGGCGGCGGCAACGGCCTTGGTGCGCACGGTGGTTCCTTCGGTGGTTCAGGCGTCGGGGGTACGGGCGTCGGCGGTCCGGGCCCCGGGCGTCCGGGTGTCGGGGGAGCGGTCGAGGCGGTCGAACAGCAGCTGGAGGGCGCCGGTCTCCGGGTGCCGGACCGGCGTGGCCCGGACACCGAACACCTCGGCCAGCAGGGCGGGTCGGAGCACCTCGGCGGGCGGTCCGGAGGCCACGATCCGGCCGGCCCGCAGGACGTACAGCAGGTCGCAGTGGCTCGCCGCCAGGTTGAGGTCGTGCAGCGCGACGAGCACCGTCGGGCCGGCCTCGCGGGCCAGCGCCAGGACCTCCAACTGGTGGGCGACGTCGAGGTGGTTGGTGGGTTCGTCGAGCACCAGCAGGCGCGGCTCCTGGACCAGCGCGCGGGCGAACAGCACCCGCTGCTTCTCGCCCCCGGACAGGCTCAGGAAGCCCCGTCCGGCGAGGTGCCCGGCCCGGACCTTCGCCAGGGCGCCGGCGCAGCGCTCCCGGTCCGCGTCGGTCGGGGCGCCGAGGCCGCGCCGGTGCGGCAGCCGGCCCATGGCGACCACCTCGGCCACCGTGAAGTCGAACTCGGCGGAGTGCTCCTGGGTCAGCGCGGCCACCCGCCTGGCCGTCTCCCGCGCGGAGAGCGCGTGCAGGTCGTCGCCGTCGAGCCGGACGGCCCCGCCGGTGGGCTTCAGCACCCGGTAGACGCAGCGCAGCAGGGTCGACTTGCCGCTGCCGTTCGGTCCGACCAGGCCGACCACCTGCCCGGCGGCGGCCGCCAGGCTCACCTCGTGGACGATCCGGGTGCCGGCCGACTCCACCGAGACGGTGTCGACGTCGAGGTCCTGGGCCTTCGCCCGGTCGGGCCGGGCGGTCGAGCCGGCCGGGGCGGCCGGGCCGGTCGTACGGATGGCATCGGTCGTACCGATCGCGTCGGTCACCGTCGGCCTCCGAAGGCGTGGCCGCGCCGACGCATCATCAGCAGGAAGGCGGGCACGCCGAGCACGGCGGTGAACACCCCGACGGGCAGTTCGGCGGGTGCCAGCAGGGTGCGGGAGGCGATGTCCACCCAGACCAGCAGCAGCGCCCCGGCGAGCGGGGCGACCAGCAGCACCCGGCGATGCCCGGCGCCGACCAGCATCCGGGCCACGTGCGGCACCAGCAGCCCGACGAAGCCGATCGCACCGCTGACCGCGACCACCGTGCCGGTGACGGCGGCGGTCACCACGAACAGTTCACGGCGCATCCGGTCCGGGTCCACACCGAGCGAGGCGGAGGTCTCGTCGCCCATGGCGAGCGCGTCCAGCCGTCCGGCGGCGCAGCCGAGGTGGGCGAGCCCGGCCAGGACGGTGCAGGCGGCGATCGGCACCGAGCCCCAGGTGGCGCCGCCGAGGCTGCCGAGCAGCCACATCATGGCGCTCCGGGCGGCGTCGCCGCGGTCGGCGGCGAAGACCATCAGGGTGGTGGCGGCGGCGAAGCCGTAGGAGAGGGCGGTGCCGGTGAGCACCAGCCGCATTGGCGTGAGCCCGTACGCGGTGCGGGCTGCGAGGTAGACCAGCGTCATCGCGAGCAGTGCGGAGCCGAAGGCGGAGGCGGAGATCGCCCACACCCCGAGCGAGGCGAAGGCGCCGAACAGCAGGACGGCGTTGGCGCCGACGGCCGCGCCGGAGGAGATGCCGAGGACGAAGGGGTCGGCGAGGGCGTTGCGCACCAGCGCCTGGACGGCGACCCCGGTGGCGGCCAGCCCGGCGCCGACCACGGCGGCCAGGACGGTGCGCGGCAGCCGGATCTCCCAGACGATGGCGTACGCGGCCGCCTCGTCGGCCTCCAGCCGACCGCCCGTCAGTCCGGCGCCCAGCAGCCGCAGTACGTGCGGGAGCCCGATCCCGGAGGAGCCCAGCGCGACCCCGCAGACCAGTGACAGCAGCAGGGCGGCGCCGAGGCCGACGGTGAGCGGGAGCACGGGTGTCCGGTGGACGGACGGGCCGCCGGCTACGCGGGTCACGGCTACGCGGGTCACGGATGCGCGGGTCATGGGTGCGCGGGTCACGGATGCGCCTTGCCTCGGGCCGCGGGTGCGCCGGGGCGGGCGCCGGCCGGGGGCGTGCCCGGGCGCCGTCCCCCTCGCAGTCCACGGCGAGTTCTCGGGAGTCCAACGGCCGAGGGCGATCGGGCTGGCGCGGCCGCACCGCGGGTGCGGGCCGTGCTCACCGTTGCGGGTCAGCGCCGGATTCTCACCGGACTTCCCCCTCGGACGCCCTGGCAGCATAACAGGCACTCAGGGTAGGCAACCCTTACCGAGGTCGGGTCGGGTGTGAACGCACGACCGCCCCCGTCCGGCGGTGCGGACGGGGGCGGTCGGGTGGCGACGCGTCAGGCTCAGGCCTGCTTGGTCTCCCAGAAGATCTTGTCGACCTCGGCGATCAGGTCCAGCAGGGCCTGACCGGTGGCCGGGTCGGTGGACGCCTTGGTGGCCGAGGCGGCCTTCAGGGTGTCGTTGATCAGCTGGTGCAGCTGCGGGTACTTCTCGAAGTGCGGGGCCTTGAAGTAGTCGCTCCACAGCACCGAGATGTGGTGCTTGACGGCCTCGGCGCGCTGCTCCTTGATGATGACGGCGCGGGCACGGAAGTGCGGGTCCTCGTTGGCCTGGTACTTCTCCTGGGTGGCCTTGACCGACTCGGCCTCGATCCGGGCCTGCGCCGGGTCGTACACGCCACAGGGCAGGTCACAGTGGGCGTGAGCGGTGGCACGCGGTGCAAACAGACGAGAGAACATGGGAGTCCTTCCTTAGATCGTCTTCCCGCGCCCGAGATTACCCTTCCGCCCTCGTGGTTTCGCGATCGGGCGGTGGGCCTAGGGCAAAAGGCGGACCCGGAACCGGGGTAATCCGGACACCGAACAGGTGACGGTCCGTACGGCAGACTGGGGGCGGGCGTGCGGGAGGAGGAGTCGTGGCACGGAGCGCGGAACCGGAGGGCCGGACCGGGGGCGGCGTGTTGCCGTTCGGGGTCGTCGACGTGGCGGGCCCGTCGATGGTCCCGACCCTGCGCGAGGGCGACCGGCTGCTGGTCCGCTACGGCGCGCCGATCCGGCCGGGCGCGGTGGTGCTCTTCCGCCACCCCTTCCAGCAGGACCTGCTGGTGGTGAAGCGGGCTGCCGGGCGCCGGCCCGGCGGGTGGTGGCTGCTCTCCGACAACCGTCCGGTGGACAGCGACAGCCGCAGCTACGGCGCGGTCCCGGACGAGCTGGTGCTCGGCCGGGTGCTGCTGCGGCTGAGCCCGCGCCCGTCCTGGCTGGCGCCGGGCCGCCGGCTGGAGCGGCTGCTGCTCGCCCCGCGGCTGGCCCGGGTGCCGGGTCTGGCCCGCCGCCTCGGCGCCTGGGTGGAGGACGTCTAGCGCCTACTGCCCGCCGCCCAGCGCGGCCTCCGCCTCCTGGCGCTTGCGGGCCCGGTAGGCGGCGACGTTGGCCCGGGTCGCACAGCGGTCCGAGCAGTAGCGGCGGGAGCGGTTGGTCGAGGTGTCCAGGTAGGCGTTGCGGCAGGGCGCGGCCTGGCAGATGCCCAGCCGGTCGCCGCCCAGCTCGGTCAGGTGGACGGCCAGGCCCATGCAGGCGACCGCGCTGAAGTGCGCGGTGGCGGTCGGCGAGTTGTCGGCCAGGTGCAGGTGCCAGCGGGGCCGTCCGGCGTCGTCCAGGTAGTCGTGCCCGGAGATCAGCGGGCTGACGGGGTACTCCATCAGCAGGCTGTTCAGCAGGTCGACGCCGCGGGTCTCGTCCCCGTCGGCGGCGGCCTCGAAGACCCCGCGCAGCCGGGTCCGCACGGCCCGCAGCCGGGGCAGGTCGGACTCGTCGGCGAGCGCGGCGGCCCGGGAGGAGTCGGAGAACAGGGCGCGCACCGCGTCCACGGAGGTCAGCGTGTCGGTGCCGCGCTCCGGCTCCTCGGTGTTCACCAGCCGAACGGCGAGGTCGGCGTACGAGGCGAGCTCCACGGCGGTCCTTCCAGAGAATCGGTAACGGGCTGACTGCTTCCAGCCTATTACCCGAGTGGGGAAAACGTCGGCGCCCGGCAGGAGCTCGCCTCGTACGCCGACCTCGCCGTTCGGCTGGTGAACACCGAGGAGCCGGAG